>NZ_CM142717.1:0-362500 GCF_054898115.1 Pseudomonas sp. MDT1-16
ATGTCCCGACTCAATCCCCGGCAGCAAGAAGCCGTGAGCTACGTCGGCGGCCCTCTTTTGGTGCTCGCCGGCGCAGGCTCCGGCAAGACCAGCGTGATCACCCGCAAAATTGCGCATCTGATCCAGAACTGCGGCATCCGCGCCCAGTACATCGTCGCCATGACCTTTACCAACAAGGCCGCGCGCGAGATGAAGGAGCGGGTCGGCACCCTGCTCAAGGGCGGCGAGGGTCGCGGCCTGACGGTCTGCACCTTCCACAACCTGGGCCTGAACATCATCCGCAAGGAACATGTGCGACTGGGCTACAAACCGGGTTTCTCGATCTTCGACGAAACCGATGTCAAAGCCCTGATGACCGACATCATGCAGAAGGAATACTCGGGCGACGACGGCGTCGACGAGATCAAGAACATGATCGGCTCATGGAAAAACGACCTGATCCTGCCGCCCGAAGCCCTGGAAAACGCACGCAATCCCAAGGAACAGACCGCCGCCATCGTCTACACCCACTATCAGCGCACGCTCAAGGCGTTCAACGCGGTGGACTTCGACGACCTGATCCTGCAGCCGGTGAAGCTGTTCCAGGAACACCCCGACATCCTCGAAAAATGGCAGAACAAAGTCCGCTACCTGCTGGTGGACGAGTATCAGGACACCAACGCCAGCCAATATTTGCTGGTGAAGTTGCTGATCGGCACGCGCAACCAGTTCACCGTGGTCGGTGACGACGACCAGTCGATTTATGCCTGGCGCGGCGCGCGGCCGGAAAACCTGATGTTGCTCAAGGACGATTACCCGTCCCTGAAAGTGGTGATGCTGGAGCAAAACTATCGCTCCACGAGTCGCATCCTGCGGTGCGCCAACGTGCTGATCTCGAACAACCCGCACGAATTCGAGAAGCAGTTGTGGAGCGAGATGGGCCACGGCGACGAGATCCGCGTGATCCGCTGCCGCAACGAAGACGCCGAAGCCGAGCGCGTGGCCGTGGAATTGCTGACCCTGCACCTGCGCACGGATCGGCCGTACAGCGATTTTGCGATTCTGTATCGCGGTAACTACCAGGCCAAGCTGATCGAGCTGAAGCTGCAACATCACCAGATTCCGTATCGCCTGTCCGGTGGCAACAGCTTTTTCGGACGTCAGGAAGTAAAAGACCTGATGGCCTACTTCCGCCTGATCGTGAACCCGGACGACGACAACGCCTTCCTGCGGGTGATCAACGTCCCACGCCGGGAGATCGGTTCGACCACACTGGAAAAGCTTGGCAACTACGCCACCGGGCGAAAAATCTCGATGTACGCCGCCACCGACGAAATCGGTCTGGGCGAACATCTGGATGCGCGCTTCACTGATCGCCTGTCGCGCTTCAAGCGTTTCATGGACAAGGTCCGCGAGCAGTGCACCGGCGAAGACCCGATTTCGGCGCTGCGCAGCATGGTCATGGACATCGACTACGAGAACTGGCTGCGCACCAACAGCTCCAGCGACAAGGCCGCCGATTACCGCATGGGTAACGTCTGGTTCCTGATCGAGGCGTTGAAGAATACCCTCGAAAAAGACGAAGAAGGCGAGATGACCGTCGAAGACGCCATCGGCAAACTCGTCCTGCGCGACATGCTGGAACGTCAGCAGGAAGAGGAGGACGGCGCCGAAGGTGTGCAGATGATGACCCTGCACGCCTCCAAGGGTCTGGAATTTCCTTACGTGTTCATCATGGGCATGGAAGAGGAAATCCTCCCGCACCGCTCCAGTATCGAAGCCGACACCATCGAAGAAGAACGCCGGCTGGCCTACGTCGGAATTACCCGAGCGCGTCAGACACTGGCCTTCACCTTTGCTGCCAAGCGTAAGCAATATGGCGAGATCATCGATTGTGCGCCGAGCCGCTTCCTCGATGAATTGCCGCCGGACGACCTGGCCTGGGAAGGCAACGACGACACACCGGTTGAAGTCAAAGCTGTTCGCGGTAATACCGCATTGGCGGATATACGCGCGATGTTAAAGCGCTAGAATCGACTGCTTTTTAACCGAACCTTCGGCGCACAAGGCGCCAGTAGAGGAAAGCTTCATGGAAGCACTGCACAAGAAAATTCGCGAAGAAGGCATCGTGCTTTCCGACCAGGTCCTGAAAGTCGACGCCTTTCTGAACCACCAGATCGACCCGGCCCTGATGAAGCTGATCGGCGACGAATTCGCCACGCTGTTCAAGGATTCGGGCATCACCAAGATCGTCACCATCGAAGCCTCGGGCATTGCCCCGGCGATCATGACCGGTCTGAACCTCGGCGTGCCGGTGATTTTTGCGCGCAAGCATCAGTCCCTGACCCTGACCGAAAACCTGCTGTCGGCGACCGTTTACTCGTTCACCAAGCAGACCGAAAGCACCGTGGCGATCTCTCCCCGCCACCTGACCAGCAGCGATCGCGTGCTGATCATCGATGACTTTTTGGCCAACGGTAAGGCGTCGCAAGCGCTGATCTCGATCATCAAACAGGCCGGCGCGACCGTGGCGGGTTTGGGTATCGTGATTGAGAAATCCTTCCAGGGCGGCCGTGCGGAGCTGGATGCTCAGGGTTATCGTGTTGAATCGTTGGCTCGGGTTCAATCCCTTGCCGGCGGCGTTGTAACCTTCATCGAATAACCCTCGCTGATGATCGTTCCCACGCTCCGCGTGGGAATGCCTCAAGGGACGCTCCGCGTTCCAGCTTTCGAATGGGACGCGGAGCGTCCCGGGCTGTATTCCCACGCAGAGCGTGGGAACGATCAGTCACGATCAGGTTTGCGTGGTGGCTTTCAGGCCCGTGAGCAGCAGCCGCTGAAACAAATCCTCTTTCAGCCCTTCCGGGTTGGTCAGCTGCATCCGTTCCAGATGCACGGGAAACTCCGACGCCTGCGGCGCATCCAGTGCAGCCTTGCCCAGTTCCAGAATCTCCGTGAGTTTGAACTTGCTCTTCAGCCAGTTCAGCGCCCGCAACAGGTCCCGCTCTTCAGCGGTGAAATCACAGCCCAACGGATACTCCGGAAACAAATTCGGATGCAGCGCCTGAATCGCCTGCAAACGCTGCGGGCTGTTATTGGCGAACCGTGGATCAATGCGGAAGTTCTTCGGCAATTTACCAACGTTCTGCGCCTGCTCGATCAACCCCGGCTGGAAACGTGAATCGCTGATGTTCAGCAACGCCTCGATCACTGCCGCATCGGTCTTGCCCCGCAGATCGGCGATGCCGTACTCGGTGACCACGATGTCCCGCAAATGCCGCGGGATCGTGCAATGGCCGTACTCCCAGACGATGTTCGAACTCACCTCACCGCCCGACTCGCGCCAGCTGCGCAGGAGCAACACCGAACGCGCCCCTTCCAGCGCATGGCCCTGGGCGACGAAGTTGTATTGCCCGCCGACACCGCTGAGCACTCGCCCGTCTTCGAGCTGATCAGCCACGCCTGCACCCAGCAAGGTCATGGTGAACACGGTGTTGATGAAGCGCGCATCGAGGCGTTGCAAGCGTTTGAGTTCTTCCTGACCGTAGAGCTCGTTGATGTAGCTGATGCGGGTCATGTTGAATTCGAGCCGCTTGCTTTGCGGCAGCTCGCGCAGGCGCTCATAGAAACTGCGCGGCCCGAGGAAAAACCCGCCATGCACCGAGATGCCGTCAGTCTGCGCGGCTTCATCCAGCGTGCCGGCATTGGCCTGTTGCTGGGTCGGCACATCGGGATAGACCTTGCGCCGCACAATCCCGGCGTCGGCCAGCACCAGCAAACCGTTGACGAACATTTCGCTGCAACCGTAAAGGCCTTTGGCGAAGGGTTCGACGCCGCCTTCGTGGTCGATGAGTTGCGCCCACTGACTGAGATTCACGTCCGCCAGCAACGCCTTGTAACCGTCATTGTCGGCCTGCCGCGCCAGCAACGCAGCGGTCAGCGCGTCGCCCATGGCGCCGATGCCGATCTGCAAAGTGCCGCCGTCGCGTACTAGCGTGCTGGCGTACAGTCCGATGAAGTGATCCTGGAAACCCACCGGCATGTTCGGCGTGGAGAACAGCGTGGTGCTGTCCTTCTCGTCGATCAGCAGGTCGAACGTGTCGATACCAATTTCGGCATCGCCGGGCATGTACGGCAAATCGTTGTGCACCTGGCCCACCAACAAGATCGTCTCCCCCGCCGCCCGACGCTTGGCGATCATGGGGAACAGGTCGAGGGTGATGTCCGGGTTGCAGCTCAGGCTCAGGCGATCGAGATGTTCGCTGTGGCTGGCCACCAATTGCGCCACCAGGTTCAACCCGGCGGCGTTGATGTCTCGAGCGGCGTGGCTGTAATTGCTGCTGACGTAATCCTGCTGGGCCTGTGCGCTGTGGAGCAGGCTGCCGGGCTGCATGAAGAATTGCTGAACATGGATGTTGGACGGCAGGCTGTCGCGATGCAGCTCTGCAAGGAAGTCCAGTTCCGGATAATCGCCGAAAACCCGTTCGATAAAGGGTTCGAGAAAACGCTTTTGCAAACCGTCGCCCAAGGCGGGACGGCCCAGGCACAGGGCGGTGTAGATCGTCAGCTGCCGTTCGGGCAACTGCGCAATGCGTTGGAACAGCGCGTTGACGAAGTGGTTGGGTTTGCCCAGACCGAGGGGCAGGCCCATGTGGATATGCACTGGCAACCGTGCCAAGACGTCATCGACCGCTTGCTCGATAGAACACAGCTGAACCATCTGATCCTCCCTTACATTCCGTGAACTGGGGTTGGACCGAGCTTGCCGGGCCTTTGCTGCAAAGAATAGTCCCAGGCGCAAATCGCGGGCACAAAAAAGCCGCTCGCAAGCGGCTTTTTCGCTGAAGATGGAGGCTTATTTCAAGCCGGACATCTTCTGGATGGCGCCCTTGAGATCTGCATCAGAGCAGTCGGCGCAGGTACCTTTAGGCGGCATCGCGTTGACGCCGGAGATCGCCTTCGCCAGCAAGCCGTCAAGGCCGCCTTGTTTCTTGGCGCGGTCGCCCCAGGCTGTCGCATCACCGACTTTCGGCGCGCCCAACAGGCCGGTGCCGTGGCAAGCGTTACAATGTTTTGCAATCACGGAATCAGGGGTTTTGGCATCACCACCGCCCGCCGAAGCAGCGACTTCCATCCCCTTGCACTCTTTACCCTGAACGCAAACCTGGCCGACTGGCTCAAGGCGTTTAGCAATATCGTCGTTGGTCGCAGCTTGTGCGCTGACTGCCCATAGGGCCAATACGGTTGCTGGTACGGCCAGCATTTTCATAATTAGATTCACGCGTTCACCCTCAATGGTGGCTAGTCACGCCCACGGCCACGGTTCGCAGGCGGGCGCAAGTATAACGGTAAGCCCGCCACACTGAAACAACCCCAAAGTCGAAGGGGTCTTATGCGTGGCGAAAAAACAACTCGGGCACCTGCGCAATGCTGGCGGGACGCCTCTTTTTTTAGAAATTTGCTGGAGTAGCTGCGCTGATTAGTCGCGCCGGCGCATCGAACGGATTACGGAAACGGTGCGGTTTAGTACTTTCAAAGTAGTAGCTGTCGCCGGCTTCGAGCACAAAAGTTTCGAGCCCTACCACCAGTTCAAGTCGACCTTCGAGCAAAATCCCGGTTTCCTCGCCCTCATGGGTGAGCATCTCGTCACCGGTGTCGGCGCCTGGCGGGTAGATTTCGTTGAGGAACGCGATGGCCCGGCTCGGATGAGCCCTGCCGACCAGTTTCATGGTCACTGCGCCATCGGAAATATCAATCAGCTCGTTGGCTTTGTAGACGATCTGAGTCGGTTTTTCCTGCAGGATCTCTTCGGAAAAGAACTCGACCATGGACATGGGAATCCCGCCCAGCACCTTCCTCAGCGAACTGATCGAGGGGCTGACGCTGTTCTTCTCGATCATCGAAATGGTGCTGTTGGTGACGCCCGCGCGTTTGGCGAGTTCACGCTGGGAAAGTCCTTTGAGCTTACGGATGGATTGCAGTCGTTCACCGACGTCCAAGCTTGCGCCTCCAAGATTCAGGTTGTTGGAATATTGAGCGTTATCATGGCGACAGCGTTCAGTATTTACAACACTTGGACCTGAATCCTGTTTGGCGAAGCGACTTTCGGTCGGCGCGCTTTGCGTCAAGCCCCGGAATAGAGCATTGACACCCGGCGCAGGTTGCAGAAGATCTGGTAAGGAATCGTGCCCGCGGCCGCAGCCACGTCACTGGCGAGGATATTTTTGCCCCACAACTCGACGGTCGAACCGAGACCGGCTTGCGGCGCATCGGTCAGGTCGATACAGAGCATGTCCATCGACACTCTGCCAATCAACTGGCTGCGCTGTCCGGCAACCATCACTGGCGTACCGGTCGGTGCCTGACGTGGGTAGCCGTCGGCGTAACCCATGGCTACCACGCCCACGCGCATCGGTTTCTGGGTGATGAATTGGGCGCCGTAACCGATCGGCTCGCCGGCCGGCAGTTCACGCACGCAAATCACTTTCGATTCGAGGGTCATCACCGGTTGCAGGCGCGACGCCACGGCATTGGCTTCTTCGAATGGCGTAGCGCCGTAGAGCATGATGCCCGGGCGAACCCAATCACTGGGAATCTGCGGCCAACCGAGCACTGCTGGCGAGTTGCGCAGGCTGACCTCGGCCGACAAGCCCTGACGCGCGGCTTCGAACACGGCGACCTGTTCTGCACTGGCCTGACTGTGCAGCTCATCGGCCCGGGCAAAGTGGCTCATCAGAACAATCTTCGCAACCTTGCCACTGGCCAGCAGCCGTTGATAGGCCGCCTGATAATCCTTTGGATGCAAGCCAACCCGATGCATGCCCGAATCGAGCTTGAGCCAGACCGTGATCGGCTTGCTCAGTGCAGCGTTCTCGATGGCTTCGAGCTGCCACAGCGAATGCACCACGCACCAGAAGTCATGCTCAACGATCAGCGACAGCTCATCGGCCTCGAAAAAACCTTCCAGCAACAACACCGGCGCACGAATGCCCGCGGCTCGCAGCGCCAGGGCCTCTTCAATACAAGCCACGGCAAATCCGTCCGCGCAGGCTTCCAGTGCCTGGGCGCAACGCACCGCGCCATGGCCATAGGCATCGGCCTTGATCACCGCGAGGGCCTTGGCCCCCGTGACTTCACGGGCGATTTGGTAGTTGTGACGCAGGGCTTGAAGGTCGATCAGGGCACGGGCAGGACGCATGGCGGCAGACTTCTGGTCGGTCATTGAGGAGGAAAAACCGGCGCTGGCTGACAGCGTGAACCGCGAGTAGCACCGGGAGAGGGATCTTTCTGAACACTTATGTCAGTGCAGTTATGGCAGAGCCGCGACAACTGACAGCTCAACCAGGATTTCCGGTTCACACAACTTCGATTCAACCGTGGCACGGGCCGGTGCGACGCCTTTTGGCAGCCACTTGTCCCAGACCGCATTCATGCCTTCGAAGTGCGCATCAATGTCTTTCAAGTAAATCGTCACCGACAGCAGGCGGCTCTTGTCGGTCCCGGCCAGATCCAGCAGACGCTCGATGTTGGCAAGCGTTTCACGGGTCTGCTGTTCAATCCCGGCGTTCATATCGTCGCCGACCTGCCCTGCCAGATACACGGTCCCGCTGTGGACTACGATCTGGCTCATGCGCTCATTGGTGAGCTGGCGCTGGATTGACATGTTTTGCTGACTCCTGAATTTTTTTGCCGTAACGGGAAATATCGAGGCCTTCGGCACTGATTTGCGGCGTTTTCTTCGCCATCAGATCAGCCAGCAAGCGACCGGAACCGCACGCCATGGTCCAACCAAGCGTACCGTGACCCGTGTTCAAAAACAGATTGCTGAACGGCGTAGCACCCACGATCGGCGTGCCGTCCGGGGTGGTCGGACGCAGACCGGTCCAGAAACTTGCCTGGGCCAGATCGCCGCCCTGAGGATAAAGATCGTTGACGATCATCTCCAGGGTTTCGCGCCGACGCGGGTTCAGCGACAGGTCAAAACCGGCTATTTCAGCCATGCCGCCGACGCGAATGCGATTGTCAAAGCGGGTGATCGCGACCTTGTAGGTCTCATCGAGGATAGTCGAAGTCGGGGCCATCGCCGGGTTGGTGATCGGCACGGTCAGGGAGTAACCCTTGAGCGGATACACCGGAGCCCTGATGCCCAACGGCTTTAGCAACTGCGGCGAATAGCTGCCCAGCGCCAACACATAGCGGTCAGCGGTTTCCAGCTTGCCGTCGATCCATACGCCGTTGATGCGATCACCGGCGTAGTCGAGGCGCTGAATGTCCTGGTCGAAGCGGAATTCCACACCGAGTTTCACGGCCATTTCGGCCAGGCGGGTGGTGAACATCTGGCAATCGCCGGTCTGGTCGTTCGGCAGGCGCAGGGCACCGGCGAGGATGTCGGTGACGCTGGCCAGCGCCGGCTCAACGCGAGCAATGCCAGCGCGGTCGAGCAGTTCGAACGGCACACCGGATTCTTTCAGCACGGCGATGTCTTTCCAGGCGCCGTCGAGTTGAGCCTGGGTGCGGAACAGTTGTGTAGTACCGAGGCTGCGGCCTTCGTAGGCAATGCCGGTTTCGGCGCGCAATTCGTCGAGGCAGTCACGGCTGTACTCGGACAGCCGGACCATGCGCTCCTTGTTCACCGCATAACGGTTGGCAGTGCAGTTGCGCAGCATTTGCGCCATCCACAGGTACTGGTCGATGTCGGCGGTGGCCTTGATCGCCAGCGGGGCGTGGCGCTGCAACAGCCACTTGATGGCCTTGAGCGGAACACCCGGCGCGGCCCATGGTGAGGCATAACCCGGCGATACCTGGCCGGCGTTGGCGAAACTGGTCTCCATGGCAGGGGCGGGCTGACGGTCCACGACCACCACTTCAAACCCGGCTCGAGCCAGATAATAAGCACTGGCGGTACCGATGACGCCGCTACCCAAGACCATAACGCGCATTTTCATATCCCTCATCGCGGCTTGCCGCTGACGTTCGTAGTTGTCGAGCATTGATGTGTGCAGTGTAAAAAAGATTAGGCAGTGCTTTTCACTATATAAGTGCCTATATTTGGCGAGAATTCTCGGCAAAATCCCTTTTCACGGAGGCGCATCCCCTATGCGTACCAACACTCAAACGAAACGTGAGCTGGACAAGATCGACCGCAACATCTTGCGGATCCTGCAAGCGGACGGGCGCATCTCCTTCACCGAGCTGGGGGAAAAGGTCGGGCTCTCGACCACGCCGTGTACCGAGCGGGTCCGGCGTCTGGAGCGCGAAGGAATCATCATGGGCTACAACGCCCGGCTCAATCCGCAGCACCTCAAGGGCAGTCTTCTGGTGTTCGTCGAGATCAGCCTCGACTACAAATCCGGTGATACTTTCGAAGAGTTCCGACGCGCGGTCCTGAAGCTTCCCCACGTGCTGGAGTGCCACCTGGTGTCAGGGGATTTCGACTATCTGGTGAAGGCGCGGATTTCCGAGATGGCCTCGTACCGCAAACTGCTGGGCGACATCCTGCTCAAGCTGCCGCATGTGCGCGAATCAAAGAGCTACATCGTGATGGAAGAGGTGAAAGAAAGCCTGAATCTGCCGATTCCGGATTGAGCCCACGATCAAACGAGGACTTGCCGAGTGCTGGCCATGTACTCGTGAATTTGCTTCTCGACCCGCGGATGAATCAGCTCCACCGGCCCGCGTCCATTGGGGCATGGCAAGGTCTTGGTAGTGCCGAACAGCCGACAGATCAGCGGCCGCTCGTCATACACGGTGCAGCCGTTGGGCCCCAAGTGGACGCAATTGAGTTCATCCATCGCGGCGTCCTGCTCGACCCGGGTCTTGCGCGGCAGGCGAGACATTTCTTCCGGTGAGGTGGTCACCGGCCCACAGCAGTCATGGCAGCCGGGCACGCACTCGAACGAGGGAATCTGCTGCCGTAGCGTGCGAATTTTCTGACTGTTGCAGCTCATCGAAGCGGTGACCAAAAGCGGAATAGAGCGCGATTCTGACGGAAAAGCCCCGATCCAGACAGCACCGATCGACCGACCAGTGTTGCCCGTGTCCGAAGGTCCGGCTTATGCTCCGTCAAATTTTCTAAACACAAGAATCAGGAACACGCACATGAATGCCCGTGCTCAGCAACCTGCCCCGAACCACCAGCACATTGCCTCTTATTACGCCGCCAGCAGCCTGCCGCAGCCCGATCATCCGGTGCTCACAGGCGATCTGGTGGCTGACGTGTGCGTCGTCGGTGGCGGGTTCTCCGGGTTGAACACGGCGCTCGAACTGGCCGACCGCGGCCTCAGCGTGATCCTGCTCGAAGCCCACAAAATCGGTTGGGGCGCCAGCGGACGCAACGGCGGGCAATTGATTCGTGGCGTCGGCCATGGCCTCGATCAGTTCGCTAACGTGATCGGTGCGGACGGCGTGCGTCAGATGAAACTCATGGGCCTGGAAGCGGTGGAAATCGTCCGACAGCGGGTCGAGCGTTTTCAGATCGCTTGCGACCTGACTTGGGGCTACTGCGACCTGGCCAACAAGCCCCGTGACCTCGAAGGCTTTGCCGAAGACGCCGAAGCGCTGCGCAGCCTCGGTTACCGTTACGAAACCCGTCTACTGCAAGCCAACGAAATGCACTCCGTAGTGGGGTCCGACCGCTACGTCGGCGGTTTGATCGACATGGGCTCGGGGCATCTGCATCCGCTGAACCTGGCGCTGGGCGAAGCGGCCGCCGCACAGCAGTTGGGGGTGAAGCTGTTCGAACAATCGGCGGTCACCCGCATCGATTATGGCCCCGAGGTCAAGGTCCATACCGCCCAGGGCTCGGTTCGCGCCAAGACGCTGGTGCTGGGCTGCAACGCCTACCTCAATGAACTCAGTCCCGAACTCAGCGGTAAAGTGCTGCCCGCCGGCAGCTACATCATCGCCACCGAACCCTTGAGTGAAGAGCTGGCTTACTCGCTACTGCCGCAGAATATGGCGGTCTGCGATCAACGGGTAGCGCTGGATTACTACCGACTCTCGGCGGACCGACGCTTGCTGTTTGGCGGCGCCTGTCATTATTCAGGTCGCGACCCGAAGGACATCGCCGCGTACATGCAGCCGAAGATGCTGGAAGTTTTCCCGCAACTGGCCGGCGTGAAGATCGATTTTCAATGGGGCGGGATGATCGGCATCGGCGCCAATCGCCTGCCGCAGATCGGGCGGCTAAAGGATCAGCCGAATGTCTATTACGCCCAGGCTTATTCCGGTCATGGCGTGAATGCCACACACCTCGCGGGCAAACTGTTGGCTGAGGCTATTAGCGGTCAGCACAGTGGAGGCTTTGATCTGTTTGCCAAGGTGCCGCATATCACCTTCCCGGGTGGTAAGCATTTGCGCTCGCCGTTGCTGGCATTGGGGATGCTTTGGCATCGGCTTAAAGAGTGGGTCTGAACCTGATTCAGCGACATGTCCGCCCTTGTAGCAGCTGACGAGCACCGGGAGGCAGCGTTCGGCGGCGAAGCCGTCGCAAATGCTGCAACCGCGCTCTTTCAGGCAAACCACGGCGCCTGATTTACGACTGCTGCGCAGTCGGACGTCCGAACGCGGCCCGAACCTTCCGCAGTTGCTACAAGGGATCGCATTTCATCTCACAGACGCCAGAACGGCTTCAAGCCCTCCTCCCGCGCCTGCTCCCGACTTAATCCGACATCCCTGAGCTGTTCCGGTGTCAGCCCAAGCAACGCCTTGCGCGTGTGCAGACGATGCCAGAACAGACCCCAGCGACTCAGGCCGGACGGTGCGTTGCGCATGACCGCCTCGCGTGCGCCGTTGTTTTGCGCTGCCGCCAGTTCCTGACTGTGTAACGTGAGCCGCACATCGCTCAATCCGTTCATTTTGATTGCTCCTGTTTACTTGGGTAGCCAGAGCTTTCATGATGCGCGGACGACGAAAAGCATTACAGAATCAAAGCAACTGTATTATTTCCATACAGATTGACTGTTTAAAGCTCTGAATCCTGTATTTCTGCCCCATCTGTACTGGTCAACCGAATCACCTGCACCGAGGCTGCGCCATGACCCTTTACGTCAATCTCGCCGAATTGCTCGGCACGCGTATCGAACAAGGCTTCTATCGCCCCGGCGACCGGCTGCCGTCGGTGCGGGCGCTGAGTGTCGAACACGGGGTCAGCCTGAGCACCGTGCAGCAGGCTTATCGGGTGTTGGAAGACAGCGGGCTGGCGACCCCGAAACCGAAATCCGGGTACTTCGTGCCAGTCAGCCGTGAGCTGCCAGAACTGCCCGCCGTTGGCCGTCCGGCTCAACGCCCGGTGGACATTTCCCAGTGGGATCAGGTGCTGGAATTGATCCACGCAGTGCCACGCAAAGACGTGGTGCAGCTGGGCCGCGGCATGCCGGACATCACCTCGCCAACCATGAAGCCGCTGCTGCGCGGGCTGGCGCAGATCAGTCGGCGCCAGGACATGCCCGGCCTGTATTACGACAACATCCATGGCAACCTCGAACTGCGCGAACAGATCGCCCGCCTGATGCTCGATTCCGGTTGCCAGTTGAGCGCCGCAGTCTTGGTGGTGACCACCGGTTGCCACGAAGCGCTCTCCACCAGCATCCGGTCCATCTGCGAACCCGGCGACATTGTCGCGGTGGATTCGCCGAGCTTTCACGGCGCCATGCAGACCCTCAAGGGCCTGGGCATGAAAGCCCTGGAAATCCCCACCGACCCGATCACCGGCATCAGCCTCGATGCGCTGGAACTGGCCTTGGAGCAATGGCCGATCAAGGCCATACAGTTAACGCCCAACTGCAACAACCCTTTGGGCTACATCATGCCGGAGTCGCGCAAACGCGCGTTGTTGACACTCGCACAGCGCTTCGACGTGGCGATCATAGAGGACGATGTGTATGGCGAACTGGCCTACACCTACCCGCGCCCACGCACGATAAAATCCTTCGATGAAGACGGTCGCGTCCTGCTGTGCAGTTCCTTTTCCAAGACCCTGGCGCCAGGGCTGCGTATCGGTTGGGTGGCGCCGGGACGGTATCTGGAACGGGTGCTGCACATGAAATACATCAGCACCGGCTCTACGGCGCCGCAACCGCAGATCGCGATTGCCGAATTTCTCAAGGCAGGGCACTTCGAACCGCATTTGCGGCGGATGCGCACCCAATACCAGCGCAATCGCGACGTAATGATCGATTGGGTCAGCCGTTATTTTCCTGCCGGCACCCGCGCCAGTCGCCCCCAGGGCAGCTTCATGCTTTGGGTTGAGCTGCCGGAGGGCTTCGACACCCTGAAACTGAATCGTGCGTTGCACGATCAAGGCGTACAGATTGCCGTCGGCAGCATTTTTTCCGCCTCGGGCAAATACCGCAATTGCCTGCGCATGAACTACGCTGCCAAGCCGACGCCGCAGATTGAGGATGCGGTGCGCAAGGTTGGTGCTGCGGCGATCAAACTGTTGGCCGAGACTCCCACGGACTGAGGAAGTCCTACCCCGCCCGGCAAACCACCTCGACGGTTGCGTAAGGCAAAGACGATTCGGGAAGCCCGGCGGTGTCGAGTTCAAGATGACAGGGTCGATTATCAGACAGCATCACTTGCAGTCGAACTTCGTCAGGCGCATCGGCCAGGTACACCAGGCCGGCGTCCACCACGCTGGTCAGGTACTCGCCCTGGTTGCCATGAACCGATGCGCCTTTGGGCACCCAGTCGCCCTCGGCCGTACGCACATGCAGCATCAACCGGCGCACCGAACCCACGCTGAAGTCCAGCCGCGGTACTGCGCCACGTCCGGCTTCGACTTCTTGATAGCCGTTGAGCACGTCCAGGTGACGCGGCAGGCTGACGGTGTCGATTTCGATACGACTGGTCTGGTAGGCCGGCAGGCTCGCAGCCACCGCCCGCCCGCCGCCATCGGTCCAGACCGGGCCTTGGGGCGTGCTGACCTTGACCCCGGCAGCATCGCCAACTTTGAGCAGGCCGAAGGTGTCACGCAACGGATAGGGTGACGGCGTCAGCCCTTCTTCATGGATCGCCAGGCCGCCGCGTAGCGTGAGGTCGTAACTGCTGGCGCCAACGCCACTGCGCGAATAGCCGAGGTCAACGCTGGTGTAACGGGGCAGGGCATTCAGGCGCCCGTTGACGTCCGTCTGACCACTGTCAGAACGGTCTGCACCGAGGCTGTAGCCCAGGGTATCGCTGATCTGTTCTGTGTAACGGGCGCCAGTGCGCAGTCCGTTTCGCTCATCATGGCGCCCGTAGGTATTGAGGCTACGGTTGCGCCCAAGGGGCAGACTGAGGCTGGCATAGAGACCCGTGCCACGGGCGTCGTCACCGCTGTCGCGCTGCACACTCAACGATAGGTTTGCACCACTGAACGCCCGTGACCACGAGGTGCTGACACGCGAACGGTCCTGCCCGCCTCCCACGGCATACCGCGTCAACGATCCGGAAAACGCGCCCCATAGTGGGTTGGAATGGCTCAACGACGCACCCCACTGGCGCTCAGAGCGACTATCGAAGTCATCGGCAACAGACGCCAGTCCGGTGTCGGCCAGGTGTTGAAACCCTTGACTGCGCTGACTCGCCGTCAGGCTGGCGGACAACCCGGGACCCAATGCCGCGCTGAACGTGGCTTGCAGTTCGCGACCCTGGCCGCTTTGTGGCGTTCGCGAACTCAGCTGCTGGAAACTCACCACCGACCTTCGAGTCAGCGCTTGCTGCACGCCCCAACCCAAGGATTGATATTGACCAGCGCCCATCAACCCGCCACTTAACTGAGTCGCAGACCCCCACTGCCAGTCCTTGCTCACGGCAAAGAATGACGGCGCATCGCGCTCATCCCCGTGAAACCGTCGGACCTTGCCTGCCGCTATGCCATAGCCCGGCAACATCCCGACGCTGACGGGGCGTACGTTAGCCGCCGGTACGCGGAAGTCACGCTGTTCGCCGCTCTCTTCGAAGACGCTGACCTCAAGGTCCAGTCGATGGCTGAGCAACGGCAAGTCGCGCAGGGTGAACGGCCCGCTGGGAACGAGGGTGGTGTAGATCACCACGCCACTCTGGCGCACCTCGACCCGCGCCGGCGAATAGGCCAGCCCTTGCACCGCCGTCCCGGCCCCCAGGCCATCGCCATTTTGGGACGCGAGGGCCGTTTCCGGGAGGATATGGAGGCCGGTGAACGCTTCCCCGGCAAACAGAGACGAACGCATGTTGAGCTGGCCCAGTTGCACGTTGGCCTGAAAACGCTCCCAGGTACGCGAGGCCTGGGTGTAAAGCGTTTCAAAACGCTCTACGCCCTGAAACGAGGTGTAGTTTTGCCGACTGCGCACCACCCAATCGCTGGCGTTGAAGCCCAACTCGGTGCCAAGACTGCGAAACTGGCTGGATTGCCCGGAGGCAGAACTGGTGAGCATCAGCGCGTCGTAGTTGAGCAACCCGGCCATACCGCCCGAGGCCCAGGTTCGCGGGCGCGGCGCTGATGCGAGCAGCAGGTCGGTTGGCACCAACAGCTGCACTTGTTGCTTGCCCGGGCCGAGCTGTACCTGCACACCCGTCAGACCATCGATGCTCCGTAAACACTGCGCACTGTCAGCGCTCGAGGGCAATCCCGATGGCGCGGCAATCCCGGCCTGATCAAGCAGATTCGAATCGAGGCACAACTGCCCGTCCGCATCGAAGGTCGCCACGACGTGTCCCGAAGGGGCGCCATTGACCTGCAGTGCCACTCGATTGCGCCCTGCCGAAAAGCGTGGCGCGCGACCAAAGTGCTCGGCGACTTTCGGATCGATGCCACGCGCCTTGAGCACTGACGGGTCGAACTCGGTGAGTGCCTCACCCCAGGCGTTGTCCATCGCCAACATGACCAGGGCAACGCCACCGGCCAGACGCCAACCGCTGCCATGACTCACTACTGCAAACTCAGCGGCGCATCGTAGTTGCCGACGGCAAACCCATAGGTTGTCGCGGGAAATAGCCGTACATGGGTGGCCAGGATCGACGGCGCACTGAGGCTCAGCACCTCTCCTGGCAGGATATAGGTGCGCCCCAGGTCCAGCGTCGCGCCACCGGGAATCAGGTTCACTGACCTGGCGAGCCTTACCACATAGGGGCTGGGATTGCTGACTCGCACATGATTGCCGGCGCCCGTCCAGACCAACCGTTTCCAGGGCATGCGCTCTACCGGGAGATTGGCCGGACGCAGGATGACCGGGATGTTCTGCCGGATCCCCAGGCTGACGTGTGCATCACTCGCATTCTGCCGAGGCTGGATGCCTTCCAGCACCACACGCTTGAGCCGTTCGGTTTCCAGGGGTCTGGCGCTACGCAGGATAAACCGCACTTGCTGGCTCTGACCCGGTTCGACGCGTGCCACTGGCGGGTTCAGCAACAACAGAGGCTCATTGTCCTCGGCGATATGCTCAATGGAGCTGTACAGCAACGCCGGTTGGTCGTCGGAGTTCCTGACGTTCAGGGTTGCCTCGCCCAACACCTGGTCGACCATCACCACTGGCGTCTCGGGGATCATTCCGGCGGCATGCGTACTCGGATTCGTGAACGACAGGCACACAGCTGCGACGGCGCCGAGCACCTTGTAGGATTTAAAGGGGTACATGAAAGTCTCCAGAAGGAATCGACCGACGCTGTTAAACACAGCGCCAGCCGATAACCGTTGATGCAATGACGTCTGTCGATGACGGTCTTTCAGGTAAGCCGCCACCCAGGTTAGCGCCAGGCAAACCCCGTCAATCAGGCAGGTTCAGAGCACAGTGACGCAGTGGCTGCGTCGGTTCAGAGGTAATACATGTCAAAGGTGACCGAACCGTCGAGCAGGAACTCGTCGGTGGTCGGCGGCAGCTCGGAGGTGGCGCGAATGGCCGCTGCCACTCTCATCGGGAATGTGTGCAGACGGGCTGCGGCCGGACCTGCCGCCGCACTCGGCCCCCAGGAGTAGGAGGTCGGCGCATTGGACATCAATCCACTGACCGGAACACGCCACACCGGGTTGGCCGGCGAACGCACCAGGAACATCTGTAGGTTGCCATCGGTCGATGGCTGACCGGTCTCCAGACTGAAACCACCGATACCGACGCCCTGAGTACTGCCCAAGCCGTAGTAAAGAGCGTCGCTGGTCCGGCCATTGAACGTCAGACCCGGCACCTTGGTGGCACCACGGTTATCGGTGACGGCGATTTCCACCGCAGCCGGCGCATCGCAAGCGATCTTCAGGGTGATATCCCGTGGCGGCAGATTGTTTTGCGCGTTAGGGCTCAAGGTGGCGGAAGAGATTCGACCCAGATCGACATTGCTACCGCCGGCAAAGGCCGGAATGCACGATGTCGGGATGACCGTGCCCGAGACCGTCAGATCAACGCTGGCTGCCTGCACCGCCAAAGGCGCCAGTGCAGCGGCCAAAACGCTGACCCAATAAAACTTTTTCATAATCACTTACCTGTGAGATAGCTGGAGACATGGACGCACGGGCAGCGCACGGAAAAAGCCGCTGCCTGCTACCGCATCCGATGCCCAGTCATCATTCCGGGTTTTGTAGGACGTTTATGTAGGAAGCAATGGCAAATCAACGCGGTTTTATCTACAGACTTTGTAGTTTCTGAAAGCTCACGGAGAACTGTCCAACAACCAGCGACTTCACGTCCTGCAAAAGCGATGAATCACAATGACGTGCCATACTTCGGCCTTTGCAATCACCTGAGACGATCCGATTTGAGAGTCAGTCCGGCCCTGCGCTTCGCTCTTTTGCTCGCCTTGCTGCTCAATGGCTGTGCGAGCCTCGACGTCTCCCGTGAGCCCAGCCAGGCATTACCGGCGGCCAGTTCGGCATTCGGTCGCTCAATCCAGGCTCAGGCCGCGCCCCATGAGGGGCAATCCGGCTTTCGCCTGCTGCCCAATAGCACCGAGGCCTTCACCGCCCGCGCCGAGCTGATCCGCAACGCCCAAAGCAGCCTGGATTTGCAGTACTACATCGTTCACGACGGCATCAGCACACGGATGCTGGTGGACGAACTGCTAAAGGCGGCCGATCGCGGGGTGCGTGTGCGCATTCTGCTCGACGACACCACCAGCGATGGCCTGGACCGGATTATTGCCACTCTGGCGGCGCATCCGCAGATCCAGATCCGTGTGTTCAACCCTTTGCACCTGGGCCGCAGCACCGGCGTGACACGAACGGTGGGACGGTTGCTCAACCTCTCACAGCAACACCGACGCATGCACAACAAGCTCTGGCTAGCGGACAACAGCGTGGCCATCGTCGGAGGGCGCAATCTGGGGGACGAGTATTTCGATGCCGAACCCAACCTGAATTTCACTGACATCGACATGCTCAGCGTCGGCCCGGTCGCCGAACAGCTGGGGCACAGCTTCGACCAATACTGGAACAGTGCGCTGAGCAAGCCGATCGACGAGTTCCTCTCAAGCAAACCGACGGCCAAGGACCTGGAAAACACCCGGACCCGACTGGAGGAATCGCTTGAGGAAACGCGCAAACAGAATCACGCGCTTTACCAGCAGTTGATGACCTTTACCACCCATCCGCGCCTGGACATCTGGCGTCGGGAGTTGATCTGGGCCTGGAACCAGGCGCTGTGGGACGCACCGAGCAAGGTGCTGGCCGACGGCGAGCCCGACCCGCAGTTGCTGCTGACCACGCAGCTGGCGCCCGAGCTCAATGGCGTCAGCAAAGAACTGATCATGGTTTCGGCCTACTTTGTACCCGGTCAGCCGGGGCTGGCGTACCTGACCGGGCGCGCCGACGCCGGGGTGTCGGTGAAATTGCTGACCAACTCACTGGAAGCCACTGACGTGCCGGCGGTGCATGGCGGTTACGCGCCGTATCGCGAGGCTCTGCTGAAGCATGGCGTGCAGCTGTTCGAATTGCGTCGCCAGCCCGGCGAAAGCGGCGGCAGCGGACCCTATTTGCTCTACAGCAAGTCCTACCGCGGCTCCGACTCCAGCCTGCACAGCAAGGCGATGATCTTCGACCAGCAGAAGTCTTTCATCGGCTCGTTCAACTTCGACCCGCGCTCGGTGCTGTGGAATACCGAAGTCGGGGTGCTGGTAGACAGCCCGGAACTCGCCGCGCGCGTCCGCGAATTGGCGATGCAGGGCATGGCGCCACCCCTGAGTTATCAGCCCAAGATTGAGAATGGCCAGATTGTCTGGGTCACTGAAGATGACGGCAAACTGCACACTCTGACCAAGGAACCCGGAAGCTGGTGGCGGCGCTTCAATGCGTGGATGAGCACCACCGTCGGCCTGGAACGGATGCTCTAGGCCGGTTCGGTCACCGCGCCAAACGCGCCTTGGCGCGACAGCAGAATTACCAACCCCAGCGCGCCTGCCGCCATCAAAAGCGGCAACGCATGCCCGCTGATCCACTGACTGCCAGCACCGGCCGCCAACGGTCCGATCAGGCAACCGATACCCCACAGCTGCGCGATATGCGCATTGGCGCGCACCAGTGCATCGTCGCGATAGCGCTCGCCGATCAGGATCAGTGACAAGGTGAACAAGCCGCCGGCACTGGCACCGAACAACACCCACAACGGCCAGATCAGCAACGTGTCGATCAACGACGGGATGGCCAGGCTCGATATCAGCAGGACCACCGCACACCCGGTGAACAACGTGCGTCGTGACAAGCGATCAGCCAGCGCGCCAATCGGCAATTGCAGCAAGGCGTCACCGACCACCACCGTGCTGACCATCGCCAGCGCAATTTCCGTCGTGAAGCCCTGACGCAGGCAATAGACCGGCAACAAGGTCAGGATCATCGCTTCGAACGCCGCGAACAGCGACACCGCCCAGGCAATCGCCGGCAGGCCACGGCAGAAGGTCAGTAAGTCACCGAAGGTCACGCTGCTGGCTTCGCTGGAGGGCGCGCCGCTGCGGCCCAGCAACAGGAAAGGTGCCGCCGTCAGCAAACCGACGCCGACCCAGAATCCGTAATCGTGTTCGGTGCCCACCACGCCCAGCAGCAACGGTCCGGCCAGCTGACTCAGTGCATAACTGCTGCCATACAGCGCCACCAATCGCCCGCGCCATTGCTCGACCACCAGTTGGTTGATCCAGCTTTCACCGAGGATGAAGACCAGCGTCAGGATCACCCCGATCATCAGCCGCAATACCAGCCAAATCGGATAGCTCGGCAACAGCGCCAGCAAACCGATGGACAACGCCCCGGCCCACAAGCACAGGCGCATCAGGTTGGCCGTGCCCAGACGCGCGGCCAGATGGCTGGAGATCTTGGCCCCCAGCAATACGCCCATGGCGGGCATCGCCGCCATCACGCCGATGGCGAAGGAGTCGTAACCCCAGCTTTCCAGGCGAAACGACACCAGCGGCATGCTGACGCCCAGGGCCAGGCCGACACTCAAGACAGACGCCAACACGGCGAAATAAGTCGCCCAACGCATGTTCCACGCTCCTGTGGATTGTTATTTTTTAACCGCCGCACAAAGCAATGTGGGAGCGAGCTTGCTCGCGATGACGGAGCAACATTCAACATTGACGTCGACTGTCATACCGCTATCGCGAGCAAGCTCGCTCCCACAAGGGATCTGCGTTGTATTGAGCTTACAACTTGATCCAGGTCGCCTTCAGCTCGGTGTACTTGTCGAACGCGTGCAGCGACTTGTCGCGACCGTTGCCGGACTGCTTGAAGCCACCGAACGGGGCCGTCATGTCGCCGCCGTCGTATTGGTTGACCCACACGCTACCGGCGCGCAGCGCTTTGGCGGTCAGGTGGGCCTTGGAAATATCCTTGGTCCACACCGCTGCAGCCAAACCATAAGGCGTGTCGTTGGCGATCTGGATGGCTTCTTCGGCGGTATCGAAAGTGATCACCGACAGCACCGGGCCGAAGATTTCTTCCTGAGCGATTTTCATCGCATTGCTGACGCCGTCGAAAATCGTCGGCTCAACGTAGGTGCCGCCGGTTTCCTGAAGAATGCGCTTGCCGCCCGCCACCAGTTTGGCGCCGTCGGCGTGGCCGGATTCGATATAGGACAGCACGGTGTTCATCTGCTGCGTATCCACCAGCGCGCCGACATTGGTCGCCGGGTCCAGCGGGTTGCCCGGTTTCCAGGTTTTGAGGGCCTCAATCACCAGTGGCAGGAATTTATCCTTGATCGAACGCTCCACCAGCAGACGCGAGCCGGCGGTGCAGACTTCGCCCTGGTTGAAGGCGATGGCACCAGCAGCCGATTCAGCGGCAGCTTGCAGGTCCGGAGCATCGGCGAACACGATGTTCGGGCTCTTGCCGCCGGCTTCGAGCCAGACGCGTTTCATGTTCGATTCGCCGGAGTAGATCAGCAATTGCTTGGCGATCTTGGTCGAACCGGTGAACACCAGGGTGTCCACGTCGTTGTGCAGGGCCAGGGCCTTGCCGACGGTGTGACCGTAACCTGGCAGGACGTTCAGCACGCCTTTCGGGATACCGGCCTCGACGGCCAGCGCAGCAATGCGGATAGCCGTCAGCGGCGATTTTTCGGACGGTTTGAGGATCACCGAGTTACCGGTGGACAGCGCCGGACCGAGTTTCCAGCAGGCCATCATCAGCGGGAAGTTCCACGGCACGATGGCGCTGACAACGCCGACCGGCTCGCGAGTGACCAGACCCAACTGATCGTGCGGGGTCGCGGCCACTTCGTCGTAGATCTTGTCGATGGCTTCACCGCTCCAGCTCAGGGCCTGCGCCGCGCCTGGAACGTCGATGTACAGGGAATCGCTGATCGGCTTGCCCATGTCCAGGGTTTCAAGCAGGGCCAGCTCTTCGGCGTGCTGTTTCAGCAGGCCAGCGAAACGAATCATGGTGGCTTTGCGTTTGGTCGGCGCCAGGCGCGACCAGACGCCGGAATTGAAGGTGACGCGGGCATTTTCAACAGCGCGCTGGGCATCGGCGGCGTCACAGCTGGCAATCTTGCCCAGCAGACGGCCATCGACCGGGCTGATGCACTCGAAGGTCTCGGCGGAGACAGCATCGGTGTATTCGCCATTGATGTAGGCGCGGCCTTCGATCTTCAGATCGCGAGCCCGTTGTTCCCAATCGGCACGAGTCAGGGTGGTCATACGAGTGTCCTCCTCTTGTTGAATACGAGCGCGCCGCGTTCTTCGTGGACGCCCTCAGGAATTCTGCCCGGCCAGCCTGCTTTTTCGGCCCAAGGCAAACGCCACCCTAAACCAGTGGCCGGGGTTGTTTCAATATATTTGACACAAGGTCGGCAAACGGCCTTGCGGTGTTCATTTTAATAAACATAGACTTTGGGCTTTCCAGTCACTTGCGCCGCAATCACGGGGGATTATAAGAATGAGCATCCAGGACATCGTCGACTTCAGCCAGGCCGCCACTGAGCCTGAGCGCTATAGACCGGACCAGGCCAAGATCCTGAAAGGTGACCCCGAACAAGTGGTTTACAACCACTACAACAGCCCCTGCGGCCAGTTGAACGCGGGGGTTTGGGAAGGCGCTGTTGGCCAGTGGCATGTGAACTTCACCGAGCATGAATACTGCGAAATCATTCAGGGCGTTTCAGTGCTGCGCGACAACGAAGGCAATGGCAAGACCCTTCGTGCGGGTGATCGCTTCGTGATCCCGGCCGGGTTCCGCGGCACCTGGGAAGTGCTGGAGCCGTGCCGCAAAATCTATGTGGCGTTTGAACAGAAGGCCTGAAGCCTTTCTTCAAGCCACAAAAAAGGCCCGTATCTCGCGATACGGGCCTTTTTCGTAAGTCGGAAAAATCAATTACTTGATTTTGCCTTCTTTGTAGATCACGTGCTTGCGAACAACCGGATCAAATTTCTTGATCTCGATTTTGTCCGGAGTAGTGCGCTTGTTCTTGTCGGTAGTGTAGAAGTGACCAGTACCGGCGCTCGAGATCAAACGAATCAATTCACGCATGATTATCTCCCTTAGATCTTGCCAGCTTTGCGGATTTCGGCCAGCACGACAGTGATGCCACGCTTGTCGATGATACGCATGCCTTTGGCAGATACGCGCAGACGCACAAAACGTTTCTCTTCTTCAACCCAGAAGCGGTGATGCTGCAGGTTCGGCAGGAAACGACGACGGGTTTTGTTGTTTGCGTGGGAAATGTTATTCCCAGTCACCGGACCCTTACCGGTAACTTGACAGACTCTCGACATGCCTCAGCCCTCTAAAACCACATGCCCAACCCGGCATGGGTTGGCCGCTTAATCTCTCAGTCATTTGGCGCCAGGCGCCGCGTTTCTTTAGAGGTCTTACCGGCTACACCTACAAGTGAAGGAACCGGGCCCCTAGAAAAGAGCGCTGCTTTATACCAGAAAGACTAGAGAGCAACAACATTCCGTGTGCACGGACTTGATAAAAACCCCATTTTTCGAGCTCAGAGCGCCTTGGATAAAGGCTCTCGTCGATAGAGACCGCTCGTCGCAGAGAATCGGCCAACACGCCAATCCAGGATTTTTCTCAGCCCGCACTCACGGAAAACAATCGCCTATAGTCCCCTTAAAATGAAAAAGGGGATAGTCATTTGCAAAAGAGCCCACTAGGGTAAGCCTTTTCCAGACTGCACTTGCAGATGGGCCTTCGATCTGTAAAGGAATCCGACCATGCGCCTCGCTGCCCTACCGCTGTTGCTCGCCCCTCTTCTGCTGAGCCCAATGGCCCATGCCGCCGCGCTGAGCGTCTGCACTGAGGCAAGCCCCGAAGGGTTCGACGTGGTGCAATACAACTCGCTGACCACCACCAATGCCTCGGCCGACGTGCTGATGAACCGTCTGGTGGACTTCGATACCGATAGTGGCAAAGTGGTCGCCGGCCTCGCGGACAGCTGGGAAGTCACGCCAGACGGTCTGACCTACGTCTTCAAATTGCATCCGCAGGTGAAGTTCCACCGCACCGAGTACTTCAGCCCGACACGCGAACTGACCGCCGAAGACGTGAAGTTCAGCTTCGACCGCATGCTCGACCCGGCAAACCCATGGCACAAAGTCGCCCAGAGCGGCTTTCCACACGCCCAGTCGATGCAGTTGCCCGCACTGATCAAGAAGATCGACGCCCTGGACCCGCTGACCGTGCGCTTCACCCTCGACCACCCGGACTCGACCTTCCTCGCGACGTTGAGCATGGGCTTCGCCTCGATTTACTCGGCCGAGTACGCCGACAAACTGATGAAGGCCGGCACGCCGGAGAAGCTCAACAGCCAGCCGATCGGCAGCGGTCCTTTCATCTTCACGCGCTTCCAGAAAGATGCCTCGATTCGCTACAAGGCCAACCCGGATTACTTCCGCGGCAAGCCGTCGGTGGACCCCTTGATCTTCGCCATCACCCCGGACGCCAACGTACGGTTGCAGAAATTGCGCCGCAACGAGTGCCAGATCGCCCTGTCGCCCAAGCCTCTGGACGTACAGGCGGCACTGAAAGAACCGACGCTGAAAGTCGAAAAGACCGACGCCTTCATGACGGCGTTCGTCGGCATCAACAGCCAGCATCCGCCGCTGGACAAGCCTGAAGTGCGCCAGGCGATCAACCTCGCGTTCGACAAGGCCAACTACGTCAAGGCCGTGTTCGAAGACACCGCCGAACCCGCCAATGGCCCCTACCCGCCTAACACCTGGAGCTACGCCAGAGGCTTGCCGGGCTACCCGCATGACGTCGAAAAGGCTCGGGCATTGATGGCCAAGGCCGGGCTCAAGGACGGTTTCCAGACCACCATCTGGACCCGACCTTCCGGCAGCCTGCTCAACCCGAACCCAAGCCTCAGCGCTCAAATGCTCCAATCCGACCTCGCGGAGATCGGTATTCAGGCCGAGATTCGAGTGATCGAATGGGGCGAACTGATTCGCCGCGCCAAGGCCGGTGAACATGACCTGCTGTTCATGGGCTGGGCCGGCGACAACGGTGACCCGGACAACTTCCTCACACCGCAGTTTTCCTGCGCCGCAGTCAAGTCCGGCACCAACTTCGCCCGCTACTGCAACCAGGACCTGGACAAGTTGATCAGCGCCGGCAAGACCACCGGCGAGCAAGGTGTGCGTACCAAGCTCTACGAACAGGCTCAGGCGCAGATCCAGCAGCAAGCGCTGTGGTTGCCGCTGGCCCACCCGACCGCATTCGCACTGATGCGCAAGGAAGTCGAGGGTTACTCGGTGAGCCCGTTTGGTCGTCAGGATTACTCGAAAGTCAGCCTTAAGTAATAGCCACACCACAAACCCCTGTGGGCATCGTATTTACCCTTTACATCCACCCATACTCAGCCATCGACAGCGGATCGCCATCGCCTATGATGAAATGGTCGAGTACCCGCACATCGATCAGGTCCAGCGCCTCTTGCAGGCGCTTGGTCAGCGTGCGGTCGGCTTGACTGGGGTTGGTGTTGCCCGACGGATGGTTGTGGCAGAGGATCAACGCTGCAGCGTTGTGGGCAAGTGCACGCTTGACCACCTGTCTTGGATGGACACTCGTGCTGTCGATTGAGCCGCGAAACAACGCTTCAAAGGCCAGCACTTGATGCTTGGAATCCAAAAACAGACACCCGAACACCTCGTGAGGCTCATGGCGCAGCATCGACTTCAGATAATCACGAACCGCCTGCGGATTTTCCAATGCCGATTTTTGGCGCGCACGTTCGGCTAAATGCCGTCTGCCCATTTCCTGGACCGCTTGCAACTGAGCGAATTTCGCGGGTCCGAGCCCCAATTGCCTGCTGAATGCTTCCTGATCGGCCTCGAGCAGTGCGCGCAGGCTGCCAAACTGATTCAACAGGTGTCGCGCCAGATCTACCGCGCTTTTACCCGACACGCCGGTTCGTAAAAAAATCGCCAGCAGTTCGGCGTCCGAAAGACTCCCAGAGCCCAACTCAAGTAACCTCTCCCGCGGGCGCTCAGCCGCCGGCCAATCACGAATACTCATAGCACCTCCCTGTCGTGTGGGCGCCGCTGTTCCGTAGCGGTCGCTGTGATATCGTAGCCCATCTTTTTTGCTGGCGATTTCATCCCTGGGGAGGGGGTATCGCCATGCAGTCACCATCGAATTGAAAGGCAGACCTATGCAGCGGCTGTATCGGAAACGCATCGTTCTGGGCGTCGGCGGCGGTATCGCTGCCTACAAGAGCGCCGACCTGGTTCGCCGCCTGATCGACCAGGGCGCCGAAGTGCGCGTGGTCATGACCCGTGGCGGCAGCGAGTTCATCACCCCGTTGACCATGCAGGCCTTGTCAGGGCACCCGGTCCACCTCGACCTGCTGGACCCGGCGGCCGAAGCTGCGATGGGCCACATCGAGCTGGCCAAGTGGGCCGACCTGGTGCTGATCGCCCCCGCTACAGCGGACCTGATCGCCCGTCTGGCACAAGGCATTGCCGACGACCTGCTGACCACGCTGGTGCTGGCCACCGACGCCGTGGTCGCCGTTGCCCCGGCGATGAACCAGGCCATGTGGCGCGATCCAGCGACCCAGGCCAACCTGCAACTGCTCGAAAGCCGCCACCTGAAAGTCTTCGGCCCGGCCTCCGGCAGCCAGGCCTGTGGCGACGTCGGCATGGGCCGCATGCTCGAAGCCACCGACCTCGCGCAGTGCGCAGCGGACTGCTTCCAGCGCCAGGCGCTGACCGGCAAACACGTGCTGATCACCGCCGGGCCGACCCAGGAAAACATCGACCCGGTGCGCTACATCACCAACCACAGCTCCGGAAAAATGGGCTTTGCCCTGGCCGAAGCCGCGGTGGAAGCCGGCGCCCGTGTGACGCTGATCACCGGCCCAGTGCACCTGCCAACGCCAGATCGCGTCACCCGCATCGACGTGGTCAGCGCTCGCGACATGCTCGCCGCCTGTGAAGCCGCGATCCCTTGCGACCTGTTTATCGCTTCGGCAGCGGTCGCGGACTACCGCCCGGAAGTCGTCGCCCCACAGAAACTCAAGAAAGACCCTGCGAACGGCGACGGCTTGTTGCTACAGATGGTGCGCAACCCAGACATTCTGGCCACCATCGCCACGCGCCCTGACCGTCCGTTCAGTGTCGGTTTTGCCGCTGAAACCGAACACCTGCTCGACTACGCTGCACGCAAGTTGAAAGACAAGAACCTCGACTTGATCGTCGCCAACGACGTCGCCAACCCGAGCATTGGCTTCAACAGCGAAGAAAACGCCTGCAGCGTGATCGACCGCCAGCTACACGCCACACTTTTCGCCCAGACCAGCAAGAGCAAGATTGCCCGCCAGCTGATCACTTTTATCGCCGAACGTCTGAACCAGGTTTAATTTACATGCACGCTTTGCAAGCCAAGATCCTCGACCCTCGCATCGGTACCGACTTCCCGCTGCCGCAGTACGCCACACCAGGCTCCGCCGGCCTCGACCTGCGCGCCATGCTGGAAAAAGACACCGTCATCAAGCCGGGCGAAACCCTGCTGATTCCAACCGGTCTGTCGGTGTACATCGGCGACCCGGGCCTGGCGGCGCTGATTCTGCCGCGCTCCGGCCTGGGCCATAAGCACGGCATCGTGCTGGGCAACCTCGTCGGCCTGATCGACTCCGATTACCAGGGTCCGCTGATGGTGTCGTGCTGGAACCGTGGCCAGACCGACTTCAACATGGTGGTGGGCGAGCGTTTGGCCCAGCTGGTTTTGGTGCCGGTCGTTCAAGCGCACTTCGAGATGGTCGAAGAGTTCGTTGAAACCGAGCGCGGCGCTGGTGGTTTCGGGCATTCCGGCAGCCATTGATCACAGGGTCGCAGGCTGGGCAGTCTGCCCGGCCTGACGCCAGTTTTTTTTGCATTCCAGGACGAAAATTGCACTAGCCTCATCTGGAAGGTTTACCGCCCAAAATCAAGGCATTGGCCGGCCAATCGCTAGCTAATGTTGGGGGCATGGCCTTTGCACACCACGAACTCTCAGTGGAAAACGCCGTCATACCCTTCAGTTTGAACCTGCCGACGAGTTCTTCGCAGCAGGTCCAGCCACCCTTCGAGATGGAGCATTTCCAGTAATGAGCAGCCCAGCCCAAGTCGCACCCAAGTTCCCCGACAGCATCTTCCGCGCCTACGACATTCGCGGCACCGTCCCGGAATTTTTGAACGCTGAAACCGCTTATTGGCTAGGTCGCGCCATCGGCTCCCAGAGCCTGGCCCAGGACGAACCGAATGTATCCGTTGGCCGTGACGGTCGCTTGTCCGGCCCGGAACTGGTGGAGCAACTGATCAAAGGCCTCGCCGACAGCGGTTGCCACGTCAGCGACGTCGGCCTGGTGCCAACACCTGCGCTGTACTACGCCGCCAACGTGCTGGAAGGCAAATCCGGCGTGATGCTCACCGGCAGCCACAACCCGTCGAACTACAACGGCTTCAAGATCGTCATCGCTGGCGACACCCTGGCCAACGAACAGATCCAGGCCCTGCACGAACGCCTCAAGACCAACAACCTGAGCACCGGCAAGGGCAGCATCACCCAGGTCGAAATCCTCGACCGCTACAACACCGAAATCGTCCAGGACATCAAACTGGCTCGCCGTCTGAAAGTCGTGGTCGACTGCGGTAACGGCGCCGCCGGCGTGATCGCCCCGCAACTGATCGAAGCCCTGAACTGCGAAGTCATCCCGCTGTTCTGCGATGTCGACGGCAACTTCCCGAACCACCATCCGGATCCGGGCAAGCCTGAAAACCTCGTGGACCTGATCGCCAAGGTCAAGGAAACCAACGCTGACCTCGGCCTGGCTTTCGACGGCGATGGCGACCGCGTCGGCGTGGTGACGAACACCGGCAGCATCGTCTTCCCGGACCGCCTGCTGATGCTGTTCGCCCGTGACGTACTGGCGCGCAACGCTGACGCGGAGATCATCTTCGACGTCAAATGCACCCGTCGCCTGACCCCGCTGATCAAGGAATACGGCGGCCGTCCGCTCATGTGGAAGACCGGTCACTCGTTGATCAAAAAGAAAATGAAACAAACTGGCGCCCTGTTGGCTGGCGAGATGAGCGGGCACATCTTCTTCAAGGAACGCTGGTTCGGTTTCGACGACGGCATTTACAGCGCAGCGCGTCTGCTGGAGATCCTCAGCAAAGAAAAATCCACTGCGGAAGAGCTGTTTGCGACCTTCCCGAACGATATTTCTACGCCGGAAATCAATATCCATGTGACCGAAGAGAGCAAATTCAGCATCATTGATGCACTGCACGACGCGAAATGGGGCGAAGGCGCCAACCTGACCACCATTGACGGCGTGCGAGTCGACTACGCCAAAGGCTGGGGCCTGGTGCGCGCGTCCAACACCACACCGGTGCTGGTGCTGCGCTTCGAGGCCGATGACGAGGCTGAATTGCAGCGCATCAAGGATGTTTTCAAAGTCCAGTTGAAGCGCGTTGCACCTGATCTCCAATTACCGTTTTGACCTTCTGAAGCGCCCTTATTTGAAGTGCCGGAGCCCTGAATGACCCTCGAACGCGAAGCCGCCGCCAACACCGCCAAGGTCCTGTCCGAAGCGCTGCCTTACATTCGCCGCTACGTCGGCAAGACGCTGGTGATCAAATACGGCGGCAACGCGATGGAAAGCGAGGAGCTGAAAACCGGCTTCGCCCGCGACATCGTGCTGATGAAAGCCGTGGGCATTAACCCGGTGGTGGTTCACGGCGGCGGCCCGCAAATCGGCGACCTGCTCAAGCGTCTGTCGATCGAGAGCCACTTCATCGATGGCATGCGCGTGACTGATGCGCAAACCATGGACGTGGTGGAAATGGTCCTCGGCGGCCAGGTGAACAAGGACATCGTCAACCTGATCAACCGTCATGGCGGCAGCGCCATCGGCCTGACCGGTAAAGACGCCGAGCTGATTCGTGCGAAGAAACTCACCGTGACCCGCCAGACGCCGGAGATGACCCAACCGGAAATCATCGACATCGGCCAGGTCGGAGAAGTAGTCGGCATCAACACCGACCTGCTGAACTTGCTGGTCAAAGGCGATTTCATTCCGGTGATCGCACCAATCGGCGTCGGTGCCAACGGCGAGTCGTACAACATCAACGCCGACCTGGTGGCCGGTAAAGTCGCCGAAGCGCTGAAAGCTGAAAAGCTGATGCTGCTGACCAACATCGCCGGCCTGATGGACAAGCAAGGCACGGTCCTGACCGGCCTGACCACCCAACAGGTCGACGACTTGATCGCCGACGGCACGATCTACGGCGGCATGCTGCCTAAGATCCGTTGTGCGCTGGAAGCGGTTCAGGGGGGTGTGGGCAGTTCGTTGATCATTGATGGTCGGGTGCCGAATGCGATTTTGCTGGAGATTTTCACCGATACGGGTGTGGGCACCTTGATCAGCAATCGCAAGCGTCACTGATTCCAGAACGTCAAAAGATCGCAACCTTCGGCAGCACCCACGGATGTACGAATATTCCGTAGGAGCTGACGAAGTCTGCGATCTTTTTATGCGCGAAGGAAATGCCTTACCTGACTCAGCGAAACGTCCGACATCGCGTAGAAAACAATCCGCCTAGGATCTTCTCTGTATCCACAGGAGATCTTCCCTATGCAGAAAAAACACGTTCCCTACGGCAGTGACGTTTCCGCAGGCAGCTATGCCTGCGCAGATTGCGGCCACACATATTCCAACCAGTCGAAGACGTCGCTTCCACCCTGCCCGAACTACGAGCCGAGCACTCACTCGCTCAATGGCTGGAACATTCTGTCGGGACGCGGCGATGCTGTTCGCGACCCTTATCCGACCAAGTAGTGGCGACATTGGAGCCTGAATAGGGCCCCAAAACAAAAAAGGCCCTGTTTTCACAGGGCCTTTTTGTTAGACGCCGAACTGAGCCCGATAGGCTTCAACCGCTGGCAAATGCTGCTTGAGCTGGGGGTCGTCCGCCAGGAATTCCAGCACCTGGTTCAACGAAACAATGCTGATCACCGGAATGCCGAAGTCACGCTCCACTTCCTGGATTGCCGACAACTCGCCGTTGCCACGCTCCTGACGGTTCAGGGCGATGAGTACGCCCGCAGCCTTGGCGCCGTCCTGGGAAGCGATGATCTGCATCACCTCGCGGATTGCAGTGCCTGCGGTGATGACGTCGTCGATGATCAGCACGTCGCCGGTCAATGGTGCGCCGACCAGACTGCCGCCTTCGCCGTGGGCCTTGGCCTCCTTGCGGTTGAAGCACCATGGCAGATCACGGTCATGATGCTCGGCCAACGCGACAGCGGTGGTGGCCGCCAGCGGGATGCCTTTGTAGGCCGGGCCGAAGAGTACGTCGAACGAAATACCGCTCTCGACGATGGCTGCCGCGTAGAAACGACCCAGCTGCGCAAGGGCCGATCCCGAGTTGAACAGGCCGGCATTGAAGAAGTAAGGACTGGTGCGCCCGGACTTCAGGGTGAACTCGCCGAAGCGCAAAACGCCGCGATCGATGGCAAAACGAATGAAATCGCGCTGATACGCTTGCATGAAAAAAACCCCAAATACCACGGATTTAGCTAATTAGGTTGACGCCGTGTATCATACACGCACGCGATTTTTGGGGCCATTTATGCGGATCATCAGTGTGAACGTCAATGGTATTCAGGCTGCAGTGGAGCGAGGTTTGCTCAGTTGGCTGCAAGCACAGAATGCCGACGTCATCTGCCTGCAGGACACCCGCGCCTCCGCCTTTGAACTGGACGATCCAGCCTTCCAACTGGATGGCTACTTCCTTTATGCCTGCGAAGCCGAAGTTCCCGCCCAAGGTGGCGTGGCTTTGTATTCGCGGCTGCAACCGAAGGCAGTCATCAGCGGTCTCGGGTTCGAGACGGCCGACCGCTACGGGCGCTACCTGCAAGCCGATTTCGACAAGGTCAGCATCGCGACCTTGCTGCTCCCTTCGGGGCAGAACGGCGATGAAGACTTGAACCAGAAGTTCAAGCTAATGGACGATTTCGCCCGTTATCTGGATAAACAGCGACGCAAACGTCGCGAGTACATTTACTGTGGCTCGCTGTACGTGGCGCAACAGAAGCTGGATATCAAGAACTGGCGCGACAGCCAGCAATCCCCGGGATTCCTGGCACCTGAGCGTGCCTGGATGGACGAGATTGTCGGCAACATGGGCTATGTTGACGCCCTGCGTGAAGTCAGCCGTGAAGGTGACCAGTACAGCTGGTGGCCGGATAACGAACAGGCTGAAATGCTCAACCTCGGTTGGCGTTTCGACTATCAGTTGCTGACGCCGGGTCTGCGCCGCTTCGTACGTAGCGCGCGCTTGCCTCGCCAGCCACGGTTCTCGCAGCACGCGCCGCTGATCGTGGACTACGACTGGACGCTGACCATCTAAAGCGTCTTTTCGCACACACAAAAAAGCCGACATCAGTGTCGGCTTTTTTGTGCGCAACGATTTATCTGATCAACCGCCACGTGAACGGATACCGGTAAGGCAGCCCTTCATTGGCCTTCACGCCACCGATGATGGTCAGCACCAGCGCACCGATCGCCAACAGACCGAACAGGAAGAACCCGACGATCACCACCATCAGCAGGAAGCAGATGGCGGAAGCAATGGCGACGGTGATCTGAAAGTTCAGCGCCTCCTTGCCCTGCGCATCGATGAACGGGTCCATCTCGCGCTTCATCTGCCAGAGAATCAGCGGACCGATCAACGTACCGAACGGAATCCAGATCCCCAGCAAGGCGGACAGGTGACAAAACATCGCCCACTGCCGAACCTCTTTGCTCGGGGTGGGAAGTAGCTGTTGCTCGTCACTCATAACGTCCTCCTTGCCTGGAGCGGTCCGATCAGTCGGCCAGTGCAGCCTTTTGCAGCTCGAAGATTTCGGTCATGCCTTTCTTCGCCAGTTCCAGCATAGCGTTCAGCTCTTCAGGCTGGAACGGTGCGCCTTCGGCAGTGCCCTGAACTTCGATGAAGCCGCCAGTGCTGGTCATCACCACGTTCAGGTCCGTCTCGGCAGCCGAGTCTTCCAGGTAGTCGAGGTCGAGCACAGGCTCGCCCTGATACATGCCCACAGAAACGGCAGCGATCATTTGCTTCAACGGGTCGCCGCCTTTCAGGCCGCCGCGCTTCTTGATCACTTTCAACGCGTCGACCAGTGCAACCATCGCACCGGTGATGGACGCAGTGCGGGTGCCGCCGTCAGCCTGGATCACGTCGCAGTCGACGTACAAGGTGACGTCGCCCAGCTTGGACATGTCCAGCGAAGCACGCAGGGAACGGCCGATCAGACGCTGGATTTCCAGGGTACGGCCGCCTTGCTTGCCGCGGCTCGCTTCACGCTGGTTACGCTCGCCAGTGGCGCGCGGCAGCATGCCGTATTCAGCGGTCAACCAGCCTTGGCCCTGACCTTTGAGGAACCGCGGCACGCCGTTCTCGACGCTGACGGTGCAGATGACTTTGGTATCACCGAACTCGACCAGTACAGATCCCTCGGCGTGTTTGGTGTAGTTGCGGGTAATGCGGATCGAGCGGAGCTGATCGGCAGCGCGACCACTTGGACGTTTCATAGGGAGTACCTGTACGGGGGACGGAAAACTGCGGAGCATTATAGAGCCGCAGGGCCGTGAGTGGGCACTTCTAAAAAAATCCCCCGACGACTGAAGGCCCTGAATAGCGCTTTACCGACGGCCTGCAGCCCTTTGTCACACCGTGTGTTTGGGCGCATTCGCCCCACTGCGCTACAATCCTGCGCCTTTGCTGCCTCTCGGCTTAAATTCATATAGATCAGGCCTGCGAAACCTTTGGTAACGCATGAACCTGCATTGCGAGGTACCTCCATGGTGCACAGCATGACCGCCTTCGCCCGCGTCGAAAAAGCCGGCGCCCAAGGCACCCTGAGCTGGGAACTGCGCTCGGTCAACAGCCGCTACCTGGAGCCGCACTTGCGTCTGCCGGAGTCCTTTCGCGACCTCGAAGGCGCGGTCCGCGAAGCCCTGCGCCAGGGAATCTCCCGGGGCAAGCTCGAATGCACCTTGCGCTTCACCGAAGAAAACACCGACAAACCACTGCAAGTGGACCGCGAGCGCGCCGCGCAATTGGTCGCCGCCGCCGAGACCATCGCCGGCCTGATCAAGAATCCCGCCGCACTGAACCCGCTGGAAGTCCTGGCCTGGCCCGGCGTGCTGGTGGGCGATGCGACCGACCCGCAAGCCTTGAATGCCGAAGCACTGGCGCTGTTCAACGAAGGTCTGAAAGAACTCAAGGCCGGCCGCGAGCGCGAAGGCGCGGAGCTGGCACGGTTGATCAATGATCGCCTGACCTCCATTGAAGAAGACGTGGTGACCCTGCGTGAACGGGTCCCGCAGATGCTCGCCACCCAGCGCCAGAAAGTGCTCGACCGCTTTGCCGACATGAAGGCCGAGATGGACCCGCAGCGGCTGGAGCAGGAAATGGTCATGCTCGCGCAAAAGAGCGACGTCGCCGAAGAACTGGATCGCCTGAGCACTCACATCATCGAAGTTCGCCGGGTGCTCAAATCCGGTGGCGCTGCCGGTCGGCGCCTCGACTTCCTGATGCAGGAGCTCAACCGCGAAGCCAACACACTGGGCTCCAAAGCCTTCGACCCGCGCAGCACCCAGGCGGCGGTCAACCTCAAGGTGTTGATCGAGCAGATGCGCGAACAAGTGCAGAATATTGAGTAAGGCAAACCCCACATGACCCACAGCACTGGCACCCTGTACATCATTTCCGCACCTTCGGGCGCGGGCAAGAGCAGCCTGGTCAAGGCCCTGACCGACGCTAATCAGGAGATCCGCGTCTCCGTTTCCCACACCACCCGGGCCATGCGCCCCGGTGAAGTGAACGGTGTGAACTACAACTTCGTGTCGCGCGAAGAGTTCGTGAAGATGATCGAACACGGGGATTTCCTCGAGCGCGCCGAAGTGTTCGGCAATCTCTACGGCACTTCGCAAAGCCACCTGCAGCAGACCCTGGACGAAGGCCACGACCTGATTCTGGAAATCGACTGGCAGGGTGCAGAGCAAGTGCGCAAGTTGATGCCCCAGGCCCGTTCGATCTTCATTCTGCCGCCGTCGCTGCAGGCCTTGCACCAGCGCCTGACCAATCGCGGCCAGGACAGCGACGAGATCATCGAAGGCCGAATGCGCGAAGCCGTCAGCGAAATGAGCCACTACGTCGATTACGACTACCTGATCATCAACGACGATTTCGCCCACGCACTGAAGGATTTGCAGGCGATTTTCCGTGCCAATCAGCTGCATCAGAAGCGTCAGCAGCAGCGTAACGGAAAACTTTTGGCTGAATTGCTCGGCTAAACGGCGCTTCCCAAAACCGCTGCAAGGGCTTTACATTGGCACTTGCAGCGCGTTGAAGGGCTTGGTCAAAAAATCAGCGCTTCCCTAAACGCTGGTGATTTTTTAAACTGTTGAGTCCGCTCGCCCAACCGGGCAGCGCGCATATTGCATTCGCTCCGAGGAATACCATGGCCCGCGTAACCGTTGAAGATTGCCTAAACCACGTGGAAAACCGCTTTGAGCTGGTCATGCTGTCTACCAAGCGTGCCCGTCAACTGGCCACCGGCGGCAAAGAGCCACTGGTCCAGTGGGAAAACGACAAGCCTACCGTTGTAGCCTTGCGTGAAATCGCTGAAGGCCTGATGAGCTACGAGTTCATCGCCAATGCTGAAATCGTCGAAGACGAACCGCTGTTCGCAGCGTTCGAGGACGAGTCCAACGAGGCCGTCTAAGCCATGCCTGGTCGACGTAGCACGGCGCGGGGTCACAGCGAACGGCAGGATTCATCATGCCGAGCATAGACGCCCTCGCCGATCGCTTATCGACCTACCTCGGCAAGGACCAGGTCAACCTGGTCCGCCGAGCGTACTTCTACGCCGAACAAGCCCACGATGGCCAACGCCGCCGTAGCGGCGAGGCGTACGTCACGCACCCACTCGCGGTTGCGAATATTCTTGCCGAAATGCACATGGACCATCAGAGCCTGATGGCTGCGATGCTGCATGACGTGATCGAAGACACCGGTATTGCCAAGGAAGCGCTGCAAGCGCAGTTCGGCGAAACCGTGGCCGAACTGGTCGACGGGGTCAGCAAACTGACCCAGATGAACTTCGAGACCAAAGCCGAAGCCCAGGCCGAAAACTTCCAGAAAATGGCCATGGCCATGGCCCGCGACATTCGCGTGATCCTGGTCAAGCTGGCTGACCGCCTGCACAACATGCGCACGCTGGAAGTCCTGTCCGGCGAAAAGCGTCGGCGAATTGCCAAGGAAACCCTGGAAATCTATGCGCCCATTGCCAACCGGCTGGGCATGCACGCCATCCGCATAGAATTCGAAGACCTCGGCTTCAAGGCGATGCACCCGATGCGTTCCGCACGGATTAACCAGGCGGTCAAACGCGCCCGGGGCAACCGCAAGGAAATCGTCAACAAGATCGAAGAATCACTCAGCCACTGCCTGGCTATTGATGAAATCCAGGGCGAAGTCAGCGGTCGTCAGAAACACCTCTACGGCATCTACAAGAAAATGCGCGGCAAGCGTCGGGCCTTCAACGAGATCATGGACGTCTATGCGTTCCGGATCATCGTCGACAAGGTCGATACCTGCTACCGCGTGCTGGGTGCTGTGCATAACTTATATAAACCACTGCCGGGGCGCTTCAAGGATTACATCGCGATCCCCAAAGCGAACGGCTACCAGTCGCTGCACACCACATTGTTCGGCATGCACGGTGTTCCGATCGAGATCCAGATCCGCACCCGTGAAATGGAAGAGATGGCCAACAACGGCATCGCCGCGCATTGGCTGTACAAATCCAGCGGCGACGAGCAGCCAAAAGGCACTCACGCCCGCGCCCGTCAGTGGGTCAAAGGCGTGCTGGAGATGCAGCAACGGGCCGGCAACTCGCTGGAATTCATCGAGAGCGTGAAGATTGACCTGTTCCCGGACGAGGTCTACGTGTTCACGCCCAAAGGCCGGATCATGGAGCTGCCCAAAGGCTCCACGGCGGTCGACTTCGCTTACGCGGTGCACACCGACGTGGGCAACAGCTGCATTGCGTGTCGGATCAATCGTCGTCTCGCACCGCTGTCCGAACCGCTGCAAAGCGGCTCCACGGTCGAGATCGTCAGCGCCCCCGGCGCGCGGCCGAACCCGGCGTGGCTCAACTTCGTGGTCACCGGCAAGGCGCGGACCCACATCCGCCATGCGCTGAAACTGCAGCGCCGCTCCGAATCCATCAGCCTCGGCGAACGCCTGCTGAACAAAGTGCTGAATGGCTTCGACAGCTCGCTGGAGAAAGTCGCGGCCGAGCGCGTCAAAGCGATGCTCACCGAGTACCGCCTGGAACTGATCGAAGACTTGCTCGAAGACATCGGCCTGGGCAATCGCATGGCTTACGTGGTGGCTCGCCGACTGCTTGGCGAAGGCGAACAGCTGCCGAGCGCGGAAGGCCCGCTGGCGATTCGTGGCACCGAGGGCCTGGTACTCAGCTACGCCAAGTGCTGCACACCGATCCCGGGCGACCCGATTGTCGGCCACCTGTCCGCGGGCAAAGGCATGGTCGTGCACCTGGACAACTGCCGCAACATCAGCGAAATCCGCCACAACCCGGAAAAATGCATCCAGCTCTCGTGGGCCAAGGATGTCACCGGCGAATTCAATGTCGAGCTGCGCGTCGAACTGGAACACCAGCGTGGCCTGATCGCTCTGCTGGCCAGCAGCGTCAACGCCGCCGACGGCAATATCGAAAAAATCAGCATGGACGAACGCGATGGTCGCATCAGCGTGGTCCAACTGGTGGTCAGCGTGCACGACCGCGTGCACCTGGCCCGCGTGATCAAGAAACTGCGCGCCCTGACCGGGGTGATTCGCATCACCCGCATGCGTGCGTAAGCCACTCATTACAAGGAGTCATTCATGACCAAAACAGTTATCACCAGCGACAAGGCCCCGGCTGCCATCGGTACTTACTCCCAGGCGATCAAGGCTGGCAACACCGTTTACATGTCGGGTCAAATTCCTCTGGACCCAAAAACCATGGAACTGGTTGAAGGCTTCGAAGCCCAGACCGTCCAGGTGTTCGAGAACCTCAAAGCCGTCGCCGAAGCCGCTGGTGGTTCGTTCAAGGACATCGTCAAACTGAACATCTTCCTCACCGACCTGAGCCACTTCGCCAAGGTCAACGAGATCATGGGCAAGTACTTTGACCAGCCTTATCCTGCCCGCGCCGCTATCGGCGTTGCGGCCCTGCCAAAGGGTTCGCAGGTTGAAATGGATGCCATTCTGGTCATTGAGTAATGCGCCCGGCGCAGCCCTTCGGCTGCGCCGCTGCCGTACGTATAGAAAGCGTTTTGAAAGGATTCCACCATGCGCAAAGCGCTAGTTCTCTCGCTGCTCGCCCTATTTTTGAGCGGTTGTGCCAGCGACCCTGCCGACCGTGATATCAGCGGCACCTGGATCAATCAGTCGGCGATCGATGCTGCATCCAAAGGCGGCCCCCTGCGCGAAGCGCTCCAGGCCTTTGGTCCGAACCTGGAATGGGACGTCAACACCAAGGCCAGTCAGGCCCGCTACACCAATGGTTTTGAAAACGTCGAAGGCAAGCTGCTGGGCGAAGAGTCCGGGGCCTGGAAGATCGACTTTTATGGCAGCTCCGCCAGCGAGCTGAAGCGTGACGGCAAGCAACTGAACCAGGCCGCCAACGACAACGAGCCTGCGCAGGTCTTCGATCGCGCGCTGACCCCGGTGCCGGACGGCGCGCCGATTGGCGCCAGCTTCGAACGGGCACTGTATTCGGCCTATATGGGTGGCAGCTGGAAAGTCGTCAGCGGTCCCGGTGAAGGCAGCACGGTGCAATTCCAGGCCGACGGCCAGGTTGCCGGCCTGCCGGGCGCGGATCGTTATGCCCTGTGCCTGGCGGGCGATTGCGCGTCGATGAGCGGCGGCAACGATAATATCTGGCTGCAACTCAACGGCCAGGGCAACACCTGGATCTTTGCGCGCAAGGGCAAAGAGCTGGAGATTTTCCAGACCGTGAACACCGCTCAGGCGGACGAGATGCCATCGTTCACACCGGGTGATCGCAAGTGGTTGCTGGAGAAACAGTGATCCAGCAAAAAGGAGCCCAAGGGCTCCTTTTTCTTTGACTGGCAGATTAAGTCAGCTGCGCCCTTCAAGAATCGCAGCATAGCCTTCGCGAAAGCTTGGGTACTTCGGTGTCCAGCCCAAGGCTTTCGCCCGAGCATTGCTGCATTGCTTACTGCCAGTGCGACGCACGCTCGCGTCTTCGGCCCATTCGGTCACGCCCAGGTACTCACGCAACCAGCCCACCACTTCAGCCAGCGGCGCAGGCGCATCGTCCACACCAATGTAGACGTCATCCAGCGCCACACCGCGACGATCCGCTTCAAGCAGACACGCCATCAACCCCGCCGCGTCGTCGGCGTGAATGCGATTGCCGTACAACGGTGGATCGACGGCCACGCGATAACCCCGACGAACCTGCGTCAGCAGCCATTCGCGGCCCGGGCCGTAAATGCCGGTCAAACGTACGATGCTGGCCGGGATGCCGCTATCGAGCGCCACTTGCTCCGCCTCCAGCATCAATCGACCTGAATAGCCTGCTGCAATGGTCGGAGAAGTCTCGTCGACCCACTCGCCATCCTGCTGGCCATACACACTGCTGCTGGAAACAAACAGCAGGCGATTGGGCACCTGACCGTAGACGTTCAGCCAGTCCAGCACATGCTGCAAGCCCTGCACATAAGCGGAACGATAACCGGCTTCATCGTGATCGGTGGCGGCCGCGCAATACACCAGGTAATCCACCGCACCGACTGGCCAAGTCGCCGGGCAGTCTTCATTGAACAAGTCGCCGGCAACACCAATGACTCCCTCGGGTAGGCGCGAGACGTCACGCCTCAGGCCATGAACCTCCCACCCAGAAGCCACCAATTGCGTGGCCAGACGGCTACCAACATCACCGCAGCCGGCGATCAAAACAGAAGGCGCGGACATCAGAAAACTCCCATCAGAAAGGCACAGACTAGCGCTGGCAATGGACAAGCGGCTAGCAATGAAGGAAAAAAGATACTCTATTACTTTTGTTAACAAGAATTACTTGCAATAATGCCTGCCACTTTTGTTCTCGGCCTCACGAGGCCTGGAAGAGCATCTACCGTTTTTCTTTCTCAGGTCCGGCCAGCATGACACGCAATCAATTCCCCGCTTCGCCAACCAAACGACCTCGCGCCTGGAGCGCGGTAGCCGCCCTGCTGATCAGCTTGATGCTGGCGCCGACCGCCGCGTTCGCTGACGCACAAACGCCAGCGGATCACGCCGCACCGGCCGTTACCGCGACCGGCCCGGCCCAGGCCGTAGACACCACCGCCGAAGACGTTCCTGAAGTCCTCGAAGCTGACAACTCCCTGGGCATGGCCCACGACCTGTCGCCGTGGGGCATGTACCAGAACGCCGACATCATCGTGAAAATCGTGATGATCGGTCTGGCCATCGCGTCGATCATCACCTGGACCATCTGGATCGCCAAGGGTTTCGAGCTGATGGGCGCCAAGCGTCGTCTGCGCACTGAAATCGCCCACCTGAAAAAAGCCACCACCCTTAAAGAAGCCAGCGCTTCGGCAACCAAGGCCGGCACCCTCGCCAACCTGCTGGTGCACGATGCACTGGAAGAAATGAAGCTGTCGGCCAACAGCCGCGAGAAAGAAGGCATCAAGGAACGTGTCAGTTTCCGCCTCGAGCGTCTCGTTGCAGCCTGCGGTCGCAACATGAGCAGCGGCACTGGTGTGCTCGCCACCATCGGCTCCACTGCGCCGTTCGTCGGGCTGTTCGGTACCGTGTGGGGCATCATGAACAGCTTCATCGGCATCGCAAAAACCCAGACCACCAACCTCGCCGTCGTCGCTCCCGGCATCGCCGAAGCCCTGCTGGCGACCGCACTGGGCCTGGTTGCCGCGATTCCGGCCGTTGTGATCTACAACGTCTTTGCCCGTTCCATCGCCGGTTACAAGGCGCAAGTGTCCGACGCTTCGGCAGAAGTCCTGCTGCTGGTCAGCCGCGACCTTGACCACTTGCCGCCCGAGCGCAGCTCGCAACCGCACATGGTGAAAGTGGGGTAATCGGCCATGGGCCTGCATTTGAAAGAAGGCGCAGACGACGATCTGGCCGAGAACCACGAAATCAACGTCACGCCGTTTATCGACGTGATGCTGGTGCTGTTGATCATCTTCATGGTGGCGGCCCCGCTCGCCACCGTGGACATCAAGGTCGACCTGCCCGCCTCGAGTGCCAAACCGGCGCCACGGCCAGAGAAACCGGTGTTCCTCAGCGTCAAGGCTGACCAACGCCTGTTCCTCGGCGAAGACGAAGTGAAGGCCGAAGCACTCGGCGCCACTCTGGACGCCAGGACCAAGGGCAAGAAAGACACGACGATCTTCTTCCAGGCCGATAAAGGCGTGGACTACGGCGACCTGATGAGCGTGATGGACAACCTGCGCTCCGCCGGGTACCTGAAGGTGGGCCTGGTCGGACTCGAGACGGCAGTCAAGAAATGATCACGACGCGCCAAAAGCTGACGCGTTACAGCGCGAGCCTGGCCGTGGTGCTGGGCGTCCATGCACTGGCCATTGCGCTGGCACTGAACTGGACGTCACGCCCACCGATCGAGCTGCCGCCGCAGGCGATGATGGTCGAGTTGGCGCCGGTTCCGGCCCCGCCACCGCCGGCACCGCCGAAGGTCATAACACCGCCACAGCCACCTGCCCCGGTGGAAGAACTGCCGATACCGAAACTGGCTGAAGTGCCGAAGGCCGAGATTGCGGTGCCGAAACCGGTTAAACCCAAGCCCAAGCCTCAACCGCCCAAGCCTGTGGAGAAAAAGCCGGAACCGCCAAAAGAGAAGCCGTCCGAGGAAAAACCGAGCGACGCGCAACCGACTCAGGCGCCAACGGAAAAATCCGCACAACCGGCACCGGGTCCATCACCGGCGCAGCAAGCGGCCAAGGCCAGCTGGCAAGGCACCCTGCTCGCTCACTTGGCCAAGTACAAGAAGTACCCGGCCAGTGCGCAGTCGCGGGGCAAGGAAGGCATGAACCGTCTGCGCTTCGTGGTGGATGCTGAAGGTAACGTGTTGTCGTTCGAGCTGGTGGGCGGCTCTGGCACTGCCGATCTGGACAGGGCCACCCTGGAAATGATCCGCCGCGCCCAACCACTGCCCAAGCCACCGGCTGACATGTTGACCAATGGCGCCATCGAAATCGTTGCACCGTTTGTTTACTCGCTGGAAAAACGCCGGCGATAAAACAAGTAGCAGCTGGCGCAGCCTGCGTTCGGCTGCGAAGCAGCCGTGAAATCAGGCAGCGCGGTATTTCATGTAGAGCGAGCGTTGCTGGGATTACGACTGCTGCGCAGCCGAACGCAGGCTGCGCCAGCTGCTATGTATGGACTCGCCCCCACTGTCTACCCGCTTTTGAAAAACCGCCGCCCCGTTGCATCTATGTATCAGGCCTATTCGAGGAAGCCGTCTTCGGCTTCTGGCCAAAATTGGAAGAGCTCGTGGTATGCCGATTACAGTCAGGCCTCGAAGGCCAGTAGCAGCTAAGGCATCAATCCACGCCGGTCTTACCTGGGGTCAATTTTTTTTCAGCAAAGGGCCGGACAGTTAGTACCTCGGTGGCAGAACTCTGTCGCTCAGTGGCTCATCGTCGCTTGCTGGCCATCACCAGCCTGGCGACGATAAGTCTGGTCATTCTGTAGAAGCACCCAGACGATTCGCAGGTTGCGGTTGGCTAACCTGACCGCAGCCTCCTTACGGCCCAGTCGGCTCATCCAGCGCAACAAGCGGCGGTCATCGGGTTGCTGGGAATCAGGTCGTAGTTGTTGCAGTACCGCATGAGCTCCCTGGATCATCAGGCTGCGTAAATAAACATCGCCTCGCTTGGTCATGTCCCCCAGCCGGACCGTCTGCCCGCTGCTGTGCTGGTCAGGCACCATGCCAAAGTACGCGGCAAACTTGCGGGCATTGGGAAATCGCTCAGGCTTGGTTTCCTTGGCCACCAGTGCCGTGGCAGTGACTGGGCCGATGCCGCGCACAGTCATCAGTCGCTTCGCCGTCATGTCGGCGTTGGCGGCCACTTCCAGGCGCCCCGTCAGCACGCTGATGCGTTCGCCCAAATGGCGCCACTCGGCCAACAGTTCGTCGATCAGTTCACGCAGCAGGCCCGGCACCGGCTGGGTGGCATCTTCCAGTACCCGCGGAATTTTCTGGCTGATCGCAACATCGCCCTGCGCCAAGGCCACGCCGTGCTCGAGCAGCAGGCCGCGCATCTGATTACTCACCGCCGTGCGTCGACGCACATAGCCTTGGCGGGCGCGATGCAACGCCTGCATTGCCAGCGCCGCAACGCTTTTGACCGGCACTGCGTAGATCTTTTCATCGCGACCAGCCCGCAGAATCGCCAGCGCATCGTTGCGATCATTTTTAGGCCCGCTGCGATGGGTGGCCACCAAACCGGCTGGAAGAATCCGCGCCAGATTGCCTTGCTCTTGCAACTGCCGGGCCCAGGCTTGAGCACCCGGACCGGTCTCCATCAGAACCACGACATGAGGCGGCAACTGGCGGAGAAACTCATAAAACGCCTCGCGCGACTTGATCCGTCGCTCGTAGTGCACCTGGCCGAAGACGTCTTCACCGGCGACCTGAAAGACCTGCTTGGCCAGATCGACCGCCACAGTTGTGCAGGCCGACAAATCGGAAGAAGACAGGGATTGATCAATCGAAGTATGCTTTTTCATGGACTCGCCCTCGCTGTCGTTGGCTGTTTAGACTGCCACCGTGGCGCATTGACGCCTCGGCTTGGGCGAGTCCATCCAATTACAGGGATATGCGTATAGCTCGAAAAAGGTACTGAAAGGTGCCTTTTGTTTATCTGCCAGCGGCAAACCTGCTTGCCCGGTGTCACTTAACACACTCAGTCTGATAACGTGCGTCTATCGATTGCAGCCGGTATGCTTGGCCCGCAACTTCATGGACGCTTGCTATGACTCTTACAGAATTACGCTACATCGTTACCCTCGCCCAAGAGCAGCACTTCGGCCACGCGGCCGAGCGTTGCCATGTCAGCCAGCCGACCCTGTCGGTGGGCGTGAAAAAGCTTGAAGACGAACTCGGTGTGCTGATTTTCGAGCGCAGCAAGAGTGCCGTGCGCCTGACCCCGGTCGGCGAGGGCATTGTCGCCCAGGCGCAGAAAGTCCTGGAGCAGGCCCAAGGCATCCGCGAACTGGCCCAGGCCGGCAAGAACCAGCTGACCGCCCCGCTGAAAGTCGGCGCGATCTACACCGTCGGCCCATACCTGTTTCCGCACCTGATTCCACAACTGCACCGGGTCGCCCCGCAGATGCCGTTGTACATCGAAGAAAACTTCACCCACGTGCTGCGCGACAAACTGCGCAACGGCGAGCTCGACGCGATCATCATCGCCCTGCCGTTCAACGAAGCCGACGTGCTGACCCTGCAGCTCTACGACGAGCCGTTCTACGTCCTGATGCCGGCCCAGCACCCGTGGACCCAAAAAGAATCCATCGACGCCAGCCTGCTCAACGACAAAAGCTTGCTGCTGCTCGGCGAAGGCCACTGCTTCCGTGATCAAGTGTTGGAAGCGTGCCCGACCCTGGCCAAAGGCAACGACGGCGCCAAGCACACCACGGTGGAATCCAGCTCCCTGGAAACCATCCGCCACATGGTTGCGTCCGGTCTGGGTATCTCGATTCTGCCGCTCTCGGCCGTCGACAGCCATCACTACGCCCCCGGCGTGATTGAAGTGCGCCCACTGACGCCGCCGGTGCCGTTCCGCACCGTGGCCATCGCCTGGCGCGCGAGCTTCCCGCGGCCGAAGGCGATTGAAATCCTCGCTGACTCCATTCGCCTGTGCTCGGTGGCCAAGCCGCAAGCACCGGTGGTTGCGGCCTAAGTCGCTGCCATGACCGAGTTGTCGCAGGTGTCGGTGACGGCACTCAAGGGTGTCGGCGAAGCCATGGCCGAGAAATTGGCCAAGGTCGGCCTGGAGAATCTCCAGGACGTGCTATTCCACCTGCCGCTGCGCTATCAGGACCGCACTCGCGTGGTCCCGATCGGCCACTTGCGACCGGGCCAGGACGCCGTGATCGAAGGCACCGTCAGCGGCGCCGATGTGGTCATGGGCCGCCGCCGAAGCCTGGTGGTGCGTCTGCAGGACGGCACCGGCGGGCTCAGCCTGCGTTTCTACCATTTCAGCAACGCCCAGAAAGAAGGCCTCAAACGCGGCACGCGCATTCGCTGCTACGGCGAAGCGCGGCCCGGTGCATCGGGTCTGGAAATCTATCACCCGGAATACCGCGCCATCACCGGCGACGAGCCGCCGCCGGTGGATGAAACCCTGACCCCGGTTTACCCGCTCACCGAAGGCCTGACCCAACAGCGCTTGCGTCAGTTGTGCATGCAGACCCTGACGATGCTCGGCCCGACCAGTCTGCCCGACTGGCTGCCAACTGAGCTGGCGCGGGACTATCAACTGGCGCCGCTGGCCGATGCGATTCGCTACCTGCATCACCCACCCGCCGATGCCAATGTCGATGAACTCGCCCTTGGTCATCACTGGGCGCAGCACCGTCTGGCCTTCGAAGAACTCCTGACGCATCAACTGTCCCAGCAGCGCCTGCGCGAGAGCATGCGTTCCCTGCGCGCGCCGGCGATGCCAAATGCCACCCGGCTGCCAGCCCAGTATCTGGCCAATCTTGGCTTCACTCCGACCGGTGCTCAGCAACGGGTCGGCAACGAAATCGCTTACGACCTCAATCAGCACGAGCCCATGCTGCGGCTGATTCAGGGCGACGTTGGCGCCGGTAAAACCGTGGTCGCGGCCCTCGCCGCACTCCAGGCCTTGGAGGCCGGCTATCAAGTGGCACTCATGGCGCCCACCGAAATCCTCGCCGAGCAGCATTTCGTCACCTTCAAACGCTGGCTCGAACCGCTGGGCATTGAAGTAGCGTGGCTGGCCGGCAAGCTCAAAGGCAAGAACCGCGTGGCCGCACTGGAGCAGATCGCCAGCGGCACACCGATGGTGGTCGGCACTCACGCACTGTTCCAGGACGAGGTGAAATTCAAGAACCTGGCCTTGGTGATCATCGACGAACAACACCGCTTCGGCGTGCAACAGCGCCTGGCGTTGCGGCAGAAAGGCGTCGGCGGGCGGATGTGTCCGCACCAGCTGATCATGACCGCCACACCGATTCCGCGGACGCTGGCCATGAGCGCCTACGCCGACCTCGACACCTCGATTCTCGACGAACTGCCGCCCGGTCGAACCCCGGTGAACACCGTGCTGATCACCGATACCCGGCGCGTCGAAGTCATCGAGCGGGTGCGCGGTGCCTGTGCCGAAGGGCGTCAGGCCTATTGGGTGTGCACGCTGATCGAAGAGTCGGAAGAGCTGACCTGCCAGGCCGCCGAAACCACTTACGAAGACCTCACCGCGGCCCTCGGCGAGCTGAAGGTCGGGCTCATCCACGGTCGCATGAAGCCCGTCGAGAAAGCCGCCGTCATGGCCGAATTCAAGGCCGGCAACCTGCAACTGCTGGTCGCGACCACCGTGATCGAAGTCGGCGTCGACGTGCCCAACGCCAGCCTGATGATCATCGAAAACCCTGAGCGCCTCGGGCTCGCTCAGTTGCACCAGTTGCGCGGTCGCGTCGGTCGAGGCAGCGCCGCCAGCCATTGCGTGCTGCTTTACCATCCACCGCTGTCACAGATCGGTCGCCAGCGACTGGGCATCATGCGCGAAACCAACGACGGTTTTGTCATCGCCGAAAAAGACCTCGAGCTGCGCGGCCCTGGCGAAATGCTTGGTACGCGTCAGACCGGACTGCTGCAATTCAAGGTCGCCGACCTGATGCGCGACGCCGATCTGCTGCCCGCCGTGCGCGACGCCGCCCAAGCGCTGCTGGAGCGCTGGCCGGATCACGTGAGCCCGCTGCTCGACCGCTGGCTACGTCATGGGCAGCAATACGGCCAAGTGTGAGCACCGTCGCAGTTTCTGAACCCTCGTTCTGAGCAAGCTGGTTATACTCCTGCCATTGTTTTAAAACGGATACAGACCATGACCGAAGTTGCCCTCGCACCCGCCACCCCGCACGCTCCGTCGGTTATTCGGCTGCTGCTGGGCAAACTGGGTATCGCCTACGAAGAAGTCCTCGACCATCACGGCCTGAACGCCGCACGCAAAGTGCAGGCTGTTCTGCTTGGTGACGCCGTGGGCACGCTGATGGTGCTGTTCCCGCAGAGCCAATTGCTGGACCTCAATAGCCTCGCCGAACTGACCGGCCGCCACCTCACCGCCGTGCCCACCGAACGCCTGGTAAAAATGCTCGGCAAACACAACCTGAGCTTGCTGCCCGGCCTGCCGGGGCTCACCAGTTCACCGTGTCTGTATGAAGAAAGCCTGCTGCGCGAACCGAAGTTGCTGATCAACTCGGACGAGCCGGGCGTGTTGCTGGAAGTCACCAGCGAAGACTTCAAGACCATGCTGACCAAGTCCAGCGCCGCCAACTTCGGCGAAGCGTTGACCCGCATTCGCCCGAACCTCGATCGCCCCGATGATGACCGTGAGGAAATCACTCAGGCCGTTCAAGCGTTCACCGCGCGGCGCATCCAGCAGCGTCTGGAAGAGACCATCGAAATTCCGCCCTTGGCCGAGACTGCGCAGAAAATCATCAAACTGCGTGTCGATCCCAACGCCACCATCGACGACATCACCGGCGTCGTCGAAACCGACCCGGCCCTGGCCGCACAAGTGGTGAGCTGGGCGGCGTCGCCGTACTACGCCTCGCCGGGCAAGATTCGCTCAGTGGAAGACGCCATCGTCCGGGTGCTGGGTTTCGACCTGGTGATCAACCTGGCGCTGGGCCTGGCCCTGGGCAAAACCCTGAGCCTGCCCAAGGACCATCCGCAACACACCACGCCGTACTGGCAGCAATCGATTTACACCGCCGCCGTCATCGAAGGCCTGACCCGCGCCATGCCGCGCGCCCAGCGCCCGGAAGCCGGCCTGACCTACCTCGCCGGCCTGCTGCACAACTTCGGCTACTTGCTGCTCGCCCACGTGTTCCCGCCGCACTTCTCGCTGATCTGCCGCCACCTGGAGGTCAACCCGCACCTGTGCCACAGCTACGTCGAGCAACACTTGCTGGGCATCAGCCGCGAACAGATCGGCTCGTGGCTGATGCGCTACTGGGACATGCCGGATGAACTGGCCACCGCCCTGCGCTTCCAGCACGACCCGGGCTACGACGGCGATTACGCCGAGTACCCAAACCTCGTATGCCTGGCTGTGCGCCTGCTGCGTAGCCGCGGCATTGGCTCCGGCCCGGACGAAGACATCCCGGACGCCTTGCTGGAACGCGTCGGCCTGACTCGCGAGAAAGCCAACGACGTCGTCAGCAAAGTGCTTGAAGCTGAAGTGCTGCTGCGTGAACTGGCTTCGCAATTCACCCAGCCCTGAAAAGCTTCGCGGGCAAGTCGGATCGCCGCACCGCTCGCTCCTACGGATCACTTAAATCCTGTAGGAGCGAGCGGTGCGGCGATCCGACTTGCCCGCGAAGAATCCACCCCGATCCAACTGGCTCTCCCTCGCCACAGGATCGCGCAGAATTCTCAAGCCTTAGACTTAGCCTTCCTCGGCTTCAAATACTTGGTCAACCCCTGAAACCAGATCACCAACGCCGGGTTGCCCTTGATCTGAATCGACTTGTCCTGAATCCCCGTCATAAACGCCAACTGCTTGTTCTTCGCCTGCATCGTGGCAAAGCCATACATCGCATCTTTAAAGGCAATCGCAAACGCAGGCTCGGCATGTACGCCGGACCTGCTGGTAATGCGCTGATCCTTCACAAAGAAATGCCGCGCCACCTTCCCGTCCAGGGTCTGTAATTGGAATACGAGCTCCTTGTCACCCAACTGTTGCTGAAACGCAGGATTAGTCCGACTGGCCTTACCCATCAACAAACCCAGCATCCACAGAAGAAAACGAAATTTCATGCGCACAGCCTCAAAAGGAAAATGAACGGCCGGCGCAGTGTAGCGGCTTCAAGCGAGAACGCCACCATTGCGCAGTGTTAGAAGAAGATGCCGCACTTTTTGACGCTGATGACTACCAAGTCATTGACGAAACGGATCGTTATGGCAGCTGTGTGTGGGAGACCTTCGAGTCTGCCGGTCACGCCCGAAGTTTCAGACGTTGCAGCAAAGACGATGTGGCGCCCATAGCGTCACGCAGTTGGGCGGCAGTGATCGTTCGATCTGCCGCATCGAAAGCCAGCGCCGTTCGCAGGGCTGGCCAGCAGTGTTTCGGTAGATTTCTGGGTGCGTGCAGCTCGCGTTCGAGGTGCCCGTCGCGGGCCTCGGTCGAGGGCAAGCGGCGGAACGGGGGTTTGCCGCCCGCCAATTCGTACAACACGCAGGCCACACCGTAGACATCTGCACTGGCCGACAGCAGCTGGCCCTCAAGCAGTTCGGGGGCGGCGTAGCGGGGGGTCCAGGCGTTGAAGCGGTGGCGGCTCAGGTGTGGCAGGCCGGGCAAGATGCCCTCCTCGGCCTGGCCCAGACCGAAGTCGAACAGGCGCACGCCTTCTTCGCTGAGCATGACATTGCTCGGCTTCAGGTCACCGTGCAGCACGCCGCGAGCGTGGGCGAAGGCTAGCGCGTCGAGCAGCGGCAGCGCGATGTCGCGCAGTTCTTTCCACGGCAGGCCCAGCGGCCGCTCGCAGAGTAATTTGTCCAGGGTCAGCCCACGCATGAGCTCCATGGTGATGAAGGCGCGCTGGCAATCGGTGTCCACTTCAAAGCTGTGCAAACGCAGCACGTTGTCGTGGCGCAGGCGTCGGGTCAGGGCAAACTCGCTGTAGAGCAAGGCACTGGCGTCCGGCGACTCGGAAAATTCTTCGCTGAGGATTTTCAGCGCGATGTAAGGGTCGGGATCGCCGAACTGCTCGCTCAGCAGATCCCGTGCACGGTAAACCGTACCCATGCCGCCTGCACCAAGCAGGCGCTCGATGCGGTAACGGCCTGCGAGTACGTCGGGCATTTCGCCGACGCTGGCCTTTGTTGGCGCCAGCGCGGGCTCAGCTTTATGCGACTTGGCGAACGCAAAGTAAGTCAGGTTATTGGCTTCCTCGTCGGTCACCAGCAGGTCGTCGAGCGGCGGCATGAGTTCAGTCATTGGCGGATCACCACAGCAGTCAGGTTGTCCCGAGCCGAGCCCCGCAAAGCGCCATCGAACAGACGCTCCAGCGCGACATGCGGCGCGGTCAGGCTCAAGGCATTACCCATCGCGTCGCTGCTCAGCCCGTTGTACAAACCGTCGCTGCACAACAGAAACGTATCGCCCGGATAAACTTCGAGTTCGAGCACATCCAGCGTCAGCACATCGGCCGCCCCAACCGCACGAGTCAGGGCATGGGCCGACGGATGCGCGCGGGCGTCTTCGAGACTCATTTGTTGCTCGTCGATGAGTTGCTGTTGCAGCGAATGGTCTTTGGACAGTTGGTACAAACGCTGGCCACGCCACAGGTAGCAACGGCTGTCGCCGGCCCAGATGCAGGCCGCGCGATTGCCTTCCACCAGCAGCGCCACCACGGTGCTGCCCATGATGCTGTCATGGCGCCCGGCGGTGACGGTCAACTCCTGACCCAAGCGGCGATTCAACCAGTGAAGGCACTGGCGAATGCCTTTGAGTCGTTCGTCGAAATCGTCTTGCACCGGCAATTCCGCCAGGCTGGCGACGATCAACTGGCTGGCGATGTCGCCACCCTGATGACCGCCCATGCCGTCCGCGACCACCCACATACCCTGCCGTGGACAGTCCAGAAAAGCATCTTCGTTGCGCGCCCGAACCTTGCCCGGATCGGTACGCGCAGCGCTGCGCCAGGGACTGGCAACCCGCATCAGAGCTGCACCGGCATACGGAAGGTACGCAGCACGCCCATGTCGAACGGGTTCGGTGTGCGCTGGCTCGACAGCAAGTAGTTGGCGCGCAGGCCGCCTACGTCAGCTTTGAGTACCAGCACATCGCGACCGCTCAGGTACTCGGTCTGCATCAGGTCGAACAGACGGAACAGTGACCATGGGCCGGTGTTCTTCTCGATGCCGATCGGGCGGCCGGCCATTTTGTCGAGGACCAGGCTGGTGCGACCGTCTTCAGCGTCGGTCGGCCATTTGAACGACACTGGCACAATCGGGCCGTGGCGGTATTCGATGGTCTTGTCGCCAAACTTGAACTCGGAACGGCTGACGGCCGGGTCGAGGGTGTACGGCTCCAGTTTGAACTGCACTTGCGGCTCGGCCGGGTTGATGGCGAAGAAGCTCTGACGGATCACTTGTGCGGCGGCCATCTGATCGAGGTAGACCTTGGAGATCGGCATGCTATGACCGTCGATGCTGCGCAGACGGTAGTTGCCTGGATCGCCACTCACGAACGGACGCATATAGTTCTCGAAGAAGCGATCAGCAATACCCTGGGCCTTGAAGAACTCACGGAAGTCGCTGATCGCAACATCGCTGGTGCTGTGGGCGCTGAATGGATAATGCTTGTTGATCGCCTTGCCGTAGAAGCTGTACAGCTCGCGCTGATAACGCTGGTTCAGGTACTGGTAGGAATCGTTGAGCACCAGGCGCCAGGTGTCTTCGGCCAACACGTTGAACCACACGCTGACGGGGCGCGGCAGACGGTTCGACGCGTTACGCAGGTTGCTCAGCGCATCGCGCTGGCCGCTCATGCGAGTCTTGGCCATTTCGAACGCAGCCTGTTCTGGCGCGCTGGCACGGGCCAGGCTTGCCAGTTGCAGTTGCAAGTCGTTGAGCGCATTCAGTGCCGGAGTCAAATCAGCGGCAGGGCCGTTGTTGTCATCCAGCAAACGGTGCAGCGGTTCGAAGCGACGTTGCAGGGATTTCTTCGCGGTGTCGGGCAGCTGCTTTGCCATATTAGCCGCCATGTCCGACGCTTTGCCCGCTGCAGCAGCAGCCAGTTTGCCGAGCTTGCCGCCCTTCTCGCCCAGATTGTCAGCCGCATCGGCGGCTTCATCGGCGCTGTCCGCGATCACCGGGAAACGGGTGTTCTCACGCACTTCCACCAGCAGTTGCAGCACTGGGGAGTTGGCGGACGTCAGGCCAGCCAGTTGCTCGGCGCCTTCACCGGCGTCGTTGATCGGTGGCAAGGCAACCTGGCCGACCGCTTCACTCCAGAAGTTGGCGTAGTCGCGGAAGTACAGTTGCTCCAGCTCGACCATCAAGCGACGAAGGTCCATGCCGCTGATGCCCGCGCCTTCACCCAGCACCCAGTTATCACGCAGGATGTCGGTGACCAGCGCACTGCCCTGAATCGAGAAATACTGCTGATAACCCTGTTGGGTGTAGAAGCCCGGAATCACGTAATCGGTGCCGACAAACAGCGCACCTTGTGACCCCAAGTGTTGGCTGAAGCGGTATTCCGGCAGATTGCGAGCCTGCTCGCGCAGCATCCGGTAAACCACGTTGGCCAGGGACTCGCTACGCAAGACCTGACGCGCCTGGGCCACCAGTTGATCGTTCAGCGGGTAGATAAACGGTTGCTTGAGCAAGCGCTCGAAGTGCGTGTTCAGACCGTTCTGCACCGCGGTATTGCCGGCGTAACGCAGGGACCAGTCAGTGGCGACCCAATCCTTGAGCCATTCAGTGTCGCGACGATCTTTCATGTTCAGCATCAGGTACGCACGCAGGCTGTTGAGCAGGCGTTCGCGGTCCTTCATGTTGGCGCGGATCTGCCCTTCCAGCAGCGTGGCGACTTTCGGCAGCAGTTGCGCTTCGAGCTCGCGCTCGTAAGCCGCCCTGACCACCGGATTGACGTCTTCGCCCTGATACAGGCCGCCACGTTCGTGGTACGACACGTCACCCTTGTTCGGGAAAACCTGAGTCGCCGCGTAGCTGCTGTCGAGAGGTTTCAGTACGGCCATGGAATCATCACGCGCGGTCAGGGCCGAGCGTTGTTGCGTCCAGTTGGTCGCCAGGTCGCGCAGGTTTTCCAGACGCTCGTAGTTGGCCGAGAAACCGCCCGCCCACAGCATGCCGAACAGCGCCAACGACGCCAGAGCGCCGACGTACAACGCACGCTGGCCCCAATGGATGCGGCTGCGCTCGCGCTTGTCCAGACCGGCCAGATCAGCCTCGGGGAAAATCACTCGGCTGAGCAAGTGGTGAATGAAACGCGAACGGCCGCTGCGCAAGGTCGGCAGCACGCCGACGTTCATGCCCAGATTGGCGCCGATGCCGGCGGTGTCCGGGTCCATTTCCTCAGTCAGGTGCGGTGCGCTGGTCAGGTAGAAACCGCGCAACTGGCTGACACGCTGGTAGCGGTTGCCGGTGAACGCCATGTCGACGAAGAGGCACAAGCGCTCGCCGATCTGCCCCAGTTGGTGCGGGAAGTCGAGGATGCGACCGCGGCGCTGGGTGTCGCGCTCCTGGTGCATGCGCATGATGACCTGGCTGTTCAGGCGACGCAGCAGTTCTTCGAACTCGCTACGCAACACAGCCACATCGGTGCCGCTCTGCTTTTTGCGGAAGCTGGTACCGAGCACCTGATCGCTTTCTTCGCTAGTCAGCTGATCGAAGAACTCGTCGAAACCAAGCAGCTTGTCAGCCTTGCTCAGCACCAGGTAAACCGGCACATCGACGTGCAGTTTCTGATGCACGTCCTGCAAGCGTGCACGCACCTGGCGAGCCAGGGTGTCGAGGTCTTGCTCGGTGTTGCCCAGCAGGGTTTCCACTGGAATGGTCACCAGCACGCCGTTCAACGGACGGTTGCGGCGACGCTTGCGCAGCAGGTCGAGCAAGGTGCGCCAGGCGCTGCCATCGACTTCAGCATCCGGCAGGGTCAGGTAACGCCCGGCGGTGTCGATCAACACCCCGTGGTCGGCGAAGTACCAGTCGCAATGACGGGTGCCAAGGGTGTCGCGGGTCAGCTTGCGGTCGATCTTGTTGATCGGAAACTCAAGGCCAGAGAAGTCCAGCAGGCTGGTCTTGCCGCTGCCCTGTGGACCGATCAGTAAGTACCAAGGCAAATCGCTGCGCCAGCGCTCGCTGCGACCGCGATAGAGGCTCGAGTTCTTCAGGGTTTTCAACGCATCCTTGAAGCGCACGCGAAGCTCTTTCTGCTCTTCGTCGATCAGCTCTTCACGGCGGATACGGTCCTGGCCGTCTTCAGTGTCTTCGATGGCTTTCTTGCGTACGCCAGCGCGCCAGCTAACGAAGACCATGCTCAGGCCCCAGATCAGGAACAGCACACTGATGGTCAGCAGGCGGGAGGTCGAACCTTCCCAGAACTTGTAGTCATTGACCGCCAGCAGCGGCCCGACGAGCCACACCAGCAGCGCGACAAACAGCACCACCAGCAAGGTCCAGACCCAGGTCTGGCGCAAGAATGCGCCGACTTTCTTGAAAAACTTTTTCATCACACGTCCCTGTTTACGGCTGCGACTGCGGCGCAGCGGCGGCCGGATCTAGCGGCTGATAAGGTTGCAGAACGGTTTCGCGTTGCTCGCCCAATACCCAGGCAAAACCCGAGTACATCACCACCAGGCAAACCACGGTGAACAGCACCACCATCCGAGCCGGCACGATGCGCACGAGGCTGCGGCGCTGATCGTTCAAGCCTTCCCAATGCGGCGACAGTTCCCGCGGCATGTCGCCGCGCAGTTGGCGAATCTGGCGATACAAGGCGTCGCGGATGCCTTCGAGTTCGAGCATGCCGCGCGCTTGCACGCGGTACTTGCCCTCAAAGCCCAGCGACAGACACAGGTACATCAGTTCCAGCATCGACAGGTGCTTGACCGGGTTTTTCGACAGGCGATCCAGCAGCTGGAAAAACTTCTCGCCGCCGAAGGTTTCGTTGTGGAAGCTGCTGAGCAGGCTCATCTGCGACCATTCGCTTTCGTTGCCCCACGGCGTAGTAACGACGGCTTCATCGACCACGGTGCAAAGCACGTAACGCGCGGCCATTACCTGGCTGCTTTCGGCGCCGTTGTGCAGCGCACGGACTTCGAACAGTTTCAACCCGGCCGTCAGTCGCTCGTTGAGCGCGTACAGGTCTTCGCGGGTGTCGCTGTGCTTGAGTCGCACCACTTCCGACAACAGGTCGGACGCTGCGGCTACCAGCGAGTTGAGGCTGATGTTGAACGCTTCGGCCGGACGCAGGCGCGCGGCGTAAATCATCCGTTCTTCGAGCTGTTCGAAACGCGGTGGTGCGGCGAAATCTGTCAGCGGACTCGAAGCAGGGCCGTGGCCCTGACGGTCGAGCAGGACGGTTTTATCGTCCTGGTTATGTTCCATGTCCTTGATCATGTCGGTCAGTTCCTGATGGCCCAGAATTTCAGTTCAAGCTCGGCAAATTCGCCCGATACGTGGAACGCGAAGCCGCCGGAGCGCTCAAGTTGCGCCAGGTCTTCGGAACTGAGTTCGAGAATGAAATAGGTTTTGTTGGAGTGGAACGCGATCTGCCGCGGCGCCACCGGCAACGGTTTGACCTTGATGCCCGGCAGATGCAGGTTGACCAGCTGGCGGATGCGCTCCACCGGGCCGACCTTGAGGTGCGCCGGCAAGCGATGACGCAGTTCTTCGCCATCGCAGTTGGCACTGGCGGCGAGCACGAACGAGGCCGAGCCCAGCAGTTTGTGGTCGTGCAACGGCGAGACGATGATCCCGTACTGACGCGCTTGCAGGACCAGTTCGATGGCGTGCTGCTCGAGCACCATCGACAGCACCTGACGAATCGCTTCCATCAGTTTGCGGAAGCTCGCGCCCTGATCGCTGTGCTGGTAACGGCTGTCCAGACGCGGGCGTTTGCTGTCGCTGGAGAAGGTCGCCAGATCGCCGAGCATGGTCAGCAGCGTGCGGTACAACTCTTCCGGGTGAACCTGTTCCAGGCCGAGGTAGTGGCGCAGCAGCAGTTCGGTGCGGTTGATCAGCTGCAGCATCATGAAGTCGCCGACCTCCGCGCCACCGACTTTGCCGTTGGAACGGATCCGCTCGGCGATGGTGTCGCCTCGGTGGCCGAGCATGCTGATAACTTCCTTGAGGCACGACAGCAGGTAACTGGACGAGTGCGCCTGAAGGAAGGTCGGGACGAAGTCCGGGTCGAGGCTGATTACGCCGTCGGGCGTGGTGTCGAGCACTTCGCAGATCTTCAGTTTCACGTAGGCCTGGTCGCTCTGCTGCTCGCCGAGCAACAGTTTGAAGTCCGGACGGCCGCAGGTGACCTGGCTGGCAGAGTCGTCGCCGGCGTTGGAGTCGGCGACTTCCGCTTCGTACGCGGTATAGCGCGCCAGCACGTCGGATTGATCCGGACGGCGCGACTCGATGTGGTTGCCGGTGACCAGTGGCAGTGCCAAGTAGATCGGCGTATTACCGGTGTTCGGCGGCACGTCGAGGGCCAGCGGCTCGGTGTTGCCGCCGAGTTCGAACAGGCTGCCGTCCGGCAGAATCCCCGAGGCCTGGCTGATCACCAGTTTGCCCATGTTGAGGAACTGCAAGTCGATGTCCAGGTTCAGGAAGCCCCAGGTGTAGCTGCCCAGCAACTGAGTGCGGGTTTTCATCTGGTGGTCGTAGTAGCGATCATTGTGCTGGAAGTGCTGCGGGCGCAGCAGCATGCCTTCCTGCCAAATCACTTTATGGGAATTCATGATCAGTCATCCGCCTTGGCGAGCGTTTCGTTGCTATTGCGGATACCCGCCTGGTCGAGGGTCAGATCAGCGTTGGTGACGTCCACCGGAGTGATTTGCACCGTGTAGCGCCATTTGGTTTCCGGCAGATCGCGGTAGGCGGCAAGGATGCCGACGTAACGACTGCCCTCCTCCACGCTGAGTTTCATCTCCACGGTTTCACCCGGGCGCAGCTCGATTTCTTCGCTGGCCACCAGGTCCGGGGCCAGGGATTCTTTGGCGCGCTCATACAGGCTGAAGAAGTCAGCGTTCTCGAACGTCACCGGATGCTTAAGCTCGAACAGACGCACAACGATTGGCGACGGACGCCCGTTGAGGTCCGGGTTCAGCTGATCGCTGGCAGTCAGCTTCAGGTTGAGCTTGGTGACGTTGGAATACGGCGACAGTGACGAGCAACCGGCCAGCAGCACGAGGGCCGCGAACGCCGTCAGCGTCTTGAAAAAAGCGGTCGAGCAGCGAGACATGCGCATCATCCTTGGTGGTCGGTGTGAAGGGTGGAAATCAGGCGGATCTGTTCTTCGTAGGCCTGGGCGAAGTCGCGGGCCAGCAGGCGCTCGCTCCAGTCATCGTCCTGACGCAAGGCCTGGTGATAACGACCGTAAGCTCTCCAGCGGCTGCCGGACGTGGCGAGCAACGGCTTGTTGTCGCGCTCGAATCTCAGGGTCAATTGCTGTGGCGAGAAGTGCTCCAGCGTGCCGCGAACGGCAGCGCGGCTAGCGGTCAACAGGGCGACCTGATGCGCCTGCAAATCGCGGAACGCACGGGAGATCGCCTGCTCGGCCGGCAACTGACCCGGCTTGTTCGGCTGCAACAGAATGTCCAGTGCTTCACCGGCATCGACGGCAAATTTGAGCGGGTTTTTGTGGGTGCCTTGCACGGTAGTCTGGGCCAGACGCAGTTCGTTTTTCAGCTCGCTGCGGGTGCGCAGGCTCTGCTGCAAACCGCCGACGCTTTGCTTGAGCAGGCGTGCAGCGTTCAGCGCCAGGGCTTCACGGGCGTCGTGGTCGAGGTCTTTGAGGTCTACTCCCAGCGCCGCGCCGAAGTGTTCCCAGAAACCTTCACTCTGACGCTCGACCGCTTTTGGCGGCGGGGCCGGTGCTGGCTCTGCCGGGGCGTTGATCAGCTCCGGGACCATCAGGCTTTCCATGTCGATACGTGCGTAGTCGGCCCGCTGACGGGTGTCCTCGAGGGTGGTGCTCGGGGAGATCAGTTCGTCGATTTCCGAATACACGCGCTCTTGCTGATCGAGGGCATTCAGCGGATCAAGGTCCAGAAACGCATCGTCCGGAATGATGCTGCCTGCCGCTTGCGGACGGCCGACTTCTACGTCGAAGGCCGCCGGGTCGCGAACCAGCCGCGCACGGATCTCGAAGTCACCCAGCACGTAGACGCTGCCGTGCTCGATGCGCATCGCTTCGCCCTTGCGCAGGCGCGCGCCGCTTTCGCTGTCCTGGATACCGTTGCTGCTGGTGTCGGTCAGAAAAAACGTGCCTTCGCGGTAGCTGATCAACGCGTGGTGGTTGGACAGGTGACGCTTGCGGTCGGGAATGATCCAGTCGCAATCCTCGCCCCGGCCGATCAAGCCGCCGGCCTGTTTGAAGGTCTTCTGGCAAAAATCCGTGGGCACGAACTGCTTGGTGTTCAGCATTTCGAAAACCAGTTCCATGGTGATACTCCTTGCGGTCACTTGCCGCGATTGACCGCCTGCGGATCACCCAATGGGCGATAGGTGTTGTCGTTGAATTTGTAATTGCCGCTACAGCCGCCGAGGCCGCAGAGAACGACGAGGGTCAGCAGGACGGCTTGCCAGTGACGAACAGGCATCAGAGGGTCTCCAGGGGTAGACAAAGTACAAAGCACCGACCCGTTTGGGCGGTGCTATTAAAAGCGGATGCGGTGAAGTCGACGGTCTTTTGCCTAGCCATCGAAATCACCGAGGTTGATATTCAGGCGCCCGAGGCGGTACAGCAGCGTGCGGCGTGGCAGCCCGAGTTCGCGGGCCGCGAGGGTCTGGTTGCCGTCGTTTTTGCGCAGGCAATCGAGCAACAGACTGCGCTCGACCTGCTCCAGGCGTTCGCGCAGGTTCAGGCCGCTGCTGTCTTCCGGCATGGCGTCCATGCGCAGAGAGAAATGCTCGGCCAATAATTCGCCGCCCTCGCACAGCAATACCGCGCGTTCGACCAGGCCTTTGAGCTCACGCACGTTGCCGGGGAAGGCATAACCGGACAGGTGATCCAGCGCCGCATCGGACCAGCGCACCGCATCGCGCTGCAAGAACGAGCAAGCCTTGTCGGCGAAGTGCCGTGCGAGGTCGAGGATGTCGCCTTCGCGCTGGCGCAACGCCGGCAATTCGATCGGGAATTGCGCGAGGCGGTAGTACAAGTCCTCGCGGAATCTGCCTTCACTGACCAGCACCGACAAATCCCGGTGAGTCGCGGCGATGATGCGCACGTCGATCTTGTGGGTGTCGTTGGAACCCAGCGGGCGGATCTCGCCTTCCTGCAGAACCCGCAACAGCTTGGCTTGCAGGGACAGTGGCATGTCGCCGATTTCATCCAGCAGCAAGGTGCCGCCGTTGGCCGCGTCGAACAGGCCGGCGCGATCTCGGTCGGCGCCGGTGAACGCACCTTTACGGTAGCCGAACAGTTCGCTTTCCAACAGGTTCTCGGGGAACGCCGCGCAGTTTTGCACGATGAACGCCTGGGAGTGTCGCGGGCCGCAATCGTGTATCGCCCGCGCGACCACTTCCTTGCCGGTGCCGGTTTCACCGCGCAGCAGCACGGTATAAGGGCTGTGCAGGACTTTGCTGATCAGCGAACAGGTCTGGCGCATGGCTGAACTCTTGCCGATCAAGCCGTAACCGCTGGCGCTCGGGACGCTGACCTTCGCCGGTCGTGCATCACCGGTCGGTTGACGCAAACGTTGCAGCAAATGCAGTTGGCCAAGGACGAACGAGCCCAGTTGACCGAGGGAATCAGCGAAGCCTTGCAGGTCGATGTGCCGGCGACTGGCACACAGCAACAAGCCTTCGACGGCCTTCCGCTGATTGACCAGCGGCACGCACAACAGCGACTGCCAAGGCGTGGCCTGAGGCGGCAGAAAACTGGTTTCGTGCAGGCTGCCGCTCAGCTCGCTGAGGCACACCGCACGGTTCTGGCACAGGGCGAATTGCAACAGTTGCTCACCGTTGTAATCCGCCGGCAGGCTCGCCGCTTCCCGGGGCTGCAGGATGCCGTTCAGGCACTCGGCGTTCATTCCCAGGCACGTGTGGGTCGCGTCCAGCAGGTACAACTGCGTCAGCTCACAACCGCTGAGCGCGGCCAACCCGCGCACCAAGTCACCCAGCAGTGCCGCCCCGTCCGCCGCCCGCGACAAACTGGCGAACTGCGCCAGCAAGGCTTCGGCATAGACCAGCGGTTGCGGCACTTGAGTGAACATCACACCCACCTCAGGCGAACTCGCAGGTCACGCTGGCGTTGCCGTCGAGCGTCGCGTGGACACGCTTGAGGCTTTCGCCTGTGGCCATCGCATCGAGCAAGCGGTCGGCCACCAGCGGCAGCACGTGCAGGTCGAGTAAATGGTCGATCAGGCGCGCGCCGCTGTCGCTCTGGGTGCAGCGTTCGGCCAAGTGATCGACGAGGTCCTGCGAGTAGGTGAAATCCAGCTGACGGCGGTTCAGGCGCTCGCCCAAACGATCGAGTTTGATTTCGATCAGCTCGCGCAGCACCGGGCCGCCCACCGGGTAGTAAGGCACCACGCGCATACGCGCCAGCAGCGCCGGTTTGAAGTGCTTGCTGAGGACCGGACGAATGGTTTCTTCGAGGACTTCGGCCGATGGGCGTGCGCCGTTTTCGCAGAGTTCGCTGATGCGGTCGCTGCCCAGGTTCGAGGTCATCAGGATCAGCGTGTTGCGGAAGTCGATCTCGCGCCCTTCCCCGTCGTTGGCCACGCCTTTGTCGAAGATTTGGTAGAACAGGTTGAGCACGTCCGGGTCGGCTTTCTCGACTTCATCGAGCAGGATGACGGAGTAAGGCTTCTGGCGCACGGCTTCGGTGAGCATGCCGCCTTCGCCGTAACCAACGTAACCCGGCGGTGCACCGATCAGGCGCGAGACGGTGTGTTTTTCCTGGAACTCGGACATGTTGATGGTGGTGATGAAGCGATCACCGCCGTACAGCAAATCCGCCAGGGCCAATGCGGTTTCGGTCTTGCCGACGCCGCTCGGGCCGACCAGCAGGAACACGCCGACCGGTGCATCAGGTTTGTTCAGACCGGCAGCGGTGGCGCGCATCGAGCGATCCAGTGCGTGAACCGCTTGTTCCTGACCACGGATGCGCGTGCGCAAATCAGTCGCGAAGCTCGCGACCTTGGCATTGTGCTCGCGGGCCAGTTGCGCCAGCGGCACGCCGGTCCAGGCGCTGATCACTTCAGCCACCAGACGCGGGCAGACTTCGAAGCTCACCAGACGCTCTTTGACCTGAGCCTCGGTCAGGGCGTGGTGGGTTTCGTTCAACGCAGCCTCCAGGGACGCGACGCTTTGCGCTTCGTCCCCTGACACTTCGAGGGTTTCGATCACGGTGCCTTCGGCGTCTTCTTCAACCGTGACGGTTGGCTCGACGGAGGCGACTTCACGGGCCTTGGCCAGTTGCTGACGCAGGTCCAGCAGGCGCTCGGCCAGTTCTTTCTGTTCGCTCCAGAGGGTTTCCAGCGCGACCCTCTCATCTTCGGCTTCGGCCAGACGATCTTCCAAAGCGTCCAGTGCTTCGTTATCGATCAACAGACCGGCCTCGGCATCGCGACGCAGGGCCTGACGCTGACGGCCACCTTCAGCCAGTTCGCCACGCAGACGCTCCAGGCTTTCCGGTGCGGCGGCAAGGCTGATGCGTACGCGGGCGCAGGCAGTGTCGAGCACATCGACGGCTTTGTCCGGCAGCTGACGGCCCGCGAGGTAGCGAGCGGACAACTCGGCCGCCGCAACCACCGCGTCATCGCGCAGGTAGATGCCGTGGCTCTTCTCGTAAACCTGAGCCAGGCCACGGAGGATGGTCACCGCTTCGCTGACGGTCGGTTCGTGCAGTTGCACCGGCTGGAAACGACGGGCCAGGGCCGGGTCTTTTTCGAAGTATTTTTTGTACTCCGCCCAGGTGGTGGCGGCGATGGTGCGCAACTCCCCACGGGCCAGGGCTGGCTTGAGCAGGTTAGCCGCGTCGGAACCGCCGGCATTACCGCCCGCACCGATCAGCGTGTGGGCTTCGTCGATGAACAGGATGATCGGTTTCGGCGAGGCTTTGACTTCGTCGATCACGCCTTTGAGGCGACGTTCGAACTCACCTTTGACGCTGGCGCCCGCCTGCAACAGGCCCATGTCCAGCGACAGCAGCTCGACGCCTTTCAAGACTTGCGGCACTTCACCGGCCGCAATGCGCGAAGCCAGGCCTTCGACGATGGCGGTTTTACCGACGCCGGCTTCACCGACCACGATCGGGTTGTTTTTGCGGCGACGGGCAAGGATGTCGACCATCTGACGGATCGCGCCATCGCGGCACAACACCGGGTCAAGTTTGCCGTCGCGGGCCTGTTGGGTCAGGTTGTGGGTGAAGCGCTCCAGCAGCGATTCGCCGGGCACGGCCGTTTTACCCGTGGCCGGTTGCTCTTTTTGCGACAGGGTGAATTCTTTCAGGCGCTCGATATTTAGTTTGGCCAGCAACGGCTGGTAGCGGCTGCCGGCGTAGCGCATCGGATTGCGCAGCAACGCGAGGATCAACGCGGCTTGCTCGACTTGGCTTTGGCCCAGTTCAAGGTTGGCCACCAGCAACGCGTCTTGCAGCCACTGCACCAGTTCCGGGGCGAACACCGGGTTACGCGAGGCGCTGTGCTCGACCCGCGATTGCAGCGCGGCGCTCAGTTCACCGGCATCGACGTCGGCGTCTTGCAGCGCGCGTGCGAGCAGGCCTTGCGGGCGCTCCAGCAGGCCCAGCAGCAAGTCTTCGACGAGGATTTTGCTGCCGCCACGGGCGACGCAGCGCTCGGCCGAACTTTCCAGATCTCGGCGGGTTTCGGCGTCCAGCGCCTGGATAAGTTGTTGCAGGTCTACGTTGATCATAGGTCTCACGTCCTTAATGAATTTTGCTGCCCAGGGTCACCACGCCGTCCGCTTTTTCGCGGCCGAGCCAGCTGGTCCATCCCAGGCGACAAGCGTTCTGCTCACCGATGCGCAGTTCGCGGATTTCTTCCTGGCGCAGGACCAGGCGAATGTCGTAATCGAGCGGGTCACGCAGGGTGAACCGCACCAGCGCGCACAGCGGCTGGTAGCCGAAACCGATCGGCAGGAATTCGTGAAAGCGTTGCCAGTCGAGCTCACGGATGTGAATGCGGAATTTGCCGCTGCGGTCGCGCACGTGTTCGCCCAGCACCAGGTCTTCGCCAAGCACGCTGTTGGCGCGGCCCAGACGATTGCGCTGCTCATCGAGAATTTCGACGCGACGCTCGATGCACTGCTCGATGGTCAGTTCGGCGTGTTTGAAGTAGTAACGCAGCACCGCTTCGATCAGCGCCGCCGAGTGCGCCCGCAAGCTGAGCAAACCGAGGTACGGCAGCAGGCGTTTCCAGTTCAGCTCCTGGGCCTTGCGGATCTCTTCGCCACCGAGGCCGATCAACGCAAACAGTTGCGAAGAAAACGGGTCAAGGGCGCCGCTTTGGAAGCTCGCGCGGTAGCGGTACTTGCGCCAGATCGGCAGCATCAGCCGTTGCAGGCGATGGTGGAACAGGTCGAGAAAGTTGCGGGTCGGGTTGCCGTCTTCGCTATCGCCCAAGGCCTGTTCGCCGTAGAACGCCGGCAACGGCGAACCGGAACCGACCAGGCCGATCAGGTTGAAACGCAAACGCGCACGCATCTGCCCGTGCTCTTCGAAAAACTCCACGCGATCGACATCACTGCCGGGGAAACCCAGGCTCGGATTGGCCTGGAATTCCAGCTGGTCGTACAGATCGTCTTCGCTCAGGTACGGGTGCGCCTCGCGCAACCGGTCAACCACCAGCAGCACGGCCTGAAACAGCGAGTACTCGCGTATTACCCGGGTCAGCCCGCTTAAAGCAGGGGTTGCAGACCCATACGTGGTGTCCATTGGTACACCTCTCCCTGTGTGCTTTTTACCCGCAGCTCGTGGTACGAATTGAGACTGGCGTAAAGCGCGAAAAACTCGTTAAGAACCGAAGCGAACACGAACAGGTCGCCCTCTCCGATATACCCTTGCGGGTCGATGGTCAGCTCGGTGCGCAACCCGCGTACCGGCAACCCTCGGTGCAATCGGTCGACGTGTTGGTGCTTGATCGACTTGAGCCCGCCCAGCAGGCGTTTACTGACTTTTTCCGCGTGTTGGTCGTAGTAGCGCGGCAGGTCGTAGGTTTCGAGAATCACCTTCAACGCATTGACGTCGGCCAGCGACAGATAGTTAAGCGACATGTTGCTGATCAGCTTCCAGAGGAAGTCACGGTTCAGCGGCGGCGCATAACTGGGAGTGGCCGGGGTGATGTTGCGAAAACTGAGAAACTCCGGCGTCTCTTCGCACGCCTGGCTGATGTCGCCGAGCTTGAGCTTGCGCGGCAGGTTCTGGTTGGTGCACATCAGCTCGATCGACAGGGTTTCATAGGCTTCGGTGTGGCGAATGCCGAAGCTCAAGTAAGTGTCGAGGCCGTCGTGCAACGGGGACGAACGCTGGCGGATGCTGTAGTGCGGGCGGCTGTTGGGCACGTCGAAACTCGGGTCGTGCTCGAACGATTCGAACGGCACGTACTCTTGATAACCAAGGCCGCCGGGCTTCCAGCCGGTGACGGTTTCCACGGAAAACACGCCGCAGTTTTCCAGGCCAAATTCGGCCGGCAGCAGCAGGTATTCGTCCTGTTTGCCGTCGAGACGGATCGGCAACGCATCGTGTTTGAACAGATTGACGATCGGCGTGCAGTAGAGCTTCACGTTGTCCAGGGTCGGACGCAGACGCTGGATACCGCTCTTGCGAATGTCGAAGCGTAATTCCAGACCGCGCACCTGTTTGAGGGTGTCTTCCGGCAGTGCCTTGAGCAGGTCCAGACCGTTGATATCGACGAACAGGAATTTGTCTTGGAAGGCGAAGTATTCTTGGAGGTAGCGATAGCCGCGGAAGGTGTTCAGCGGATACGGGATCAATGCTTCTTCTTCGGCAAAACCCACCGGCTGCACGCGGTCGCCAGGCATCTTGAACGCCATTGGTGTGCCGTTGACGCCGTTGATCGGTTTACCGGCGCCGTCCAACGGAACCAGTTCGATGCCTTCCAGGTTGCGCAGCAGGCTCAGGTAAAGCATCTGACTGATGTAACGCTCACCGGCAAAGTGCAGACGCAGACGGCTCAGTTCCAGCTCACCAAGGTGACCGTCAGCGCTCATCTCCAGACGCAGGCTCAACAGCGAACCGTCGCCCTTCACCGAGTAATTCAGCGCAGCCAGATCCAGCGGCAAGACTTCGGTCGGGTAGCAGGTGCGGAACCGGCAACGTACGTCATCGATCGGCACACTCTCCACCGGCGTATCGCGCGCCACCATCAGCGCAGGACCCGATCGCTTCAACGGGTCGAACTGCAGAATGCTGAATGCCGGCAGCGGCCGCATGTAGTTGGGCCACAGCAGGTGCATCAGCGAGTGGCTGAGCTCCGGCAGTTCATCGTCGAGCTTCTGGCGCAGGCGCCCGGTCAGGAAGGCAAAACCTTCCAGCAACCGCTCCACATCCGGATCCCGCCCGGCCTGACCCAGAAAAGGCGCCAACGCCGGGCTACGCTCGGCGAATCGACGACCCAACTGGCGAAGTGCGGTGAGTTCGCTTTGGTAGTAGTGGTTAAAGGACACGGGGGTTACCTGTAAGTCGTTAGCTGACGCTGACCTGACCGCTACCATCCAGGCGTGCGGCGAAACTGACCTGGCGTTTGAAACCATCAACTTCCAGCAAGCCTTCGATGCTGAAGGACAGGCGAAGCTGATCGTGGTCACGCGGCAGGGAAATGACACGCACATTGCTCAGGCGTGGCTCGTAGGCTTCGATGAAATTTTCGATGGCCAAGCGGGCCTGACTCAGGGAGTCGTGCAGGCTCAGACGCATGTCATTGAGATCGGGTAGCCCGTAGTCGGACAGCGTTTGCACGCTGCCCGCACGGGTGCTGAGCATCTTGGCCAGATGGGCAGCCACGGACGCCATGGCGCAAACCTCGCGGCTCCAGCCGACGCGTTTGTCCGCGTCGCCACCCAGACGTTCGAAAAGGCTGCCGTATCCAGTCATGAGTCGCTCCGCTTACTCTTTGTCCAGCTTGCCAACCAGCGACAGGGTGAAATCGGCACCCATGTACTTGAAGTGCGGGCGCACGTTCAGGCTGACGCGGTACCAGCCAGGCTCGCCTTCAACATCGCTGACGATGATCTGGGCAGCGCGCAGTGGACGACGGCCACGCACTTCGGCACTCGGGTTTTCCTGGTCGGCCACGTACTGGCGGATCCACTTGTTGAGTTCCAGCTCGAGGTCGGTACGTTCTTTCCACGAACCGAGCTGCTCGCGCTGCAGCACTTTCAAGTAGTGAGCCAGGCGGTTGACGATCATCATGTACGGCAGTTGGGTGCCGAGCTTGTAGTTCAGCTCTGCCGCTTTACCTTCAGCGCTGATGCCGAAGAATTTCGCCTTCTGCACCGAGCTGGCGGAGAAGAACGCCGCGTTGTCGCTGCCTTTGCGCATGGTCAGGGAGATGAAGCCTTCCTCGGCCAGTTCGTATTCACGACGGTCGCTAACCAGTACTTCGGTCGGAATCTTGGTTTCGATTTCGCCCATGCTTTCGAAGTGGTGCAACGGCAGGTCTTCAACCGCGCCACCGCTCTGCGGGCCGATGATGTTCGGGCACCAGCGGAATTTGGCGAAACTGTCGGTCAGCTTGGTGCCGAACGCGTAGGCGGTGTTGCCCCACAGGTAATGCTCGTGGCTGTTGGCGACGGTTTCTTTGTACACGAACGATTTGACCGGGTTTTCTTCCGGGTCGTACGGGTTACGCAGCAGGAAACGCGGCACGGTCAGACCAACGTAACGAGAGTCTTCCGACTGGCGGAAGCTCTGCCATTTGGCGAATTGCGGGCCTTCGAAGTGATCTTTCAGATCCTTCAGGTCCGGCAGACCGGTGAAGCTTTCCAGGCCGAAGAATTTCGGGCCGGCCGCTGCGATGAACGGCGCGTGAGACATGCAGGCAACGCTGGAGACGTACTGCATCAGTTTCACGTCCGGCGAGCTTGGGGACATGAAGTAGTTGGCGATAATTGCGCCAACCGGCTGACCACCGAACTGGCCGTATTCAGCGGTGTAGATGTGCTTGTACAGGCCAGACTGCATCACTTCCGGTGAATCGTCGAAATCGTCCAGCAGGTCTTCTTTGGAGACGTTGAGGATTTCGATCTTGATGTTTTCACGGAAGTTGGTGCGATCAACCAGCAACTGCAGACCACGCCACGACGACTCCAGGGACTGGAAAGTCGGGTGGTGCAGGATTTCGTCCATCTGGCGGCTGAGCTTGGCATCGATCTCGGCGATCATGCGGTCAACCATGGCTTTTTTGACCGGCTCACCGTTGTTCTGCGGCTTGAGCAGCTCTTCGATGAACGCCGACACTCCGCGTTTGGCGACGTCATAGGCTTCGTCGTCCGGCGTCAGGCGGGTCTCGGCGATGATGCTGTCGAGAATGCTGTATTCGCCGTTCTCTTTGCTCTTTTGCAGTGCTGCGCTAATGCTCATTGTGTTGGCTTCCTTGGCTGATGGAGACTCAGGCGTCCTGGGCTGCGGCGTTCAGGCCCAGCTCACCCAGTACGCGACCGCGGGATTCGTCGTCGGCGAGAACGCCTTCGATGGCTTTGCGGAACGCAGGCGCGTTACCCAGCGGGCCTTTGAGGGCCACCAGCGCGTCGCGCAGTTCCATCAGTTTTTTCAACTCAGGCACTTGCTCGACCAGGCTGGCCGGGTTGAAGTCCTTCATCGAGTTGACGCGCAGTTGCACGCCCAGCTCTTCAGTGCTGCCTTCTTCCTGAAGACGGTTCGGCACGTTCAACGTCAGGCTCAGCTCTTGCTTGGCCAGCACTTCGTCGAACGTCATTTTGTCGATGCTGATCGGCTTGCGATCTTCGACTTTGCGTTCGTCCTTGCGGTGGGTGTAGTCACCGATTGCCAGTAGCTTCAACGGCAGTTCAATCTCTTCCTGTGCACCACCAGTGGCAGGTTTGAAAGTGACGTTGATGCGTTCCTTGGGGGCTACCGAGCCTTCTTTGGCCATGGCTTTTCTCCTTGCGGTTGTGGCCCTGGGGCCTATTCGAGTACCACTTCGAGATCGAGGTGGCACAGCCTGCGATAAATCTCTTCCTTGCGTTCACGTACGGCATGGTTCTGCGGTAACAACTCGCAACAGCTATGCAGTAAATGCAGCACTTCCAGCGCAAGATCGGGCTCCCAGGCGTGCAGGTCTGAGTCCTGTAATGTTTGGTCCAGGGTTTCGAGCTGGGTCTTGGCCAGTTCGTATTTCTTGGCCATGAAGCACAGCCGCGCGAGGGCGAACTGCCAGAAGAATCGGACGCGTCCGCCGTGGGCGCTTTGCAGGCCTTGCTTGAGGATCTGCACGGCGGCCTTGAGGCCGTCCTTGCGCAGGGTCGGCAGGACTTCTTCCAGAGCCACTTCCCAGGCCGGCTGGCTGTCAGCGACTTCGACCTTGCGCGGCGCACTGGCGCTTTGCAGGTGCGGCATGACGTGGGCGCTGACCCAGGCGCGGGTGGCGGGATCAGCAAACGGCGCACCGTCGTGGAAACGCAATTCGATGATGCCGGGCAGGCGCTGAATCAAAAGCGCGAAGTGGATTTCCACTTCGCGCATAGCCATCTCGGCGTTGAGCCCCTGAAGGCATTCCCAGACCATTCGCTGGCCATCGAACCAGAACGGCGCCTTCGCCAGGCTCGCCTCCAGCTCCACCAGCAGGTCAGCGTATTTGGCCTGGTCGTAACGGTCCTGGCAGGCCTTTAGCTTGTCGGCTGGCAAGCCGCGCAGAGCAGTGATTTGCTCGGCATTGCGCTCGGGCACCGCGTCGATGGGCAACCACAACAGTGTGCGATTAAGGCGCAAGGCGCGCAGGTCGGTGGCTTTCTGCTTGAGCCACCAGGCACACAGCGGACGGGCGTTTTCTTGCTGGGCGCGCAGGGCCTTTTGGGCTTCTTTCTCGTTGTCGATCGGCGCGCCGGGCGTGAACAGCTGCGTGGCGGCCTGCTTGACCTGGGCCACGGCGGCCCCTACCACACCGGGCTCTGGCTGGTTGTCAGCGGCGCGCTGGAGCATGTTTTTCAGGCGACGGGAGATCGGCAGCAGTAACGGCGCATCGTCGCCCAGGTGTTCGGTGCAGGCGCCATCGAGGCCCTCCAGATGTTCCATCAGACGGCGGAACAGCGGCAGCTGCTCTTTGATCGCAATGTTTTCGTTCAGCACCTGCTCAAGACGCGGCACCAACCAACTGATGGCCGCCGAGCGGGTGCGGGACTTGTTGGGATGAACCTCGGCCCAGTGGTTCTCGCACAGGTGGTGCAGAAGTCCGAGGCCGGCCAGCAGCCCCTGGAAGGATTCGCGCTGGTACAGCGCCCAGGTCAACCACGCGCCAACACGCAAATCCTTGGATTGAGTGCGGAGCAGGTTTTCGCTGTTTTCGCGGATTTTCAGCCAGTCGGTCTGACCGCTTTCGTGCATGGACTGGGCTTTGCCCAACTCGCTTTCCAGTGCTTCATATTCGCTCGAAAAGCGAACATCCTCGCCCGCGAAATTCTCTTTGGAAACAGAGGCTTTTGCGAGTTCAAGGTAATGGGCGGAAAGTTTGTTTGAGTAGGACATCCGTGTTCTTTAATTAGGTTTACTTTCATACAGTCATTGGGATTTCAACAGCATCAAAGATGCTGCGATGAGACTCATTTAATTGAGTTCGTTCTCTATAAAGAGCTCGCGGTTCGTAAAGCCGCGAATCATCACTGAGAATTCATACCCTGACGCTGGCGCCAAGCATGCCAAAAATAAAAAGTGATTAATGTAGGAACATTCCGAAACATTACCGGCATCGATAAATAAATCGTTGAGCGCAAACGGCCAAGTAAAAAAATGTATCGAACACTCTGAATGGGGAAATTTCAGACCTGGCTTCCGGACCCTTCCTACATCTTTCTCTAAATTGCCTTGTTAGCGTGCTCTGCAACTTACATTTGCCCAGGCCAAGTATGGTTTGAGCGTTGCAATTTGTTACTTCTTTCAGCTTAAGGACAAGCTGCTAATAGCAAAAGGATAAGCGTATGTTCGCACCGGCCAATGTTGCCCAGTTCACGCTTTTGATCCCAACGGTTCGCAATGATTTTAAGGTGCTGGCCTTTGAAGGCACTGAAGTCATCAGCACTTTGTATTCGATCCAGGTAGAACTGGTCAGCGAGTACCCCGATTTCAATCTGGAAAGTCTGCTCAACCAACCGGCCTTTCTCCAATTCGGCCTTTACGGCGAAGGGATTCATGGCTTTATCGCAGGGGTGTCCGCGGGTGATATCGGTAAGCGCCTGACCCGTTATCGCCTGACCCTGGTACCGGCGCTGCACTTCTTGCAGTTCAGCCACGATCAGCGGATTTTCCAGCGCCAGACGGTGCCGCAAATCATCGCTCAGGTACTCAAGGGGCATGGCATCCAGGCCGATGCTTTCAGCTTCAACGTCAGAACAAATCCCGAGCGCGAATACTGCACCCAATATCGGGAAAACGATTTCGAGTTCGTCCAGCGGTTGTGCGCCGAGGACGGCATCGCCTGGCATCACCAGCACTCCCGGAAAGGCCATGTGCTGGTGTTCACCGACGACCAAACCTTCTTCCCCACGCTGGGCGAAACCCCTTATCAGCAAAACTCCGGCAGGGTGGCGGAGTATTCGGTCGTCAGCCAGTTTTCCCTGGGTTTCAGCACCCGCCCCAGCAAGGTCATCCGCCGGCACTATGACCTGGAACGCCCGAATCTGTTGCTGGAAAGCCATTTCGCCGCCGAGTTCAGCCCTGAGCTAGAAGACTATCGCTACCCGCTGTTTTTCAAGAGCGAAAAACGCGGTAAACAGCTCGCCCGACAGGCGCTGGAACGGCACCGTACCGATTACCAGTTGGCGGAGGGCGACAGTGACCAGCCGACCCTGCGCAGCGGCCACTTTTTCAGCCTGACGGAACACCCACGCGAAACGTACAACGAGCTATGGCTGTTGCTCAGTGTCACCCACGCTGGAAAACAACCCCAGGTGCTGGAAGAGACAGTCACTAGCGCTGCTGAACCTGAGAATGGTTTTACCCAGGGCTACCGCAACCGCTTCAGCGCGATTCCATGGGACGTGTTTTACCGGCCACCGATGCCCACCCTAAGACCGGCCCTGGTCTGCCAGACCGCCCGTGTCACCGGCCCCGTCGGCGAAGAGATCTACTGCGATGAATATGGTCGCGTCAAAGTCGAGTTCCACTGGGACCGGGCTGAGCGCAATAGCGAACAAAGCAGTTGCTGGCTGAGGGTGTCCTCCGGCTGGGCGGGGGATCATTTCGGCGCGGTGACCATTCCGCGTATCGGTATGGAAGTCGTTGTCACCTACCTGGAAGGCAATCCCGATGATCCGTTGATAACCGGTTGCGTGCCGAACAAGGTCACGTCCGTACCTTATGCCTTGCCCGAAAACAAAACCAAAACCGTACTGCGCAGCCATAGCTCCCCCAGCACGGGCGGTTACAACGAACTGTCGATTGAAGATCGCGCAGGGCAGGAACTGATCTACCTGCGGGCACAACGCGACATCGAGCAACTGATCCTCAACGACAGCCACAGTCTGATCAACAACGACCGCTTCGAGCAGGTGGACAACCACAGCACCAGCCTGATCAAGGGCAAGGAGTTGCACACCACCCAAGGCATGCGAAGCACGGTGATCGGCGGTGATGAGTTGATCACTATCAGTGGCAACAGCAGCACGACGTCCGCTGGCTCGCTGGTGATTCACGCCGGTCAACAGGCGCATATCACCGCCACCAGCGTGGTGATCGATGCGGGTATGAGCCTGACGCTCCAGGCGGGTGGTCATCACATCGTCATCAATGCCGGCGGGATCTTCAGCAGCGTGCCCATCGTCGAGGGTGGCGCGCCACTGGCGGGCATTCAGCCGCTACAGGCGCTACAAGCTCCGACGCGCACTGCCAATGCCGTCATCGCCAACCCAATGTCCATCGTCGCCGGCGCCCGACAGCAGGCGGCGGACTACTGCCCGCTTTGTGAGGCCTGTCTTGCTGGCCAATGCAACATTGGAGACGTCGCATGAGTACGCTTGAACAATGGCTGTTCGATCAATCCCGGTCCGAGCGGGAGCTCTATCTGGTGCTCGACTCGGACGGTCATCTTGACGAGCGCAATGCGTTAACCAAGGAACTGGGCGCCGATCAGTACCGCAATTTGTATGTGGGCACGGCAGCTAATTCAATGGCGCAAGCAGGCCCTGTTCTTTTTCAACTCGGAACCGTCAACCATCCGGTCATCCAGTCGCTGCTCGCCACGCCCGAGCGTCATTGGGGCTGGCTGGCCAGCGCCGCCCTCACGGACCTTGATACCTTGGTCACACATTGGCGCGACCGGTTGGTAGTCGGCGAGCGCCCGAATCTGGCGCTGTATCGTTTCCACGATAATCGCGTACTGGGGCGCGCCCTGAGCCATCTGCAACCTGAGCAGCACGCCGATTATCTGGGGCCGATCGCCAGCGTTTGTTACTGGCACGCCGAGCAATGGACGGTCACGGACAACCCTGACCCCGGCAAACATTCGCTGCCGCTCGATCCTGCCTGGTTGAAAACCCCGACGCCGGAGATTGTCTACGCGAACGTGCTGTTCGATAACACCCGGCGCTACCTCATCCGTGAGCACACCGAAGCCCTGGCCGCCCTCGCCGCAGAGCGCGATGTCGATGACTGGTTGTGGGGCTTGATTCAATGGGTACGTTTGTGGGGCTGGCAGCAACCTGAGCAGGTGCATTTTTTGCTGACTCAATGCTTGAAGGCGCCGGGTTACCTGCCGCTTAAGACATGGCAACCGAAGCCGGAAGAGGACCCAGCGGCGCATTTTGAGCGGGTGTATGAGCAGGTGCTGTATTGGCAGCGGAATGCGCCTGTATGAAAAGGATCTTTCAACGTTTGATCCTCGGCAGTTGCCTTTCCTTGACCTTGGGTTGTTCCGCGCTGGTGAAGTCGGAGAGCTTCACCTTTGTTCCCGATTTTCCACCTGACTTCAAGTACGAACTGACGGCCGACTACGTGCCCGCCAAAGGGCAAACGTGCACCGTGCCGGGCGGGAAAGGTACTCAGCTTGGATTCAACAAGGTCTACATGGAATACGAAGCGACTTCCGAGATCCCGCTTTACAGAACCGTGAGCGGCTGTCCGCTGGCGTTGAACCGTGTGGAGGTCGAGGTGACGGGCATCTTTGGCCCGGAACGAAGTGATAGAAGCACTGACTATGCCGTAATTGCCGTGCGTCCAGAGTTGTTAGAGCGACAAATGGGCACTTTCAACACTGACGGCGTAGGTGAGTTCTTTGGTGAATGCCAGTGGGCATTTCGCACAGTCGGCCCCAAGCGCTACCTGATAAAACTGCTTACTTGCAAAAAAACGGATGAACAGGGAAATGTCGCCCGAGGTCGTCCTTTCACGGCCTACACACTGACTCAGCTACCGGGGAAAACTGTAAGGCTGAAAATCAAGTTGGCCAAAGAGGAAAAACCAGCCATTGGTGATACCTGGAGCAAAGTACCCGGCGGATGGAAACGCTGCAGGGGCGACAGCGTCGAAGACCAGTACGCGTTTTGCTACGGCAATCACGAGGATTTCAGCACCTTCAAGATGTTGGATGAGCGTACTTGCACCATTTACCCGGGCTGCACGGAAAGCAAGGACGAAACCCCATGATGCATCAGAAAGCTTGGTATTGGCGAGGAGCTGTCCCGCCTTTGAAACGAGTCATTCAAAGCCTGACTTTCGGCATTTGCCTTTCCCTGACCGTGGGTTGTTCCGCGCTCGGCAAGTCTGAGAGCTTCACCTTCATTCCAGACTTCCCGCCTGATTTCACGTATGAACTTAAGGCCGTTTACCTTCCCGCCAAAGGGCAAACATGCACCCTCGCGGGAGGGAGAAATGCTCAGCTCGGCTTCAACAAACTCGACATGAAATACGAAACGACTTCTGAGATCGAGCTGTACAGGACAGTTGAAAACTGCCCGGTTGCGTTGAACCTTTTAGAAGTCAAAATCATTGGAGTCATCGGCAGAGATAGCAAGCGCAGTTACACCACCTACGAATTTATCTCAATCGCAGTGCGCCATGAGTTGCTTGAGAAATACAAAGGCGACTTCAACTCTGAAGGCGAAGGCAGTTTTTCCGGACAGTGCCAATGGTTGTTCCGAACAGTTGGCCCCAATCGCTACATCACAAAAATCCTCGACTGCAGAAAAACCGATGCACAAGGCAATGTCGTAAGGGGTCGTCCTTTTACGGCTTACACGCTGGATCAGCTACCGGGAAAAACCGTGAAGCTAAAGATCACCTTGGCCCAAGAGGAGGAGCCTTATATGGGTGACACATGGGTGAAGGTGCCTGACGGCTGGAAGCGCTGCATGGGGAAGGGTTTCGATGACCAGCATGCGTTTTGCTACGGCAATCACAAGGATTTCAGCACCTTCAGAATGTTGGATGAGCGTACTTGCACCATTTACCCAAACTGCACGGAAAACAAAGAGGAAACCCCATGAACGTCGTAGCTTTGGCTGCAAGTGATATTCCATTTATGAAGGGCAATATCCACGCTTGCCCGTTGCGCGGGCATTCGACAAGTTTTCAGCTGGTAGACGAGTTCGGTGATGGCAAGCCTTTCGCCGGTTTGACGTACGAAGTGACGGACTACGAAGACTCCGTTTACACCGGAAAACTGGACTCCACCGGCTCTGCCAAAGTGGAAAACCACTTCTGCGGCCCGGTGTTACTCAAACTGAGCGAGAAGTATCAAGGAGTTAATGATGATTACAGCGAATTAGTTCGCAGGAAGCATTACCCGCTCCCTATTACCGAACTACAAGTACGCGCCGAAAAAACCCGCTTTTCTGACAAATCAGGTATGCGCACTCTGGCAAATCCTGCGAAAGGTCTCGCTGATCCCAATGCCTACTACCAAGTCGAAGTGAGCGAACTGGTAAAGCACATAGCGCATCTGCCGCCCCTGACCTCGCGTAGCAACCCACCCAATATGGCGGTGCACTCGCTGTTCCGTCAGCCTGGCAAAACCAGAGCGCTCACAAAACAAAATGCCAGTGCCCCAGAGGATGGCATGAACGCGGTCATCTCTCAGCTGGACATGGCGAGGGTCGAGTTGGGATTTGAACCGCCTTCATCCAAGTCAAAAGGCATTGCCTTATTGCCGAACAAGCATCATGTGCTGGAAGTACGGCCGATGAGGGCGCTGCGGCCGATGTTGTCGACCAGCAACGAGTTTTGCGCACTCAACCTCTATCAACTGGCACTGATGTCGACGCTGAGTTACACCGATTTTGGTCAAGAGCCGAACACCCAACCCGTAACCACCGACAGCGTGTCATTTCCATCACGGCCGAGCAGCGGCAACTGGTTCGGTCATGCCTTGCCGCAATTTGAAGAGCTGTGGCAAGTCGATGACTCACAGACTGCGAAGTTCTACCCCCTGTATGAAGAGGTGCCTTACTCCAAACGTCTGGAAGTGGTGCCGTTCGATCCGCAGTTGTATCCAGAGGTCAACGACCCTGAACTAGGCGATGCGCAGGAAAACCCGGCGAGGCTGCACTTCCTTGATGATCGCAACCAAGAAAACGAGACCGACACTCAGGCCTTCATCAGCCATCACGACGAGTTGATATTGGTCAGTGTCAGAGGAACCAGTGAAAAATTGCCCGACGCCTGGCTTGATGCGGATGCCCACCAAGTACCCTTCGAGGAAGGGGATGGCAAAGTGCACAACGGTTTTTATCGGGCCGCGAAAGTAGCCTACCCGTTTGTTGTGAAATACCTGGATAAGTTCTTTAGCGGACAAAAAGTGGTGGTTACCGGGCATAGTCTGGGCGGAGCGGTGGCGCTGATCTTGTCTGAGATGTTGCGACGCGACAAACGATTTACGCCAGACATCGTGCTTTACACCTACGGCGCCCCCCGCGCCGCCGACTCAACCTTTATCGAAGCTGCAGAACCGCTGCACCACCACCGCATCGTCTTCCACAACGACCCCGTACCGAGCGTTCCTTCCACCTGGATGAACACGCCGTCCAACCGCGTTCCGGTATATGCCACCCATGGAGCGGTACTTGCCCTCCAGCCGGTCGGTGGTTTGGCTTTCTTCATCGGCGGGATCATCAACTTCACGGGTGACCCCTATGGGCATCACGGCAAATTACGACACTTCATGCCGGTGGACTTCGACGATGGACGTAAATCCTCCATTCTCTGGGAACCGGGTTGTAGCACGATCAACGACCATGGCTGCGCCGAGGCGCTGCGACAGATCAATGGCTTGCCCAAGCGTGATTCGTTCCTGCGTCAGATAATAGACAGCGGCCATCACTCGATGGTCGGCAGTTACATTCCCGGCTGCTGGGCCAGCCTGCGCCGCTGGCAGGAAGCGCAGGAGAAAAGACGTTCGCGGGTGACGTTGACGGAATTCGACCGGGTCAGCGCCAACCTGAAAAACGTCAAAGGCCAATTAGAAGCACTGAGCACGAAAATCGAAAGGCAGTCTCGCGCTTATGCCAATCCTCAGAGAGATGCCCAAGACATCAGGGATCTTGAAAAAGAAGTCGAAAATCTCCGGATGACCCAGGCTCGCCTGGAAGCGCCGCACAAGCAGACAGTCACCGTGGCCGATGTTTATGGTAGCCATGCCGACCAGCCCGAGTGGGTGCAAGAAAGCCTGTTACGTTGGAGAGCCCACCCGAAAAATATTGCCCACGATCCACTGGCGATGATCCCGTCCCCCCCCGAAGACAATGACGCAGCTATTGCGGCAATTACGGGCGGTCATGCGGTGGGCAAACCGTTCCATTTGGATATTGATTCGATTGTATAGCGCTCGCCCGAATCAAAAAAAGTGGCAGTGTCGCTGCCACTTAAACACCGCTTGACGGAGCTTGTTTAAAAGCCTTGTAAGTTACTTCCTGAAAGCTACAACACCTTGCGTCGTTGCCTACGGCTACGCCAGAATCCGCCGGCTTGTGCGCCTTGGGGGCGGTCGGTAACTTGGTTTCTGTCACTGCCCATCAGTGATCGGGTTTAGCAGCCCGTGGTAGTTAGTGAGGTGCATAGCGTTTCCTCAGTCAGGTATTCAAATCCCTGCACTTGATGGTGGCTGTGCGTGGGGCGCCCTCGGGCGCGCCGGTTTGCTAACTCCCCGGTCTGCTAACCCGCGCACAGCCGCCACCCTTCGTTTAGCAGCGACGTGTGATCGGCTCCAGATTTGGAGTTAGTCAATGTTCAAAGTCACCCCAAACCCACCAGACACCGACCCAATCTCCCCATACGAAAGCCCCGACTCAAACAAACTCAACGAAGCCGCCGAACGCGCCCTCGACCATCACTTCCCGCCGGCCGAATCAAAACCACCAAAACCCAATGGCCAACTCTTCAGCGTTTGCCGAAACATCAACACCGAAACTCTGCTCGCTAATGCCTCGGAGGATTTGCTATCCATCAGCGCCATCGCCGCTGGCCTTGCCAACGATGTGGACGGCTCACGCCGCTCCGTAGCCCTGGCACTCAGCCGCATGGCCGACGGGGTGCAGTTGTTGGTAGAGCGCGCGCTGGATCATCTGGATGAGCCGGAGATGGCGGCGATTTTCGCCAAGCAAGAAAGCCAAGTGGGCTAACTCACTCCAGAATCTGACGGTGGCGCAAATCAAGGAGAGAAAATACGATGGCGGCGCATAGCGCCAATCACTCCCACGCAACGCGTGGGAGCGATCAAAGACCTACAAACTCAATCAAACATTCGGACAAGGCACCGGTGCCCAGTCGCCCAGGTCCGGGTTTTTGCACATGCTGTTGACCTGAGTGGTGCCGGCGCTGGCGACCTGCTTGCTTTCAGCCTGTTTGGCTTGTGCGGTCTGCAGGGTTTTCTCGGTGGTGACTGCTTCTTTCGGCACGGCTGGCAGCACTGGTTTTTTCGCCGGTTTCACCGCTTTTTTGCTCTTGGTCGGGGTCGGGGTCACGACCGGCGTGGTTTCGGCGGTCGCCACGGTGACCACGTCGGTGCGCTGCACGCCTACTTGCTGCAGGTCTTTTTCATAGGCCTGGGTGTAGTTGTTCAGGTCTTCGTTGGCTTTGCCGTTAACCGCGACGATCAGGTCGTTGGACTCTTTGAGGCCCGCGACGATTTCTACCAGGCGCTTGCGGCCCTCGGTGTCGTTGACGGTCTTGGCCTTGCGGTCGGCGACCAGTTTGGTGAACGCGGTCTGGTAGCACTGCTGCGAAGTCTTGGCGTACGCAGTGCTGCGATCGATGTCGGCGGCGCTTTTGTTGACGTCGGTGGCGTAGGACGCGATGCGCTGGTTGTCATCGGCAATCTGCTTCTGACGCTCGGTGTAGTAACCGGCCGCGCCGCCCGCCAGGGCACCGCCCGCTGCACCGATGGCAGCGTTGCGGCCACGGTTCTCGGAATCGGTCAGGGCGCCCAGCAGTGCACCGCCGACAGCGCCGACGGCCGCGCCGGTGACGACCGACTTGGTCATGTTCGAATCGGTGGCACGCAGGTGCTGCACCGGCTCGTAGCAGTTGGGGTAGTACTCGACCTTGGTGCTCGAGGCGACCTTGGAGGTCGGCGACGTGGCGCAACCGGTCAGTACGGTGCTGAAGCCGACGGCGATCAGCAGCAGGTGACGCTTGGAAAGCGAAGCAAAAGGTTTACGGGAGGAAAGCATAGTTGTGTTCTCTTTTAAGTTTGACCAGCTCAGCACGGCCCACCGCCGCCTGAGTCCCTTCCAAGCTCGCTGTACAACGAACAATCAAGACCGCTGAGCGTTCGATGCGAGCAATTCCTTCAATATCGCCGCCGGGTCGGCTCGTCGTTGCTGACGATAATCACCGACATGGCGAACGAATAACGTCGCGCGCGTGACCAGGCTCTTGCCCAGTACCGGCTTGCGATCCAACTCTTCCTTGATGCGTTGAAACTGCGCCTGGATCACGGCATCGGTGTAGCGCGTGCCGGTTGCCAGGTTGTCGATGTAGATCGCCACCGCGCCGTCCAGCGCGCTGCGGCCGTTGTCGATGGCCGTGGCGAACAGCTTGGCGCTGGCCTCGTCCTTGACGTCCACGGCCTGCTGGCGACTCTTCTGCAAATTGGTCAGGCGAATGTTGTAGTTGTTGATGGTCTCGGCCACCAGGGCCGCTGACTGGATCAGGTTGCCGGCCGCTTCCTCGCGCTGCTGGGCGATGAGCGAGACGTTGCGCTTGAGCTCTTCGTTGACCAGCCCCAACTCGGCTTGCAGGCGTGGGTCGACACTGGCGGCGATGATGCTGTCCAGGCGTTTGGTCGGGTCCTGGGCGTCGTCGATAGCATCGGTCAGCGAAGCCAGCCGACCTTCTTTCTGCCATTGGGCGAACAGTTCCTTGTAGCGCGAACGTGGCGCCGACAACGCGCCAATCGCGACCCGGAACCCGGTGGTTTCGTTGCTTTGTTCGGTGCCGTCGGCGGCGAACAGCGGGTACTCGCGGCGCATCCCGGTGAACAAGGTGCCCTCGCCTTCCAGGTAGTTGCCGCCCTTGACCACGAAGCCGCCGTAGGTGCCTTGGCGGCGTCCGGCGTGCACGAGTTGGAAGGACTCCTGGACCATCTCGGCGGCGTTGCCGATCACGTCGAACAGGCCAATGGGGTTTGGCAGTTTGGTACCGATCGGCATCAGCCGCGCGGCCTGGCCGGTGCCGCCGGCGACCTGGTTGAAGACCGCCCAGTCCGCCAATGGGCCGTCGCTTTCGCTGCCTTCCAGACGACGGGGAAACAGGCGCCCTTCCAGGTCCTGACGGCTAATGGCCTGCCCGCCACGGGCAGCAAATTCCCATTCAACCTCGGTCGGCAAGCGCACAAACCCCAGCCCGCCCTCTTCAGCCGAGGTGCCGCGACCGCTCACCGGTAGAAGGTCCTTGTGGTATTTCATCAGCCAGGCGCTGTACACCGCCGAGAAGCGTTCGGCCTCGAATCGCGATAATTTCACCTTGGGCAAACGCCCGGCCATGCCTTGCGGCGCTTCGGCTTGCAATGCCTCGCAGGCCGGCGCCGGCTCGCCGCTGGCCAACGATTGCGCCTGGGCCATGACCTGGGCGTATTGGCGGGCGGTGACTTCGTATTTGCCGATGAAATAGAGCATCGGTTTAAGCGGGGTCTTGGTGTCTGTCTTGGGCATCAACGGGGAGAGGGTCTTGCCCCAATCCTTGGGCAGATCCTTGAGGGTGAACTGGCCGTTGATAAAGTCCCGGCGGTAACCGGAGATGAACGACTGTTGATAACCGGCCTCGTCCTCACTGAATGGATAGCCGAGGCTGATCTCGCGGTCGTCCAGAGTGCCCTGGGCCAGGATGTAGACGTAACGGAACACCATCTGCCCTTCGCACGGCAGCGGCAGGCTGACGTCATCGGGCAACGGCTTGGGGTTGTCCAGTTTGTCTGTGCTTTCATCAGCCCAGACCATGCTGGCCAGGCTCAGCGCCACAGCGGCGCCCAGTAACTTATACATCTCGGATTCCTTCAAACGCCTGGATACGCGCCACTCGCCAGCCACCACAGGCCGCTGCCACGGCGCTGACGCCAAGCACGGCCATCAGGGCCAACGCGTAGTGACGCGCCAGCAGATGGCTGGCGTACTCGCCTGGCATCTGCACAAATAAATGGTTCAGGCCCGATTGCGCCAGGCCATACAGCCCGGCACTCAACAGGGCGGCAAGGCCGGCGCTGTACAGCGCCTGCAACACCACAAAAAAAAGCAACGCCGCCGTGGAAAACCCCAGCAGGCGCAACACCGACAACTCTCGGCGCTTGCGCTCGACCGCCGCCAACGCGCCGGAAAAAATCGCCGCGAACGCTCCCGCTAAAGCCAATCCGGCGATGATCCAGAACACGATCGACAGATTACGGCTCAGCGATTGCACCTGGGCGATGGTCTGGGCCTGGGTCGAGACCAGCAGGTTCTGCGCAGCGAAGTACTGGCGCAGCGGCTCGACATCCTTGAGGCTGCGGGCGTACAGGCGAAACGCCGGATACACCCGCTGCTCCGTTACGCCCACCGCATCACCTGGCCAACCTAACGCTGGCACAGCGCGGCCGTCCCGGTAATCTTCAGCCGCTTCCAGTAACGTCAATGGCGCGAATAATCCGTCCCGGGCGAAGGCTTCCAGCGGCAGTACGTGCAGCACCTGCACGCGAGTGCGCTGCGCCTCGCCACGACCGGACACCTGCCGGCCGAAACCGGCCTGCAGCCAATCACCGGCCTTGGCCCCGAGCTTTTCGGCGGCGGTCTGGCTGAGCAGTACCTGATCCAGCCCTTGGGGCACCGGAAGACTGCCGAGCAAGGGGTCGTTGACGGCGGTGGGGATCATTTCGACGGTCACCGTCGCAGCGTCAACGGTCAGGTCCGCCGTCGCGGCAATCTGCCGGGTGCGCGGCAAGGCGAAAGCCACGTCGCTGCGCTGGCTCAATTGTTCGATAAACGCGGCACTGAACCGGCCGCCGCCCAGGGGGATGACTTCCCGGGTGGCCGGGTCGTTTTCCAAGCGTTCGGTCAAACTGCTGACCAGGCCGAATTTCAAGCCGAACAGCACCAGCAGCGGCGCGACCACCGCCACCAGCGCCAGCACCGAACAGGCCGACAGCCACGCATCGTTGCGGTAATCCTGCCAGGCCAGGGAAGCCACCAACGCGTTGCGCATCAGCAGGCCTCCCCGAGGGTGGCGGTGACACCGCCATCGACGTCGCGACGACAACTGATGCGCCGCACCTGCAAACCGCTGGCGCGGGCCAGCGACTCGTCGTGGGTGGCGACAACGCAGCACACGCCGTGTTCGCGGGCCTGGGTCACCAGCAACTGCATCACTCGTTCCGCATTCAGCGGATCGAGGGCGGCGGTCGGTTCATCGGCCAGCAGCAGGCGCGGCCCATGGGCCAGGGCGCGGGCGCAACTCACCCGTTGCCGTTGGCCGACGGACAAGTCGCCCGGCTTTTTGCCCAGTTGATCGGCGATATCCAACGCCCCGGCCAGGCGATCCACGCTGCCGTCGTCTTTCAAGCCGAGCAGTTTGCGCGACAGGTCGATGTTGCCGCGCACGTCCAGAAAACCCAGCAGGCCGCCGGTTTGCAGCACGTAGCCCAAGTGCCGGCGACGCAGGTCCGCCAAGGCACTTTGAGCATCTGCGCGCCACAGCCCGGTAATGTCCGTCCTGGTTTGGTCGGGCGCAAAATCAAACTGCCCGGCCTGATCCGGAGCCAGCACCAGCGCCAGCAAATCCAGCAACGTGCTTTTGCCGCAACCACTGGGACCGACCACCGCCAGTTGTTCACCGGCACGCAGTTGCAGCCGTGGAATCACCAGGCTGTAGCGCTGGCTGCCGGCGCCCCGGCTTTTGTGCACCGCGCTCATGTTCAGCATCACGGCAGCGTCGACAACGGAACGCGGTACAAGGCATCACCCGGTTCGGCATCGCCGAAACGCACCCAGTTGGCCAAGTCGTTGTGGAAGGTTTCGTAGAGGCGGATTTTCGAATCCAGCTCGTCGATAAAGTCTTCCTGCTCCGCCACGCTCAGGGAAAGCCACAAGTCCTGAGTCATGTTCAACGACTTGCTGCGGTATGGCAGCCCTTCCAGGTACTCACCCAGAACCCCGCCATCGGCCAGGTTGCCACCCTTGCGCAAGGCCGAAGGATCGCGGCTCATGTAGGCACTGGCGCTGGCGATTTCCTGGAAGAAATTCTTCGGCGAGGTCTGGGTCTTGCGAGCGGCATCGACGATCAGTTTCAGCGATTGCTGCAAGTCGTTGAGCTGCAATTTGGTCAGCATCACGCACACCTGGAACGCCGGCAGTGCCGAGTTGGTCAGGTCGCGGTCGGCGGTCCAGGCGCTGACCAGTTGCGGTGCGTGGCTGGCGGCTTTACGCCCCAAAAAGTCCATGTGCATCGCATAGCCGACGGCCGCCGATTTGTCGGTCAGGCTCGGCGCTGCGCTCAGCAGTGGCACGGTTTGCGGCGTGTTGCTGCGCACCTGATGCACCAGGTCTGCAAACACCGAACCGATCTCGTCCACCCGCTGACCAAACTTGCGCACATCGGCGCCCGGTACCGGAATGTACAGGTCGCCGATCTGCGGGTTGGCGTCGGCGGTCAGGGTGCGGTATTGGCTTTGCGCACCGCCGTGGGTTTTCTTGCCGGCGTCGCTGAGCAGGTGCAAGGCGTAGATCTTGATCTGCTTGCCCAGCGCAGCTTGACGCACTTCAGCCTCGTTCATTTGCGTGGCGGCGTACGGGTCGTTCTTGCGCAGGGCGCCAGCATCGGTGACCAACAGAATCAAGCGCCCGCCATAACCGGACCAATCCATGCCCTCGACCGCTTCCATCACACCAGCAAACGCATCTTCGTTGAACGTATGGCTCGAGACCGTGGACGCCTTGACCTGCCGCGCCAGGTCCATGAAGCGCTGTGGGTCGCGTCCCTGTTCCAGGGTGATCAAGGTTTTGGCGACGTATTCCAGGCCAGGGGTTTTCTGGGTGCTGCTGCGAAACCCCACCAGGCCGAAGCTGACGCTATCCTGCTCGCCGCGCTCGGCGATGCGGGTTTGCAGCTCGTGTACGACGTCGCGCACCTGATCGATGTAGGGCTGCATGGACACGGTGGTATCGACCACCAGCACCACGGCGGTGCGGAACGCGTCGGCATTGGCGGTGCTGATTGGCGTGTTGTTGGCAGCGACCTTCGGAGTATTACCGGGGTCGATGGACGCCACGTTCAGCAACTGCACCGGCAGGCCGTTTTCATCGAAGCTCTCGCGCGAATCGAAGATCGGCAACAGGTAAAACTGGTTCTGCGGCACCGCGCTGGCGGCCGGTTCCAGGGCCAACACTTGTTGATTGTCTTCGTGGTTCTGCTGGGTCTTGAGCAGCAGGTTTTTTGCCGCCGACGGATCGGCCAGCAGCTTCTCCACGTCGCCGGGATGACGCAGAAACATCACCGGCGCGCGGCCGGAGCGTTCAGTGAACTTGAGCACCAGGCTTTGCTTCCAGTCGCTGACCTGCGCGGCCGGCAACCAGCCGTCACTGCGCCCGTCGGTGGCGGCGCCGACACGCAGCCACGGGCTGCCATTAACCTCTTTGCGCTGATAGACGTAAAGCACGGAAAACGCCGGCAAGACCTTGCCAGGCGCGGCCCCCGCTTCGCTGGCGAGCTTCGCACCCGGCTTGCTGAGCACCCGCTGGAACAAGGTTTTTTTGCCGGCCATCAGCAGCGGACGCTGACCGCCATCGACCTCCGTCGCCGCCACGGCGGGCAGCGTATTGACCGGGGGTGTAGGGGTCGGCGGTGCTGAAACCACCGGCAGCTTCACGTCGGCATCGACTTCAGCATCACTGCCCAGCCACCAGTAACCCAAGCCGCCCAAGGCCAGCGCCACGGCCACCGCGACGGCAGCGAGTGCGAACACGGGGCCCTTTCGCTGCTCCGAGATCGAGGACTGCGGCGTCGGCTTGACGGTCGGCGGAACTGGCGTGGATCGGGGTTGTGGCTGCACGGGGCCGCTGGGTATGTCGATAGACACTGGCGTCAATCCCGCCAGGTCATCGCCGGTCGATTTCGGCGACACCGGAATCGGCAACGGCTGGATCAAGGTCGCTTCAACTTCAGCCGATTCCTTGGGCAAATTATCCAACGCCTGCAACAACGCCGCTGCATCCGGAAAACGCTCCGCCGGATCCTTGGCCAATAGCTTGCGCAGCACGTCCTGATAACGACCGTGGTGCACCGGCAGCTCCGGCAACGGTTCGGTCAAATGCGCCAGGGCCGTGGAGAGCGCGTCGTTGCCGGTGTACGGCAGCTTGCCGACAAGGATTTCGTAAAGCACCACGCCCAGGGCATAAAGGTCGGCCCGGCCGTCAATGTCCTGGCCGCGCGCCTGCTCCGGGCTCATGTAGCTGGGCGTGCCGACGGCGAAACCGGCCTGGGTGAACTGGGTGCGGTCGTCCAGGGACTTGGCGATGCCGAAGTCCGAGAGCACCGCCGTGCCATCAGCACGGAACAGAATGTTCGCCGGTTTGACGTCGCGATGAACCAGCCCCAGCCCATGGGCATAGCCCAGAGCCGAGGCGATCTGGCGGATGTAGATCAGGCCCTGCTCCGGCGTCAGGCCGGCGGCGATGCGCTCCTTGAGCGTGCCATTGGGCAGGTATTCCATGGCCATGTAATACAGCTCACCGACATTGCCGATGTCATGGATGGTGACCGTATGCGGGTGAGACAGGCGCGCCAGGGTTTTGCCTTCGCGCAGGAAGCGCTCGCAGAAGCTCGGGTCGGCCGCCAGCGCGGCGGCCATGATCTTCAATGCCACCTTGCGCTCCAGCGAGCGCTGGGTCGCCAGGTAAACGCTGGCCATGGCGCCTTTGCCGATCTCACCGCCGATGTCGTAACCCGGGATCAGAATGTTCGCGGTGAGGTTCATGAAGGCACCTTCACGACGATGACGGTGATGTTGTCCGGAGCGCCGCGCATCAGGCCCAGGGACACCAGGCTGCTGGCGATTTCCCCGGGCTCGTCGTGGCCCAGTACCTCGGCGATTTCATGGTCCTCGACGGTCTTGTTCAGCCCGTCGCTGCACAACAGGTAACTGTCGCCGGGCATCAACAGCAGCTCGACCATCGTCAGCTCCAGTTGCGCCTCGACCCCGATGGCGCGGGTGACAATATTGGCCCGTGGATGCACCCGGGCTTCGGCTTCGCTGAGCAGGCCGTTGTCCTGCAAATCCTGAACGTAACTGTGGTCCCGGGAGATGCCTTCGAGCAGGCCGTCACGCAGGCGATACAAGCGACTGTCTCCCGCCCACAGGCACATCCCGCGCAGGTCACGCGTCGCCAGCACCACCACAGTGCTGCCCATCATGGTCACGCCACGGTTGGCGGTTTCTTCGCGCACGGCGGCGTTGACCCGCAGCAGATCGTTTTTCAGCGCCGCGGCGTATTCATCCAGCGAGCGGCCCACGGTAATGCTACGCAGACTGTCGACAATCAGACTGCTGACGTAGTCGCCCGCCGCGTGCCCGCCCATGCCATCGGCGACCACCCACAGGCCGTTTTCCGGCAGGTCCAGGCAAGCGTCTTCATTAACCTGGCGGACCATACCGACATGGCTCTTGCTTGCAGACTTGAACGTCTTTCCAGCGCTTGGACGCATCTACACAACACCTTCTTGGCCGAGCAAAAATTGCGCAAAATCGGCGGCGACAGGCAGGCCCTGACACCGCAATAAAGCGGGGGCGATACGCTCCGAACCCTGGCCCCACCACAGGCTTGCGCCTTCGCAGGCCAGTTCGGCAAGCGCGGTCATTCGCGCCTTCGGGTCGGTGGCATCAAAGCGATGCAGGCCGGCAAAACGGCTGCTTGGCGTGCGTGGCTGGCACGCCGGGCTGCCCAGTGTCTCCAGTCCTGCACCGAAGGCTTCAAAGTTCGCCTCCACGCTCAACGTGCTCAACAGCAATTGCTCAACCTGTTCAAACCAGACATCCGAACCGCCCACCACCGACGCCGGATCAGCGTCGTGATCCAGCAGCACCGCGACGGTCAGCGGAAAATACCGGCCAACTCGATCGATGCTCGGCATCACCACCCCAACGGCGGCCTGCGGCCCACATACACCGGGCCCGACCATAAAGCGCCACAGCGGACTGACCAGATAGGCGTCCAGCCAACGGTCCCCGAGGCTGGTCTGGCTGGCGAGCAGGCCGGCCGCCAGCCACGAATCCCAGGGGCCGATAAAACTCTGCGGCAAGTCACGGCTGACAAAGTCCCCGCGACTGGCCAACTTTCCATAGAAGCCCGGCGTGTTCATAACCGCTCCGGCAAGCTGAAACCGCCGAGCACACGGCCCTTGAACGGGTTGAAGGCGCTGTTGGCCCGCAGCTCATAAGAGGCGCTGGCGCCGTCGACCCGCAGCCGCAGGTTGAAGCGGTCCGGCGCATTGCCGGCCGTCAGATCCGATTGCTCCAGCAGGCGGAACCAGGCCCAGGGCCCGTCCAGGGTGATGCCGGAACGACCGCTGGCCGAAGGCGGCATGATCGAGATCCGCACCACGCCGATGCTGCCGGGGTTGGGCCATTGCATGGCGGTCGGGCGGCTCGGGCCGTGGTCATAGCTCAATTGCTGGCCATCGAGGTCGAGCAAAAACTGGGTGATGGTGGCGTCCATCGCCACTGGCTTGAGTTCGAAGCGCACCATCGGCTGGGTGCCGCCGGAACGGAAAAACGCATCCCGGATGGCCGCTGCCCGCTGGAAGGTTTGCAGCACGCCTGGGGCGATGCCGAGCTTCTGTGCGGCGCCCGGTTGCCAGCGCCAGGCCTGGGTCGAGGTATCCACGTACGGCTGCAGGTATTTACGGAAGTAGTTGTCCATCACCCCGCCCACGCCGAAGAACTGGCCGAAGTCGTCCAGGGTCGCGTCCCGCGCACTGCCCGGCGACATCGGATAACGCCCGGCCAGGGACTGGCGATAGATGTTCACCACTTCGCTGGTCCAGGCCGCGTTCAGTTGATTGCGTACCCCGCCCATCATGCTGTTGGTGGTGGAGTTGACCACCGACTTGACCAGGCCCTGCACCAACGCCGGTTGACGCTCGGCGTTGAGGCTGACCCGTGTCGCGGCCGCTGCGGCCTGGTTCTTGGCTTCGCCGAGCAAGGCGTCGCCGCTGGCACCGACCATGGCGCTGACCTGCACATACAGGGCATTCATGTCGGCCAGCAGGCCGTCGATGACCGCCGGTTCGCCTTCGTTTTTGCTGACGATGCTGTTGAGTTCAGCAAAATGCGCGGTGATTGGATCTTCACTCGCCTCAGGTGTGTTTTGCGTCGCCTGCTCCTGGCCGAGCAAGGTGCCCAGGCGCTCCTTGAGCTTGTCGACCCCACCTTCCACCGGCGCGCCCTTGGCGGCCAGCAGGCGTTCTTCCTGTTGCAGGTCGGTTTCCTTCGCCACCGCCACCAGCAGTTTTTTCAACGGCGAGGTCGGGCCGGAAATCACCCGCAACACATCGGCGGCCTGGGCCACGCTGGTGATCGGCACGAAGTCGATATCAGCCAGCAAGGCGTCCCACTGGCGCTGGTAATCCTGGAAATACAGGCGACGCACGTCGGCGGCCAGGCTGGCGACGTTCTGCTGTTCCGCCTGGTCGTGACCGAGCACCCACTGCTCCTCGGCCAGGGTGCCGGTCTGGTTCAGGCTGGTGAGCAAAAACCCTTGGCGATAACCCTTGGCGGTGAAGAAGCCGCTCAAGGGTTCGCCCAGCGGCTTGCCGCTCTTGCGGCTGAACACCAGCGCGGCGTCGCGCCCGGCCGCTTCGTTGATACGAAAGTCCGGAATGCCGTCCGGCAGTTTCTGCCGCTTGACCCGGTCATAGACACGCTGGGCCACCGGCAGTTGTTGCAACTGTCGGCGCAGGTCGTCGATCAGGCGTGGGTCCAGACGTGCAGTGGGCGGATGGCGCTCGAACAACGCCTGCAAGTGCTCCGCCAGGGCCATACGCTGCTCGGCCGGCAAGTCGCGCGGCAGGCTGCGGTCCCAGTCCAGGGCGATCCACGCCTTGATGAAGTCGGCATCGTAATGCTCGCTGTCGGCGAGCATCAGGTAGGCCTTCAAACCTTCATAAAGGAAGTCCGAATTGCCGCCGCCGTGCAGTTGCTCTTCGATGCGCGTGAGCAAGCGTGGCGCGAAGACCGCGATCAACAGCTTGCGATAGACGCTGCCGGACTCGGCCTCAAGCATGTCGCCCTGATACAGACCCAGGCCTTCGGCCCAGCTCGGCGCGTCGCCGGCCAGGTGCTTCACCGCGTTAAGCAGCGGCAATACAGCGAGCACGTCCCGCTGGGCCGGGCTGAGGTTTTGCACGGTCTGGCCCAGGGGCGCGACTTTCTGATCAACTTGCGCGATATACGCCTGGTTGGCGCGGTAGCTGACCCACCACAAGGTCCCGACCACCAGCACCAGAACCACAGTCGAGGCCAGCACACCCCGGGCGATCCACTTGCGCCGACGTTCGACTTTCGGGTTGACCCCCACCAGCCCACGCTCGGCAAAGGCCACGGCGCTGAAGAGTTTTTCGATGAAGTAACTGCGCCCGGTACCGTTCTGGCGCGCCAAGTGCTGGCGGTCCAGGTTCATGCTCTGGGCCATGGAGCCGATCAGCCGGTCAATCGGGCTGCCTTCCTGGGTGCCGCTGGTGAAATACACCCCGCGCAACAGCACCCGCTCTTCAAAGGCGTTGGGTTTGAATACGCCCTCAAGGAAGCTTTGCAGGCAATCCTTCAACGCGCCGAACTGCTGCGGGAAGCCGTAGATCAGATCGCGCCGCGCCGGGTCGCGTTCCTGCTGCAAACGCTCCACCAAACGATCGTTGAGGCGCTGTTCCAGGCCGGCGAACTCGCTTTGCAGATGGGCCAGCGGGCTGTCATTGCTTTTACCGTCATCCAGGGCAAAGGTCATGCCCCAGACCTGGGTCCGCTCTTCCTTGCTCAGGGTATCGAAATACTCCATGAACCCCGGCACCAGATCGAGCTTGGTCAGCATCAGGTAGATTGGAAAACGCACGCCCAGTTGGGTGTACAACTCCTGGATACGCAGGCGGATCGCGGCGGCATGGACGGCGCGCTCGGCGTCGCTGCCCAGCAGCAGGTCGGAGAGGCTGATGGCGATGAACGCACCGTCAATCGGGCGTCGGGCCCGCTGTTTTTTCAACAGGCCGAGAAAGCCCAGCCACGCGGCTTTATCCACCGTCGCATCGCTGTCCTGGGTGGTGTAGCGCCCGGCGGTGTCGAGCAGCACGGCCTGATCGGTAAACCACCAATCGCAATTGCGCGTGCCACCGACGCCGCGTACCGCCCCGGCGCCCAACTGCGCCGCCAACGGAAAATGCAGCCCGGAATTGACCAGCGCGGTGGTCTTGCCCGAACCCGGCGGGCCGATGATCACGTACCACGGGAGTTCGTAGAGATTGCGGCGCTCGTCACCGCCCAGCCTGGCTTTCTTCAACAGCGCCAAGGCTTCGTCCATGCGCTGGCGCAGGGTTTCGAGCTCTTCGGTCGTGGCGATGCTGGTCGGGTCCGGCGGGGTTTGCGCCGCCAGGCTGCGCATCACTTCGGCGGCCTGACGGCGGGCCTGGATGATGCGAAACACCCGGTAGGCAATCCACACCGCGAACACCAGAACGATCAGCGCCCAGCGCCGACCTTCGGGCACCAGGATTTCGAGCAGCGGCCCGACAAACCAGATGATCAGGCTCAGGGCGATCAGCCCCAGCAGCGGGATGACCCAGCGGATGATAAAACTGAAAAACGCCTTCACTCGACCCCCTCCGCCAATACTGTGATTTCGACCCGACGATTGCGTGCGCGGCCCTCTGTTGTAGCGTTCGAGGCCAGCGGCTCGGTGTCGCTGCGGCCTTCGGCGCTGAAGCGCTCAGACTGGCCGGTCTTGACCGAGAGGATTTGCAGCACCGAATTGGCCCGCGCCTCGGACAAGGCCCAGTTCGATGGAAACCGCAGGGTGGCAATCGGGCGATTGTCGCTGTGGCCGGTCACCCGGACCTGGCCCTTGACCTTGCGAATGGCATCGGCGATGCGCAGCATCAGCGGCTGGAAATTGTCGATGATGCTGGCGCTGCCCGAGGCGAACAGCTCATCGCCACGGATGGTCACCACTGAACGGTCAACGGCGTCTTCCACCGAGATTCGACCGGCCTTGATTTCATCGGCAAGGAAGCCCGCTAGGCGCGGGCGCTCGATCAGTTTCGGTTGCACCACCGGACGGTCGATGGCCTGCACCGGAATTTCGCCCAGGGCATGGATATTTTTGAACACCGGTTCGGCATCGGAAGCCAGTTTCAAGCGCAGGCCGAACAGCAGTGCCAACAGCAACGCCACGCCGATGGCCACGGCGATCCATGGCGGCATGAATTGCGCCAGCCGGTCGCGGGCCACGGTGACGCCGCGCCAATGGGGTGACAGTTCACGCTCATAATCGCCACGGGCGCTGCGGATGACCGCACTGGTGCGTTCACGCAAGGCTTCCAGTTGGCTGCGACCGTCGTTCATGACCCGATAGCGCCCTTCGAAACCCAGGCACATGCACAGGTACAACAGCTCCAGCAGATACAAACGTTCGCGGGGGCTTTGCAGGCAATGTTCCAAGAGCTGGAACACCTTTTCGCCGCCCCAGGCTTCGTTGTGCACGGTGATCAGCAGGCTCTGTTTACCCCAGTCGCTGGTGCCGCCCCACGGCGTACTCAACACCGCTTCATCCAGGGCGGTGCACAAGGCGTAACGGGCCAGCAACACATCGTTGCGCACCACGCCGGCGGCCTCGGCGCGCTCTTCGAACTGGCGCAGGTAGGCCAACAATTGCGCCCGCAGGCTCGCCGGCGCCGGGTGGGCAATGGTGTTGCGCAAGCGGGTCAGCAAAGCCAGCAGCGGGCCAGCGGCGCTCTCCAGGGGATTGAGACCTTCGGCTTTACCGGTCAAAACCGGCGCGGCCGGCATCGAAAGCGGCGCGGGCTGGCCGCGGCCAGCATCCGGGTGGGCCGGAGCGGCGCCACGGCCACCGGGGGTCGGCATGAACTGGGTACGATCGTCATTGCTCATCGCGGTTTATCCTCGGATCGCCCAGAAAGCCAGGTTCAACCCCGGGAACTGCCCCGCGATGTGGAACGCAAAACCGCCGGAGTTGGCCAGTTGCTGCCAATGCTCGCTGCCCCGGTCCAGTTCGTAATAGGTGCAGCCGGCGTGGTAAGGAAGCTGCCGTGGTGCCACCGGCAGCGGCAGGAGGCCGATGCCCGGCAATTGCAGGTTGACCAGGTTGCGGATGTGCTCCACCGAGCCGACCTTGCTCTGCTGGCCGAAGTGGCCGCGCAGGGTCTCGGCGGGCACGTCGGCGCGCACCACCAGGATGAAACTGGCGCTGTCGAGCAGGGTCCTGTCGGCCAGCATCGCTACATGGACGCCGTAGGCTTTTTCGACAATCGGAATCGGCGTGGCCTTGCTGTCGATCAGCATCGACAGCGCCTCGCGCAGGGCTTGCATCACCGGCGCAAAACTCAGCGCCAGGTTATCGTGCTGGTACTGCGGGTATTCCTGCGGTCGCCGCCCGGAAGCGGTAAAGGTCGAGAACTCACCGGCCAGGCTTACCAGCTCACTGTAGAACCGCTCGGGGTGCAACGGGCTCAACTGGCTCAAGTGCTGGATCAACGGCTGAGCGCGGTTGACCAGTTGCAGCAGCATGAAGTCGGCAATTTCCGAGGCACCGCCGGCACCGGAAGCGACCACCCGCCCGGCGAGGGCTTCGCCACGTTGGTGCAGGAGGCCCAGCAGTTCGCTGCGAAACGCGGCCAGCGGTTTGGAGGCGGACACATCCAGCAGCGGCGGGATGTAAGCGTCGTCGAGCACCAGGGCGCGGTCGGCGCGTTTCTCCTTGATTCGCACCAGGCCGATGGCGGCGTAGTCGCTGATGCCATCCTCGGCTATCAACAATCGCAGCGCCCTGGAACCCACGGCCACCGGCGCACGGTTTTCGAACGGCGCGTTGTCGTCCCGTACTTCGCGCACCTGGCTCACGTAGCGCGCAGCGCCCAGGGTTTCGCCGTCATCAACGGTGTCCCGCGCACCGGCGCGCTTGAGTGGCAAGGCCAGGTACACCAAACCATCGCGCAGGTTGTCATCGACATTCAGCGGGCTCGGCGCCAGGTCATCCTGGGGAATGTTGAATGGCGTGCCGTCCGGCAACAGGCCTCGCGCCGAGATGATTGCCAGTTTGCCCTGGGCCAACAGGCCCTGATCAATCAACAATTCGGAAAAACCCCAGGCGCCGGCCGACAACGGGCGGCTTCGGGCGTCGATGAGGTGTTCCAGGTAACGGTCATGCTGTTGGAAGTGCTGCGTTCCAATGAACATGCCTTCCGACCAGACCACGCGATTGTTCCAGGACATGGGGGCTCCGATTGCTTATTGGGCAGGGCTGGATGGGGGAACAACGACGGCGCTGCGCACGGCGCGCACATCGAGGCTGATCTGGTATTCGGTGTATTGGCGCGGCGCAACATTCATCACCGTGCGCCACTGCGCCTGATCCAGTTCGCGATACCCCACCAGCACACCGATGTGGCGGGTGGCCGGGTCGAGGTCGCGTTGCAAGCTCAATTGCTGGCCGGGCTGGACCAGCACTTCGTCCTGGTCGATCAGATCCGCGCCGAGCGTCGCCTGGGCCCGTTCGGCCAAGGCGAAATAATCCGAACGGCCGAAGGTGGCGGCATTTTTCAATTCGAAAATGCGCACCCGGACCGGGGCCGGCTGGGCGGTGGCGCCGGGGTTGAGGCCGGCGATGGCGTGGAAGTGCAACTCGACGGCGGCGGTGTCGGCCTCGGCCTCTTCGGGCTGGGGTTTGGCCGTATCCTTCGCACACGCGGTCAGCAGAAGCGCGGTGGCAACTGCGAGTAAAAACCTGGGAATCATCCTGCGTCCTCAATGACGTTCAGCTATCCGTTGTTCCGTTCGTTGCTATGAATGGCGTTATGAGGCGGCGCTCAGCCGCGGCACTGCCTTGTACTGTGCTCTTCGTAGGCGCGGCTGAACTCCCGACCGAACAGGTCCTGGAAATCCTCTTGGGCCTCACGGGAAATATTGCTGTAGAGCTCGGTGAACTGCTGCCAGTACTGGGCCTGTCGCGAGCCATTGAAAATGCTCGACAGGCCACCGGGCTTGCCCATGCGCTCTTCCAGTTGTGCCGGCTCGAAGCGCGCCAGCAGGTGCTTGATCGCCGCTTCCACACCGGCCATCACTGCCAATTGGTGGGCACGCAAGTCATCGAAGCTGTCGCGCACCGCCAGGTCCGGCGCCATGAACGCCTGATTGCTGTGGCGCAACAGCAACAGCAAGGCTTCATCGACGTTGGGAGCGAATTTCAGCGGGTTGTTTTCCACCGGTTGAATCATCGTCTGCTGAATGCGGAACTCGCCCTTGAGGCTGCTGCGGGCGCGCAAGACATCGATCAAGCCTTCGACCATCAGCCGATAACTGCGGCCGATGCTTTCCATTTGCGCTTCGGCCTGGGCCTTGTCCAGGCGCAACTGATCAAGCCCGGCGCCGCGCAGGAAGGCTTGCAACAGGTCGGGTTGAGCACTGTCGGCCGGGCTGACCGGATTGACCGGGCGTTCGACGATCGCCACGGGCGGCTCGCAAAGGGGTGCCGGCTCGATCGGTACGCTGATGTGAGGCACGGGTGGCTGCGTAACCTCTGCAACAGGCAAGGGGGCGACAGGCCGCGGGGCAACCGCCACCGGCGCAGGCTTGTCGCTGAACAGGTCCCAATCTTCCGGAATCACCGGGGCCGACGCTAACGGTACAGGCACAGCCATGGGCGTTGGGTCGGGGATCGGGGTCGGTGGGCGGAAGTCGTGCTGCTCGGCCGGGACATGGTCGGGCTGGGTGGCCGAAGGGACGCTGGCCGGTGCCAGAAAGTCGAACAGGTCCGGCAGAGTGTCCATGGCCGACACGCCCTGGAAATGTGCAGGGGGTGTCATGGGCAACGACGTCGGCGTACTCGCCACGGCGCCCTGGCGCCCCATCAGGGCCTCGAAGCTGTTGGACGAATCGGCGAAAGGGTTGCTGTCAGTCACCGGCAGACTGAAATCGATGCGCACCTGGATTTCATAATCACCGATGCGGATAACTTCGCCATCCTGCAACGGCTCGCTGTTTCCCTTGCGCAGACGAATGCCGGCCTTGACCAATTCCACACCATTAGTGCTGTTATCGGTTAAGTAGTAGCGGCCATCTTTGTATTGAATAACGCAATGTTTGCCGGAAATAAGGCGCTCAGGGTCGGGCAATACCCAGTCGTTATCAGAATTGCGGCCAATTGCCATCACGCCCTGATCCATGGATTTTTCAGAGCACTGACCTGGGGTAATCTTGTGATAACTAGTGATAGTCAAACACAGCGACATCTTGCCTCCTTGCTGAACACTTTGCGCGCGGGCGAGTGAGGGGGCCTACGCCCGAGCGACTCGCCAACAAACCTTGCAAACAACCTCTAAAACGGCTTTTTACTAGCATGATTGCTGATCTTAACCGGCTTTCGTGACAAAAAACCTGCACCAGTGCCTGCCTCGACCCACCGGTCGCGCGGGTTGTTAAGCACCTCACATCTGTCACACAGAGGAAATAGCTTACCTTGACAAGCCACAAGTACTACACCAAAAATGCACAACTTCTTGAATATGGGCGATGGCACTTCAAGATCACTGCGCCTCAAAAGAGCAATGACCGTCAAGGAAACATGTGAAGTTCCATCCGGAACTAGTGTGTGAAATGCCCGACTCTGTCAGCGGGCGATAGGGAGATCAAATTCAGTGGAAGTAACTTCGCTGCTCGCCGCCGTTTCCGAGACTTCGCCTTGCGGTGAAGATCTGGAATATGACCAGGCTTTTTTGCGCCTGGAACGCGATTCCCGCGGCCAGCCCGAGCGCAGCATGGGCGATTCGATATTGCCTGCCGAACCCCCTGAATGGCGCAGCATTCAGCAGCAAAGCCTGGATTTGTTGCAACGCAGCAAAGACCTGCGCATCACCCATTTCCTTTTGCAAAGTTCCCTTGCCCTTGAAGGCGTCACGGGCCTGGCCCGCGCCCTGACGCTGATCAGCGAATTGCTCAAGCAATACTGGACCGACCTGCATCCGCGCCTGGATGCCGATGACGACAACGATCCTACCGTGCGCATCAATGCCCTCGCCGGCCTGACGTCGGACACCACCGTTCGCCTGCTGCGCGAAAGCATCCTGGCCCGCTCGCGGACCTTTGGCCCTGTCAGCCTGCGCGCCGCCGCCAATGCCAGCGGCCTGCAAAGCTTCCCTGACGAAAACCTCGGCGCCGAGCAGCTCGCCGGGGCGTTCCTCGACAGCGATCCCGAGCAACTGGAAATCACCCGCGCAGCCTTGCACGAGGCCCGCAGCGCCGCCGAGGCCATCGAGCAACAGGTCAGCGAACACGTCGGCTCCGCCCAGGGCGTTGACCTTGGCCCGTTAAAGCAGCCGCTCAAAATGGCCCTGCAGATCCTCGGTCAGTTCGCCCCGCAGAGCGGCGACAGCCCCCTGCCCGATGCCATCAGCGACGACAGCGCCACGCCGGTTGAATACGCCACCGCACCGAGCGCACCGCGCAGTACCGGCACTGGCGAAATCAACAACCGCGACGACGTGCTACGCAGCCTGGACCGGATTCTTGCGTTCTACGCCCGTCAAGAGCCTTCCAGCCCGCTGCCGGTGCTGTTGAACCGGGCAAAGAATCTGGTGCACGCCGACTTTGCGGCCATCGTGCGCAACCTGATTCCCGATGGCATGAGCCAATTTGAAAACCTGCGCGGACCAGACAGCGAATAAAAGCGAACGGATCACGCAGTCACGTCACCGGTACCACCGATGACGCCAACACCGTCGCTTGAGCGACCAGGAGCAGCAACGTGGCGAAGCAAAGTTCTCAGAAATTCATCGCGCGCAACCGCGCGCCTCGAGTGCAGATCGAGTACGACGTCGAGCTCTACGGCGCCGAGAAAAAGGTCCAGTTGCCCTTCGTAATGGGGGTTATGGCTGACCTCGCCGGCAAGCCGGCCGAGCCTCTGGCCCCTGTGGCCGATCGCAAGTTCCTTGAAGTGGACGTCGACAACTTCGACTCGCGCCTCAAGGCCATGCAGCCACGCGTCGCGTTCCACGTGCCCAACGAGCTGACCGGCGAAGGCAACCTGAGCCTGGACATCACCTTTGAAAGCATGGACGACTTCAGCCCCGCCGCCGTGGCGCGCAAGGTCGACTCGCTGAACAAGCTGCTCGAAGCGCGCACCCAACTGGCCAACCTGCTGACCTACATGGACGGCAAGACCGGCGCCGAAGAAATCATCATGAAGGCCATCAAGGACCCGGCGCTGCTCCAGGCGCTTGCCAGTGCGCCGAAGCCAGCCGAGCCTCAGGCTTAATCAGGACGAATGATCATGACCGATTCAGTACGTGCAGACGCTCAGACACTGGGCACCACCGAAGAAGCCAGCGAGTTCGCCTCCCTGCTGCTACAGGAATTCAAACCCAAGACCGACCGCGCTCGCGAAGCCGTCGAGACCGCCGTGCGCACCCTGGCCGAACAGGCCCTGGCGCAGACCGACCTGGTGTCCAACGACGCGATCAAGTCGATCGAGTCGATCATTGCCGCCATCGACGCCAAACTCACCGCTCAGGTCAATCAGGTCATCCATCACCCGGACTTCCAACAACTGGAAAGCGCCTGGCGTGGCCTGCACTACTTGGTCAACAACACCGAGAGCGACGAGCAGCTCAAGATCCGCGTGCTCAACATCTCCAAGACCGACCTGCACAAGACCCTGAAGAAATTCAAGGGCACCGCGTGGGACCAGAGCCCGATCTTCAAGAAGATGTACGAGGAAGAATACGGCCAGTTCGGCGGCGAACCTTACGGTTGCCTCGTGGGCGATTACTACTTCGACCAGTCGCCGCCGGATGTTGAGTTGCTGGGCGAGTTGTCGAAAGTCTGCGCCGCCATGCACTCGCCGTTCATCGCCGCCGCCTCGCCGACCGTGATGGGCATGGGCTCGTGGCAGGAACTGTCGAACCCGCGCGACCTGACCAAGATCTTCACCACCCCGGAATACGCCGGCTGGCGCTCGCTGCGTGAATCGGAAGACTCGCGCTATATCGGCCTGACCATGCCGCGCTTCCTGGCGCGCCTGCCCTACGGCGCCAAGACCGACCCGGTGGAAGCCTTCGCCTTCGAAGAAAACACCGACGGCGCCGACAGCTCCAAGTACACCTGGGCCAACGCCGCTTACGCGATGGCGGTGAACATCAACCGCTCGTTCAAACACTTCGGCTGGTGCTCGCGCATTCGTGGCGTGGAATCTGGCGGCGAAGTGGAAAACCTGCCGGCTCACACCTTCCCGACCGATGACGGCGGCGTAGACATGAAGTGCCCTACCGAAATCGCCATTTCGGACCGCCGTGAAGCGGAACTGGCGAAGAACGGTTTCATGCCGCTGCTGCACAAGAAAAACACTGACTTCGCCGCCTTCATCGGTGCTCAATCGTTGCAGAAACCGGCCGAGTACGACGACCCGGATGCTACCGCCAACGCCAACCTGGCCGCGCGCCTGCCGTACCTGTTCGCCACTTGCCGTTTCGCCCATTACTTGAAGTGCATCGTGCGCGACAAGATCGGCTCTTTCAAAGAGAAGGACGAGATGCAGCGCTGGTTGCAGGACTGGATCCTCAACTACGTCGACGGTGACCCGGCGCACTCCACCGAAACCACCAAGGCCCAGCACCCATTGGCTGCGGCCGAAGTGATCGTCGAGGACGTGGAAGGCAACCCGGGGTACTACAACTCCAAGTTCTACCTGCGCCCGCACTATCAGCTCGAAGGTCTGACCGTGTCGCTGCGCCTGGTATCCAAGCTGCCTTCGGCCAAGGGCGCGTAAGACTGTCCTTGATCATTCCCATGCTCTGCGTGGGAACGATCAACGTAGAAATTTCGCAAGGTCGGCGTTAACAAAACAATGTGGTAGAGACCACACAGGGAGAAAACATGGCTGTTGATATTTTCATCAAGATCGGCGACATCAAGGGCGAGTCGATGGACAAGGCCCACAAGGATGAAATCGACGTCTTGAACTGGAGCTGGGGCATGTCCCAGTCCGGCAATATGCACGTTGGTGGTGGCGGTGGCGCGGGCAAGGTGAATGTCCAGGACCTGTCACTGACCAAGTATGTCGACAAGGCCTCGCCGAACCTGATGATGCACTGCGCCGCCGGCAAGCACGTCGACAAGGTCAAACTGACCGTGCGCAAGGCCGGCGGCGAAAGCCAGGTCGAGTACATGATCATCAACCTGGAAGAAGTTCTGATCACCTCCCTGAGCACCGGTGGCTCGGGTAGCGATGATCGCCTGACCGAAAACGTCACCCTGAACTTCGCCAAGGTGCTGGTGGACTACCAGCCGCAGAAAGCCGACGGCACCAAGGACGGCGGGCCGATCAAGTTTGGCTGGAACATCCGTCAGAACGTCAAGGCGTAATCGAAGATGCCCCCGGCGTTATGCGTCGGGGGGGTTTCCAATCCTTTCCCTTCGGTGTCTGAATCATGGCCAAGCCTTCGTTTATCAACTTGTGGAAAGCGTATTCCGATCTGCTGGTTACCCATCCTGACGCAAAGCCCTGTGGCGGCCCCTGGGCAAACCAGTGCGCTATCCGTATGAGCATCACGCTCAACGCAGAGCTGACCATCAAGGTCAACAAGTCCACCTACACCGAACCCAAGTGTGCTCATGAGCACGCGCGGGGTGCTGAATCACTGGCAAATTGGCTGTGGAAACATCACTTGGGCCGTCCAACTATTCTCGGGGGTGGCGCAGAAGAACGCCGCAAGCTGATGGACAAAAAAGGCCTTATCTTCTTCAAGGATTGCTTCCAACAACTGGGAGAGTCTTCAGACGGTCGCACCGGCGATCATATCGATCTTTGGAACCGTGGCCTTACCGCTAGCCGGTATGACGACCCTGCCTATCGATCAAGGGCGATCTGGTTCTGGGAGCTCTTATGATCAAGGCTCACTGCGCTGTATTTATTGGCTGCCTGTTATCAAGTCTGACTGCCTGTGCCGGGCAACGAGCCTCATCGGCAACACCCTCCGCAGCTGTGGATCAAGTGGTCTCAATGGGCGGGCAACAGCTAACGCTGGAGAACGACCAACAGCGCTGTGTGTTACGCAAACCAGACCAGACCCTATTGCCACTCGACTTGCCGTGGCCCTGCCAATTCACTGTCGACCGACAAGGCAAATCGTACGTCGAGACCTTCGGCAAGGTCCCCATTGTCATCGTTATTCATCTGGCAACAGACCCTGAGAATAGTCACGAATGTCGCTCCGAGTACCGCGCCATACGTCAGATCAATGGACTGCTCGAGCCTTCAATAATCGCTCGGAATGCCAGTTGCATGCGCGGCGCAGGTGACCAGAAGAATTACACGGGTCTATTTACTTGGTAACCGAAATCGCCACCCGCGATCGCCTGCAACCGTCCCTGCTGGATCGGTTGACCGACGACGACCCGGGCAACCTCAAGGAAAGCGCCGACAAGCGCGTGCTGTCCCTGACCCAATTGAAAGCCTCGGTGCTGCGTGACCTGGCGTGGCTGCTCAACACCACTTCATTGCTCAGCGCCGATGCGACGTTGCACACCCCGGCCGGTACTTCGGTGGTCAACTTCGGGCTGCCAGCCCTGGCTGGCAACAGCGCGTCGAACGTCGATATCGCGGCGCTTGAAGCACTGATCCACCAGGCCATCGCCACGTTCGAACCGCGGATTCTGCGCAATACCCTGCGCGTGCGAGCTCGGGCATCCGCCGAAATGAACCACAACGCCCTGAGTTTCGAGATTGAAGGCGATCTTTGGGCGCAGCCGGTGCCGCTGCGCCTGATGCTGCAAACCGACCTGGACCTGGAATCCGGCCATGTGCGGGTGATCAACGCCGACCAGCGGAGACGCTCATGAACCCGCGCCTGCTGGAGCTGTACAACCAGGAATTGCTCCACGTGCGCGAAAGCGCGGCGGAGTTCGCCCTGGAATACCCGAAAATCGCCAGTCGGCTGACGTTGTCCGGCATGGACTGCGCCGACCCGTACGTCGAGCGCTTGCTGGAAGGGTTCGCCTACCTGACGGCGCGGGTACAGCTCAAGCTCGACGCCGAATACCCGACCTTCACCCACAACTTGCTGGAAATCGCTTACCCCCATTACCTGGCGCCGACACCGTCGATGACCGTGGTGCAACTGCAGGCCGACCCCGATGAAGGCTCGCTGAGCAGCGGCTTCCCGCTGCCCCGGGACACGGTCCTGCGCGCTGCCCTGGGTCGCGAAACCCAAACCTGCTGCGAGTACCGCACCGCCCACGCGGTGACGTTGTGGCCGCTGCAGGTCAGCCAGGCCGAGTACTTCGGCAACCCGTCCGCCGTGCTCGGGCGCCTGGCCGCCAGTGAACCCAAGGCCAAGGCCGGCCTGCGCCTGACCCTGCGCACCGGTGCCGAACTGCCATTCAACAGCCTGACCCTGGACAACCTGCCGCTGTACCTCAGCGGCGCAGACGAGCAGCCCTTCCGCCTTTACGAACAACTGCTGGGCAACGCCTGCGCCGTGTTCGCTCGTCAACCCGGCAGCGATTGGGTGGAACGCCTGCCGCAGGACGCACTGCGTTCCCTGGGATTCGACGATACCGACGCCGCGCTGCCAGTGGTCTCGCGAGCCTTCCAGGGCTATCGCTTGTTGCAGGAATACTTCGCCCTGCCCCACCGTTTTCTGTTTGTCGACTTCACCCAGTTGAACCGTGCGGTCAAACGCTGCGACGGCCAGGAACTGGAATTGATCGTGCTGTTCGACCGTCACGATCCGAGCCTGGAAGGCAGTGTCGGTGCCGCGCAGTTCCTGCCGTTCTGCACCCCGGCAATCAACTTGTTTCCCAAGCGCCTGGATCGCATCCACTTGTCCGAACGGGTCCATGAACACCATGTGATCGCCGACCGCACCCGGCCGATGGATTTCGAGATTCATTCCCTGACCACCCTCACCGGCCATGGTACCGGGTCAGAGCAGCCTTTTTTGCCGTTCTATGCGGTTCGCGATCCGTCTCGCTACGGCCGCGATCAGGCCTGGTACACGGTGCGGCGCGAACCCCGTGTGCTGTCCAGCGGCCAGCGGCGCAACGGCCCGCGCTCGACTTACATCGGCAGCGAAACCTTCGTCAGCCTGGTGGACAGCCAGCAGGCACCCTATCGCCACGACCTGCGCCAACTGGGCGTAACGGCGTTGTGCACCAACCGCGACCTGCCGCTGTTCATGAGCGTGGGCAATAGCAAGACCGACTTCACCCTGGCCGACAGCGCCCCGGTAGCGGCGGTGCGTTGCGTGGCAGGCCCGAGCCGCCCACGCGCCAGCCATGCCCATGACGCCAAGGCCTGGCGGTTGATCAGCCAGCTTTCGCTGAACTACCTGTCCCTCAGCGAGCAAGGCCAGGGCGCCGCCGCCCTGCGCGAACTGCTGCGCCTGTACGGCGACAGCAACGATACGGCGCTGCAATTGCAGATCGAAGGCCTGCGCGAAGTCAGCAGCAAGGCCTGCACCCGACGTTTGCCAATGCCGGGCCCGATCGTGTTTGGTCGTGGCCTGGAGATCACTCTGGAATTCGATGAAAACGCGTTTCGCGGCACCGGGGTGTTCTTGCTCGGCGCAGTGTTCGAGCGCTTCCTGGCACGCTACGTGTCGATCAACAGTTTTACCGAGACGGTGATCCGTACCACCGAACGCGGCGAGATCATGCGATGGAAAGCCAAGCCCGGACGCCGTCCGACCCTGTGAGTACCCTGGACGCGATGCACCGGGAGCCTTGGGAATACGACTTCTTCCAGGCGTTGCGGCGCATTGAGTGCGAATCGCCTGAGCTGCCGCGCCTGGGCCATTCGTTGCGCCTGGCCGATGATCCCCTGCGCCTTGGGCAACAGGCCGATTGCACCTTCGCCCCGGCGACCCTGGCCTCGGTACAGCCAGGCATCGACGGTTCGCCGGCGCGCCTGGAGCAGTTCTTTTTCGGCCTCGGCGGCCCTAACGGCCCGTTACCGCTGCACATCACTGAGTATGTACGCGAACGCCAGCGCAACAACGCCGACAGCACCAGCAAACGCTTCCTGGATGTGTTCCACCATCGCCTGCTGAGCCTGTTTTACCGGGCCTGGGCCGAAGCGCGGCCGACGGTCAGCCATGATCGCCCGGACGATGACTACTGGTCGGCACGCCTGGCAGCACTGAGCGGCCGGGGCATGCCGAGCCTGCTCAAACAAGGGCTGATTCCCGACACGGCGAAGCTGCATTACAGCGGTCATCTGTCGGCACAAACCCGCTACCCGGACGGTTTGAAGGCCATTCTCAGCGAATACTTCGGCCTGCCGGTGGAGATCGAAGAGTACGTCGGCCAATGGCTGGAGCTGCCGGAACGCAGCCGCGTGGGCGTCAGCGCCCATCAATTGGGCATGGATTTTTGCCTGGGTCGTTACGTCTGGGATCGGCAGCACAAATTCCGCATTCGCCTGGGGCCACTCAAGCTGGATGACTACATGGGCATGCTGCCCGGCAGACAACCCTTCAATGAGCTGGTGGCCTGGGTGGCCGAATACCTGGGCCATGAACTGGACTGGGACTTGAACCTGATCCTGGAACAGCCCGAAGTACCGGCGCTGCAACTCAATGGCCGCTTCCGCCTGGGGTTCAATACCTGGCTGGGCCGGCCAGAAACAGATGCCAAGGATTTAATACTGGCCAGGCATTACGCCGAGCAGGCCAACACCTCACAGACCTCAAGGAGCCATGAGCATGGGTGAAATCAGTCGCGCCGCGTTGTTCGGCAAACTCAACAGCGTGGCCTACAAAGCCATCGAAGCCGCCACCGTGTTTTGCAAGTTGCGCGGTAACCCTTATGTGGAACTGGCCCACTGGTTTCATCAGTTGCTGCAATTGCAGGACTCGGACCTGCATCGCATCATCCGCCAGTTCAATATCGAACCGGCACGCCTGGCCCGGGACCTGACCGAAGCCCTGGACCGTTTGCCACGGGGCTCGACTTCAATCACTGACTTGTCCTCCCATGTGGAAGAAGCCGTGGAACGTGGCTGGGTCTACGGCAGCCTGATGTTCGGCGAAAGCCAGGTGCGAACCGGTTACCTGGTGCTGGGCATCCTCAAGACGCCGAGCCTGCGCCACGGGCTACTCGGGCTGTCGGCAGAGTTTGACAAGATCAAGGTCGAGGCCCTGAGCGAGCGGTTCGACGAATACGTCGGCGACTCGCCGGAAAATGCGCTCAGCGCCAGCGATGGTTTCAACGCAGGCAGCGTGCCCGGTGAAGCCAGCGGCGCCATGGCCCCAAGCGCCATGGGCAAGCAGGAAGCGCTCAAGCGTTTTACCGTCGACCTCACCGAGCAGGCCCGCAGCGGCAAGCTTGACCCGATTGTCGGCCGTGACGAAGAAATCCGCCAACTGGTGGACATCCTCATGCGTCGTCGGCAGAACAACCCGATTCTGACCGGTGAAGCCGGCGTCGGTAAAACCGCCGTGGTCGAAGGTTTTGCCCTGCGCATCGTCGCCGGTGACGTGCCGCCAGCGCTCAAGGATGTGGAACTGCGTAGCCTCGATGTCGGCCTGTTGCAGGCCGGCGCAAGCATGAAAGGTGAATTCGAACAGCGCCTGCGCCAGGTCATCGAAGACGTCCAGGCCTCGCCAAAACCGATCATCCTGTTTATCGACGAAGCCCACACGCTGGTAGGTGCCGGTGGCGCCGCCGGTACCGGGGACGCGGCCAACCTGCTCAAGCCGGCCCTGGCCCGGGGCACCCTGCGCACCGTGGCCGCCACCACTTGGGCCGAGTACAAGAAGCATATCGAAAAAGACCCGGCCCTGACCCGCCGCTTCCAGGTGGTGCAAGTGGCCGAGCCGTCGGAAGACAAGGCGTTGCTGATGATGCGCGGCGTGGCCTCGACGATGGAAAAACACCATCAGGTGCGGATCCTCGACGAAGCCCTGGAAGCGTCGGTCAAGCTGTCTCACCGCTACATCCCGGCGCGCCAGTTGCCGGACAAATCCGTGAGCCTGCTGGACACCGCCTGCGCCCGGGTCGCCATCAGCCTGCACGCCGTGCCGGCCGAAGTGGACGACAGCCGTCGCCGCATTGAGGCGTTGGAAACCGAGCTGCAAATCATCGCCCGCGAGCACGCCATCGGCATCGTCATCGGCGCCCGCCAGAGCAACAGCGAAAACCTGCTGGCCGCCGAGCGCGAACGCCTGGCCGAACTCGAAAGCCGCTGGGCCGAAGAGAAAACCCTGGTGGACGAACTGCTCGCCACCCGCGCCATCCTGCGTGAAAGCGTCGGTGTCGTGGACAGCGATGTCGGCAGCGAAGACAGCCACGCCCTGCGCGAGAAACTGGTGGACCTGCAACAGCGCCTCAGCGCCCTGCAAGGCGAAACCCCGTTGATCCTGCCGACCGTGGATTACCAGGCCGTGGCCTCGGTGGTCGCCGACTGGACCGGCATTCCGGTGGGCCGCATGGCCCGTAACGAACTGGAAACCGTGCTCAACCTCGACCAGCACCTGAAGAAACGCATCATCGGCCAGGACCACGCCTTGCAGATGATCGCCAAGCGCATCCAGACCTCCCGCGCCGGCCTCGACAACCCGAGCAAACCGATTGGCGTGTTCATGCTCGCCGGTACCTCCGGCGTGGGCAAGACCGAAACCGCCCTGGCGCTGGCCGAAGCCCTGTATGGCGGCGAGCAGAACGTCATCACCATCAACATGAGCGAATTCCAGGAAGCCCACACCGTGTCCACGCTCAAGGGCGCGCCACCGGGCTACATCGGCTATGGCGAAGGCGGCGTGCTGACCGAAGCCGTGCGGCGAAAACCCTACAGCGTGGTGCTGCTGGACGAGGTGGAAAAAGCCCACCCGGACGTGCACGAGATCTTCTTCCAGGTCTTCGACAAAGGCGTGATGGAGGACGGCGAAGGCCGGGTGATCGACTTCAAGAACACCTTGATTCTGCTGACCACCAACGCGGGCACCGAGCTGATTGCCCGGGTCTGCAAAGACCCGCAAAACGTGCCCGAGCCCGAAGAAATTGCCAAGGCCCTGCGCCAGCCGCTGCTGGAGATTTTCCCGCCGGCATTGCTGGGCCGCCTGGTGACCATTCCGTACTACCCGCTCAGCGACGAGATGCTCAAGGCCATTACCCGCCTGCAACTCAACCGCATCAAGAAGCGCGTGGAGAACACCCACAAAGTGGCGTTCGATTACGACGACGCGGTGATCGACCTGATCGTCTCCCGTTGCACCGAAACCGAAAGTGGTGGGCGGATGATCGACACCCTCCTGACCAACAGCCTGCTGCCGGACATGAGCCGCGAGTTCCTCACCCGCATGCTCGAAGGCAAAGCGCTGGCAGGTGTGCGGATCAGCGCCCGGGATAACGAATTGCACTACGACTTCAGCGACGCCGCCTAAGCGGCGAACCCCTCTGTAGGAACTGCCGAAGGCTGCGATCTCTTGATCTTTTAAAATCAAAAGATCGCAGCCTTCGGCAGCTCCTACGGAAGGAATCCAGCAGTAACAAGGGATACCTGATGCTATTCAAGCAACTCTCACGCCTGGCAAAAATCACCAGCCCCCTAGGGCCGGATGTGCTGTTGCTCCAGGACATGGGCGGCGGCGAAGAGCTGGGGCGGCTGTTCAACTATGAGTTGCAGCTGCACTCGCTGGACAACGCCATCGACCTCAACCAGTTGCTCGGCAAACCCATGTGCCTGAGCCTGCAGCTGGACGGTGGTGGCGAGCGTCATTTCCATGGCATCGTTGCCCGTTGCAGCCAGAACGTCGACCAGGGCCAGTTCGCCAGCTACCAGGCCACGCTACGGCCCTGGCTATGGCTGTTGACCCGCACCTCCGATTGCCGGATTTTCCAGAACCAGACCATCCCGCAGATCATCAAGCAGGTTTTTCGCGACCTGGGTTTTTCCGATTTCGAAGATGCCCTGAGCCGGCCCTATCGCGAGTGGGAATACTGCGTGCAGTATCGCGAAACCAGCTTCGATTTCGTCAGCCGCCTGATGGAGCAGGAAGGGATCTACTACTTCTTCCGCCATGAACAGGGGCGTCATGTGCTGGTGCTGGCCGATGCCTACGGCGCCCACACCAGCGCGCCCGGCTATACCTCGGTGCCCTACTACCCCAAGAATGAGCAGCAGCGCGAACGCGATCACATCCACGACTGGCACCTGGCCCAGCAAGTCCAGCCGGGCTCGCTGGAACTCAACGACTATGACTTCCAGCGCCCCAGCGCGCGCATCGACGTGCGCTCGGCCATGCCCCGTCCGCACACCGCCGGCGATTATCCGCTGTACGACTACCCCGGCACTTATGTGCAAAGCGAAGACGGCGAACACTATGCCCGCACCCGCATCGAAGCCTTGCAGACCCTGCACGAACAGGTCGAGTTCGCCGGCAACGCCCGGGGCCTGGGCTCGGGTCATTTGTTCAGCCTCACCGGCTTCAGCCGCCAGGACCAGAACCGCGAATACCTGATCGTCGGCGCCCGCTACCACATCGCCCAGGAAAGCCTGGAAACCAGCGGTGGCGCGCCTTCAGCGCAGTTCGAAAGCAGCCTGACCTGCATCGACGCCCAACAAAGCTACCGCCCGCTGCCCAACACCCACCGCCCCATCGTCAAAGGCCCGCAGACCGCACTGGTGGTTGGCCCCAAGGGCGAGGAAATCTGGACCGATCAGTTTGGCCGGGTGAAGGTGCATTTCTATTGGGACCGCCACGACCAGTCCAACGAAAACAGTTCGTGCTGGATTCGCGTGTCGCAATCCTGGGCCGGTAAAAACTGGGGCTCGATGCAGATCCCACGGATCGGCCAGGAAGTGATCGTCAGCTTCCTCGAAGGCGACCCGGACCGGCCGATCATCACCGGCCGCGTCTACAACGCCGAACAGACCGTGCCCTACGACTTGCCCGAAAACGCCACCCAGAGCGGCATGAAAAGCCGATCAAGCAAGGGCGGCACGCCGGCAAATTTCAATGAAATTCGCATGGAAGACAAAAAAGGCGTCGAGCAGCTGTACATCCATGCCGAGCGCAATCAGGACATCGTGGTCGAGGTGGATGAAAGCCACTCGGTGGGCCACGACCGCAACAAGAGCATCGGGCATGACGAGACGGTCACCATCGGCAACAACCGCCTGCGCATCGTCAAACAAGAAGACATTCTTTCGGTGGGCCAGCGCAAGACCGACAGCATCAGCCAGAGCTACGTCATTGAAGTGGGTGAGAACCTGCGGCTGGTCTGTGGTGAAAGCATCCTGGAGCTCAATGCCAGCGGCCAGATCAACCTGACCGGTGTGCAAATCAGCTTCTATGCCAGCGGTGATGCCGAGTTCAACACCGGCGGCGTGCTGCACCTGAACAACGGCGGCGGCGCTGGCGCCACGCCTGACGGCCAGGGCGTCAAGGCCAGCATCGACGCCAACATCAATGCCGCGTTTCCCAAGCCCAAGGGCTAATCACGAGGTCTGTGTTCCATGACTTACCGAATCAATGAATTCCAGTTCCAGCTGCCGGCAAGCGAGTTGCTGGACGCGACGATCAACATCCTCAAATTCCCCGAACTGGGCACTTCGCTGATTGTCAGCCGCAGCTTGCTGGCCGAGGGCGAAACCCTGCAAAGCAACTTCGACGACCAGCTCAAGCGCCTGGAAAAACAAGTGCAAGACTTGCGTTTTCAACCGGGCGTCGCCGTGCGCCTGGGCGCCAGTCAGGAAGTCGAAGGCATCGAGTTATGCAGCCAGTTCAACAAGGGCAACGACAAAGTCTTCCAATACCAGTTGGCACTGGTGTTGCCCGGCACCCGCAAAATGCTCGCCCTGAGCTACGTGAAGGCCGAAAAACTCGGCGATGCCGAAGCCGCGCATTGGGCGACCATCAAGCGTTCGCTGTTGTTCGACGTTCCGGCCTGACAGCCACCGCCAATCTCTGTGGGAGCGAGCTTGCTCCGGGCGGCGATCCGACGATGGCGGTGGGTCAGCTTTCTCGATGTCGAAGGAGTTCGCCCCATCAGATATTGGCAGGCACAAAATCCGGCCCACCCAATGTGTCCCGCACCATCACCGCCGAGCGCATCAACGGCGTCCACATACCATCCGGGCTGTTCCACGCCGCGCCTGCCCAACGGGTGTCGGCGACCAACTTGGCCTTGTGGCTTTCCAACTGGCGCTTGAGCGCCACGGCGACACTGCCCATATCCACGTCAAACAAATCGCCATAGGGTCCTTGCGGCTGCTTGCGCTGTTTGTCCTGGCAAAAGCGGTAATACCAAACCCAGTCGTGAGCGATGTAGATCGCTCGCGTGCGGTCTGGATAAGTCGCCAGCATCGTCAGCAAGGCCGACACGAAACGCATGGGGAAACTCGCGTCGTGGGTCTGGCGCCAATACGGCATGATCAACTGGTCGAACGCCGCCACTACGTTCTGTGGTTCGTCGTTTTCGTTCTTGGCTTCGAGAAAGTAGAACGGCTCACCCACCAGAAATTTGTCCAGTTCATCATTGGCCAGTGCCAACAGCAGCACGTTGTCTTGCGGGTTGCTCATTGGATTCTCACTACGTCTCGGGTCGTCATCAGCGCATTGATGTCGTTACCGTGGGAGATGGGTACGTTGTCCAGCACCGCTTCGCGCATGCCGCCGGGATGGGTCAGGCCGCCCGGTCGCCAGAGCGAGTTCACACCACCTTCGTTACCGGTAGGCATCAGCACCTTGGGGTTGTCCAGGTTCATCATGTAGATGTCCTTGCCAACCAGCGATCCCGGATCGTACCCCAAGGCCGACTCCAGTACCGAAACGTCGCCGGTTTTCTTGTACTCGCCGACCACAGTGTTCAGGTCGGATTTTGCCATGACGAACTTGTTCGGATTGAACGAGCCATACTTGGGGTTTGCGATGTCGTCGGAGGTGAAGAGGAAACTGCCGCCCTCGTCTTCGAAAGTCTTGAGGTGTTTGTCAACATACGGGCCTTCGAGATAGTCGCTCGGCGGCGGCCGACTGCCCTTGGGAATCGCCATGATATCGGCTTCGGTCATACCCGGTTTGTAGGCCGCCACACGGGGTTTCGGTGCTGCACCGAGACGAGCCATTTTCGGCCCCAGCCCCAACAGCGCCATACCGGCGATACCTTGAAGCAGGTCGCGATAGCCCGGTCCAAGACGGTCGCCCAACTCGCCCAACAGCGCCATGCCGCCCATCATCGCGCCGCCAATCACCACGAACCCGGCTAAAGCCGCCGCGCCTGCCATTGCGGCCAGTACGGCTGCGGCGCCCATGGCGACCAGCCCCAGTGCTTCGAGACCGGTGTGCAGCCAACCTTCGATATCGAGGACAAACGCAACGGAGATCGTTGGCCCGCCGATAAACGTATTGGGGCTGCCGCTCTTGATGTGCGCGCCGCAGACCATCTTGCTCTGCAACCGCGCCGCCGGTTTACCGTTGATGTAGACGCAGGCGCTGCCTTCGGCAATCAGCACCGGAAACGGCCAGACCGGATGATTCAGGGGCAGGCCCGAGCATTCGGCAGCGACGTCGATCCCTGCGCGCATCGCGTTGCGCCGATTAATGTGGACGTTAACGCTGCCCATGATCAACGCCCCCGTGGTCGGTTCGGGCAGGTTGAAAAGGGTGTTCAGGCCCTTGATGATCTGGAACATCGACAGGCCGCCCGCCGCAATCGAACCGGCCATGATCGCCAGCGCCACGCCGCCGGTCGCCACGGTGGCCGCAACCACCGCCGCCCCGATCAACGCACCGGCGACGGCGCCCGCCACCATCGCGGCGACACCAAAACCATGGGCTATTTCATCGCCAAGGCGCGCGGCGGCTAGCATATCCATTGCGTTTATTGTCTTCCTGGAAGGTAATCAGGCGATCTGAGGCAGGAGCTTGAGGGTATGCATGGCAACTTTCCATGCCGGCTCGTGATACACGAGATCGTTCGGCGTGGTAGTCAGCGTCGTAATCAACCCCACAGGCTGACGGTCGATGAAAACCTGGCGCAGCATCAGCTCACGCCCTTCGCGCTGCCAGCTGTAATCGAGCAGCACGGCAGCATGGTCGTGGAGAAGGAAGTTCCACCGTTGGATCAGGCTGAATCCGGGCAATTGCTGTTCGGCGCTTGCCAGTTGCCCGTCAACGTAGTCACTGAACAGCGTGTCACCCCGGCTCGGATCGCGACTGATGACGAAACTGGCTTCCTTGGCACCGCCGACGGCGGGCAGCTTGAAGATGTTGATGCTCTGGTCCTGCCAACTGTCAGGTATATCGAGATCAGCTTCTTGAAGGCGATAGAGCGTCATGATACGGATCGTTTTCCAGGCTAGAGGGATGGCTCAATGAGCGGCTGATCTTCAAGCAATAAATGGCAACAATCAAGGCACCTGGACACGCCGTTTTCGAGGCCATGACGCCAGTCTCACTTTTGATGCCCGTACCAGGCTCTGCGGTGTAGTACGCTAACAACCGGGCCGAAGCTGATCAAACGCTTGAGGACTGCGCTAACGCGCATGCTGTAACCGACAAGGAGAAAGGTGCAATGGAAGGCATCGAGTTACGCAACAAATGCAACGATTGCGCGGCGGCTAGACCCTTGTGTCAGATGAGCACCGCGCATGTCTGACGCACTCTGGGCCGCCCGGCTGGGCGATGCCCTCAACCACACCTCAATGATGGCCGACATCCTCGGCGGCGTGCTGGAGGTGGCGGCCAACATCGCGATTACCGCACTGGCCACCGCCGCCGTGGTGGCGGCCACCGGCATCACCGTCGTCACTGGCGGATTAGGTTGCTTCGTGCTCGGCTTGGTGGTGGGCACGATTGTCGGCCTTGCCATGAGCAAGACCGGGGCCGACAAGGGCCTGAGCAATTTATGCGAAAGCTTTAGTAACGCACTGTTTCCGCCCACGGTGCAGGCGACGATTCTCACCGGCTCCACTAATACCCTCACCAACAACATCCCTGCTGCCCGGGCCGCTGGGGCGATTCCGTCCCATGTCGCGCCGGCCGGTACCGAGCTGGAAATACCCGAGCCGGAAGCCGAAGCCAGCTACCTGGACATGGCCGAGAGCTTCTTCTCCCAGATGTGGCGACCCACCGTCGCCCCCCCCGCGCCGGGCGCCGTGCCCAAGCCGCTGGACCTGCTCATCTGCATGAAGCATCCGCCGATGCCGCCGCAGTTTCTGGCCGAAGGTTCGGACAAGGTCACCATCAACGGCCAGCCTGCCGTGCGCAGCGGCGATCGCAGCACCTGCGATGCCACGGTGGTGTCGTCCGGGCTGATCTCCCCCAACGTGACCATCGGTGGCGGTTCGGTGGTGGTACGCGAGATCCGCAGCGGCAAGACCCCGGGCGTGGGGCTGGCGGTCACGGCGTTGCTGATGCTCAAGGGCGGCAAGGGCAAATTCCTCAGTAACCTGCCGTGCATGCTGATCGGCGGCGCGACGTCGATGGCCGTCAGCAGCGCGATGGGTGCGATGGCCAACGCCGCCATGGGCTCGGCGAACCCGGTGCACGCCGCGACCGGGGCCAAGGTGCTGGGTGGCGGCGAAGAGCTGGATTTCGTACTGCCCGGCGTCTTGCCGATGGATTGGCAACGCTTCTACAACAGCCGTGACGAGCGCCACGACGGGTTGTTCGGCGCCGGTTGGAGTGTGTCCTACGAGGTGCAGGTCGAGATCCTGCCACATCCAGAAGGCGGCGAAACGCTGGTCTATACCGATGAACAGGGCCGGCGTATCGACATGGGCTCGATCCCTCTGGGCGGCGCCGTGTTCAGTGCCGGTGAAGGGCTCAGCGTTCGGCGTCATCGCAATGGGCAGTTGTTGATTGAAAGCGATGACGGGCGGTACCGGCTGTTCGACGTCGCACCCGTTAACCCGTCTTTGTTGCGTCTGAATCAGCTCGGTGATCGCAACGACAACCGCATTTACCTCGACTACGACGGCGCCGGACGGTTGGTGCGGCTGCGCGACACCTTCGATCTGGTGCAGGTGGAGCTGATTCAAGAGCGCGGTCGTGTGGCTCGGGTGGAACGCCTGTATCCCGACCAGCATCACGAAGTGCTCGTCAGTTATGGCTATGACGCGGTGGGCAACCTGACCGAAGTGCGCGACACAACCGGCCAGGTGCAACGGCGCTTCAGCTACGACGCCGGACAGCGGATGGTCGAGCATCAGTTACCCACGGGGCTGCGTTGTTTCTATGAATGGGCGTTGATTGAAGACCTTGAATGGCGCGTGGTCCGGCACTGGACCGACGAGGGCGACGCTTACCAGTTCGACTATGACCTCGTCGCCGGCGTCACGCGCATCACCGATGGCTTGCAGCGCGTCAGTACGCGGCGCTGGAACACCCAGCACCAGATCACCGAGTACACCGACAACCTCGGCCACACCTGGCAGTTCGAGTGGGACGATGAACGCCAACTGCTCAGCGCCACCGACCCACAGGGCGGACGCTACGAATACAGCTACGACGACGCCGGCAACCTGATTGGCGAAACCGACCCGCTGGGCCGCAGTGACTCGACCTTATGGCTGGAGCATTGGCCTTTGCCGCTGGTGGAAACCGACGACGCCGGCAACAGCTGGCAGTATCGCTACGATCAGCGCGGTAATTGCATCGCCGAGACCGATCCGCTGGGCCACATCACCCGCTACCGCTACGACGCCCACGGCCAGGTCGTGGAAATCATCGACGCCACCGGCAAAAGCAAAAAGCTGCGCTGGAACCCGTTCGGTCAACTGGTCGAGCACATCGATTGCTCGGGTTATCCGACGCGCTTCAGCTATGACAACCGGGGCTATCTGCAAGTCATCACCGACGCCCTCGGTGAACGCACCCAATTCAGCTACGACGCCCATGGCCGGCTGCTCAGCAGCCAATTGCCGGACGGGCGCACCGAGCACTATCAGCGCGACGTCAGCGGCCAGTTGACCGGCTATACCGACCCGGCCGGGCACACCACGCTCTATCAACACAACCGTCGCGGCCAGGTACGCCAGCGCACCGACGCCCAGGGTCGGCAGGTGCAATTCGCGTATGACGACTACGGGCGGCTGCAAGCGTTGACCAACGAAAATGGCGAAAGTTATCGGTTTGCCTGGGACGCCGCCGATCGACTGACCGAACAACAGGATCTGGATGGCAGCGCCAAGCGCTACGCCTATGACCTGTTGGATAACGTCGCGGCGGTCACGGCTGTTCCGGCGCCTTACGGCAACGGCCTGGCCGTGGTCCCCGAAGCGCCTTTGGCCCCCATCGTTCATCGGTTAGAACGCGACGCCGTCGGCCGGCTGATCGCCAAAATCACCGACGATGGCCGCACCGACTACACCTACGACCTGCTGGACCAGCTCACCGCTGTCACCTTCACCAACCACCAGGGCAACGCACACACCCTGAGCTTCGCCTACGACGCCCTCGGCCAGTTGCTCGAAGAACAAAGCGCGGCTGGCAGCCTGCACCACCACTACGACGAACTCGGCAACCTGATCCAGACCCAACTGCCCGACGACCGCTGGATCAATCGCCTGTACTACGGCAGCGGCCACCTGCACCAGATCAACCTCGACGGCCAGGTCATCAGCGACTTCGAACGTGATCGTCTGCATCGCGAAGTGCTGCGCACCCAAGGCCAGATCAGCACCCGCAGCGAATACGACCGCAGCGGCCGCTTGCGCGCACGCCAACGCCAACACACCCGCCAGCCATCGCTGATGCCGGCAGCCGTGCAGAAACATTTCGAGTACGACCCCGCCGACAACCTGATCGGCAAACTCGACCAGCAACCCAACGCGCAACACCGCCTACTGCTGCACTACGACGCCACCGGCCGCATCATCGCCAGCCAGGACAGCCTGCACGGTCAGCGCGAAACCTTCGCCTACGACGCCGCCGCCAACCTGCTGGATGGCCCGCAACCTGGCGCCGGGCTGGTGGTGCACAACAAACTGCTGACCTATCAGGACAAGCGTTACCGCTACGACGCGTTCGGCCGGATGATCGAAAAACGCAGCGCTAAACGGAGCCTGCAACGCTTCGGTTACGACGCCGAAAGCCGCTTGATTGAAGTGCGCAATGAAAACGGCAGCGTGGTCCGGATGACCTACGACCCGCTGGGCCGGCGCATCGAAAAAACCGAGCACGACACCCACGGCTACCCACTCGGCGAAACCCGCTTCACCTGGGACGGCCTGCGCCTGTTGCAGGAACATCGCCATCAGCAGACCAGCCTTTACCTCTACGAAGACGAAGGCTACGAACCCCTGGCTCGCGTCGACGGCACCGGCCCGCTGCAAAAAATCCGCTATTACCACAACGACCTCAACGGCCTGCCGGAACAGCTCACCGAAGCGGACGGCCACAACGTCTGGCAGGCAACTTATCGGGTGTGGGGCAACACGCTAGAAGAGGTGCGCGAGCCGTACTACATTGAAGAGCAGAACCTGCGGTTTCAGGGGCAGTACCTGGACCGGGAGACAGGGCTGCATTTCAATACGTTCAGGTTTTATGATCCGGATATGGGGCGGTTTACGACGCCGGATCCGATTGGGTTGGCCGGTGGAATCAATCTATATCAATATGTAATCAATCCATTTGGGTGGATAGATCCGCTTGGACTCAAGTCTTGTGGCAGCGGACCGAAATGGACAAAAAAAGGTTGGAAACATGTTTACGAGCGTCACTTTAGAACTCCGGGCTCACGCTGGTCGCATAAGAGCAAGTTTACTGTCGGCAACGAGCAGAAATTGAAAGTCATGGTGAACAAAACAGTTAAACGAGGCACCGCGACTTATCAGAAAGATAAGCAGGGCAATACAAAATACGAATATGAATTTGGACAGCCCGTTGGATCTCGGACCAACAAGCAAACCGGCATCGTTGAGCATCAAAATAAGATGACTGTTATCCTCAATAAACACGGCGAAGTGGTTACAGCCTTCCCGTCCTGAAAATTAGGTACCCCTATGCCGCTCGACTTTATGGCTTCAGAAAGTCAAAAAAATATCAATGAAAAAACCCCCATATTTTCTCTGAGTGAAAACGCACACGATATTCTGCTGAGCATCGCAAAACCCAAAAAAGACTTCCCCAAAATACATAAATTTTCCGATTACTACTCCGACACCTGCATTCTTTTTGGGGAAATAAAACCTCTAATAATTGAAATTGAAAAAGCAATGAAAACCGGCAAAACAAATTCAAGCGAACTGAATGACTTAATCAAATTCCTAAACAATACCTACGATGAAAATTTTAACTTATACATTTATTGCGATTAAACCAGCTGCACCTATGACGCGCAGATAACGTCGGTGACTGCTGTCCCATCGCCTGTATTACGGCAGTGGCCACCTCCACCAAATCAACCTCGACGGCCAGGTCATCAGCGACTTCGAACGTGATCGTCTGCACCGCGAAGTGCTGCGCACCCAAGGCCAGATCAGCACCCGCAGCGAATACGACAGCGACGGGCGCTTACGTTCACCCCAACGCCGATACACCAGCCATCCAGCCATTGCTGATGCCGGCAGCCGTGGAAAAAGGCAAAAAAAACGGGCACCCGATTCAATCGGCGTGCCCATTCTTTTCATTACCGTTTTCCCCTCAGTATTCGAGGTACTTGCAGCAATTATGGATTGACGCTGTCTTTCAACGACTTGCCTGGCTTGAAGGCGACGGTGTTGCTGGCCTTGATTTTGACCGGCTCACCGGTTTGCGGGTTTTTGCCGGTGCGGGCACCGCGATGGCGTTGCAGGAAGGTACCGAAGCCCACCAGCGTGACGCTGTCCTTGCGGTGCAGAGCGCCGGTGATTTCTTCGAGAACGGCGTTGAGAACGCGGTTGGCCTGCTCTTTGGTGAGGTCTGCTTTTTCAGCAATTGCAGCGGCGAGTTCTGGTTTACGCATGTTAGTGAAGCCCCTTTGACGGTTTTTTGTTGTTATGTCCGTGCTGTCCTCGTTGGAACAGCGCCCAAAGCGCCGCAGGTGCTCTACTCTGCGGCAGACGGGAGTGAGAATGGCATGCACGGAAGACCCGCGCCAGTCTCGGCGCGACCTTTGTAGTGGCAAAAGAGGGGTGATTCCGACAGAACGACCGGTATTTACGCCAGCAGTGCCGGAAGCTCTTTGTTCAGGGCCAGTTTTTCCATCACCGCCGCGCCTGTCAGGGCATATCCCAGCAGTTTGCCGCTGGCATCGCGGCACAATACCTTGATGTCCGCGCCCTGCCCTTCGACCGTCCAGACGCCTTCGAAACCCCGTGGCGGTGGTGAAACCACCAATGGGCAAACCGGGGTTTTCACGGTGATGGGCATCGGGCCATAACTCACCGCCGTCGGGTTTCCGGCGAGGGTCTGAGCCAGCGCTCTCGCACAGCTCATGAGGGGCATCACGTACAACAGATTCAGCCCATCGACCTCGGCGCAGTCGCCCAGAGCGTAGATGTTGGCGTGGGAGGTTTTCAGGTGACGATCGACCACCACCCCGCGATTGACCTGCACACCGGCAGCGGCCGCCAGGTCGATGCGCGGACGCAGACCAATGGCCGAAACAACCACGTCACAAGGAATCACCTGACCGTCAGAGAGATGCGCTTCCAGGCCGCCAGCCACGCGCTGCAAGCGATTGAGCACCGGCCCGAGGTGGAAGCGTGCGCCGAGGCTTTCCAGCCCGGCCTGGACCGCAGCGGCCGCCGCCGGGTGCAGCAAGGTCGGCATGACTTGCTCGCACGGTGCAACCAGTTGCACCTCGTAGCCGCCGAGGATCAGGTCGTTGGCGAACTCGCAGCCGATCAGACCGGCGCCGAGCAACAACACCCGACGTTTGCCGGCCGCCGCTGCGCGAAAGCGTGCGTAATCTTCCAGGTCGTTGATCGGGAAAACGGCGTCAGTCGCATCGCCTTCGATCGGCACCCGCACGGTTTCCGCGCCCCAAGCGAGGATCAGGTCACGGTAAATCACCGATTCCTCACCGATCCACAAGCGCTTGTGGCCCGGGTCAATGCCGCTGATGCGTGTGTGCGTGCGCACCTCGGCCTTCAATTGCTCGGCCATGGCGCCCGGTTCGGCCATGCTCAGGCCATCGGCGTCTTTGTTCTTGCCAAAACCAGTGGAAAGCATCGGCTTGGAGTAGGAGCGTCCGTCATCGGCAGTAATCAGCAGCAGCGGGGTTTCGCCATCGAGTTTGCGAAACTCCCGGGCCAGGTTGTAGCCAGCCAGCCCGGTGCCGACGATCACGACAGGTGCGTTCATTCCCTACTCCTCTAAATGTCTTAGTTGATTTCAATCATTTCGAAATCCATCTTGCCCACGCCGCAGTCCGGGCACAGCCAGTCTTCCGGCACGTCCTGCCACAGGGTGCCCGGCGAAATGCCGTCATCCGGCCAGCCGTCGGCTTCGTTATAAATCAGGCCGCAGACCACACATTGCCACTTTTTCATTCACATACATCCTCAGAATTCAGGCTTTTGCCGGCGCGAACGGTCAATGGTTGGAGCGCTGCCGTCCGGCTCAGGGGCGTTTTGTACTGATCGGGCCCGGCAGATGCAAGCCTGTTCGACGCGACGGCTGGCCGGATCAATCAAAATCGCCGGCTGACATGGTAAGCTCGCCACCTCATTTGCTGCCAATAATGACTCACTGTGCCGCACTCAAAATCCCCCACCATGACCCCGCTCTGGCTCCCTGAAAGCCAACTGACGCCCCTCCCCGACACGTCCACCCTCGACTGGCTGTTCGACGAAGGCTCTCTGACCCGACGGCTGATCCGTTTGTCGAATGACGGCTTCAGCGTCACGCCACTCTTCGAAGGCTGGCAGCCCCTGCGCGCCGACGAATGTGCCGCACTGGATCTGGCCGAAGGCAGCGAGGGCTGGGTTCGCGAGGTGTATCTGCGCGGCCACGGCGAGGCCTGGGTGTTTGCACGCAGTGTGGCGGCGCGCAGCGCGTTGCAGGGCGACGGTTTGCACATGGACGAATTGGGCAGCCGCTCTCTGGGCGAATTGCTGTTTTGTGATCAAGCGTTTCAGCGCCGTGCTATCGAGGTTTGTCACTATCCTCAACAGTGGCTGCCGATGGAGTCTCGGGCACCTGAACTCTGGGGCCGGCGCTCGCGTTTCGACCGCGGCGCCTTGAGCGTGCTGGTGTCCGAAATTTTCTTGCCGACCCTGTGGAACGCTACCCGCGCCCATCCGGAGAATTGCTGATGTACCAGAGCCTGCTCAAGTCCCTGAATCGCTTGAATCCACGGGCCTGGGATTTCGTTCAGCTGACCCGCATGGACAAGCCGATCGGCATTTATCTGCTGCTGTGGCCAACCCTGTGGGCATTGTGGATTGCCGGTAAAGGCTCGCCATCATTGGCCAACATCGTCATTTTCGTCCTTGGCGTGGTGCTGACCCGTGCCGGCGGCTGCGTAATCAATGACTGGGCGGACCGCAAAGTCGACGGCCACGTGAAGCGCACTGAACAGCGGCCATTAGTGAGCGGCAAGATCAGTTCCAAAGAAGCCCTGGTGTTCTTCGCGCTGCTGATGGGCGTGAGCTTTTTGCTGGTGCTGTGCACCAATGCCACGACGGTCTGGCTGTCGTTCGGTGGTTTGGCTCTGGCCTTCACTTACCCGTTCATGAAGCGCTACACCTATTACCCGCAAGTGGTGCTGGGCGCGGCGTTCTCTTGGGGCATGCCGATGGCATTCACCGCCGAGACTGGTGAACTGCCAGCGGCCGCCTGGCTGCTGTGGATCGCCAACCTGCTGTGGACGGTGGGCTACGACACCTATTACGCCATGACCGACCGCGACGACGATCTGAGAATCGGCGTTAAATCCACGGCGATTCTGTTTGGCGAAGCGGACCGGGTGATCATCCTGACGCTGCAAGGGTTGGCGTTGGGTTGCTTGCTGTTGGCCGGGTCGAAATTTGAGCTCGGCGGCTGGTTCCACTTGGGATTGCTGGCGGCAGCGGGCTGTTTTGCGTGGGAGTTCTGGTACACCCGCGGCAAGGACCGGATGCGTTGCTTCAAGGCTTTTTTGCACAACCACTGGGCCGGGTTGGCGATTTTTGTCGGGATTGTGCTGGATTACGGGTTGCGTTGAATCAAACCTGCTCCCGGCATGGGGGCAGGTTTGTGGTTTCTGGACTCGCTTACTTCTTCGGTCCGGTATTGGTGATGACGTGCCAGACGTCCTTCATTTTGTCGCCTACCATGTCACCGGGTTTTTTGTCACTCACGAACGTGTAAAGCGGTTTACCGTCGTAGGCATATTGACTCGTGCCGTCATCGCGCTTGATAACGCTCCACTTGCCTTCGGCCTTTGCACCCGCCGGAGCCATCATTGGCGGCCAGTTCTTGGCACAATCATCGTTACACATTGACTTGCCGCCAGCATCCTTGTCGAACGTGTACACCGTCATACCCTTATGATCGACCATCATTCCGTCTTTCATCATTGCTGGCTCAGCCGCGAAGGCCATCGATGGCAACGCCAGGGCCGCGGTCAGCATCAGAGCCTTGATGGATTGCGAGTATTGCTTCATGGAAACCTTCCTTTTGTGGTTGTCAGGATTCGGAATTAGAGCTTAGTTCAGGATCACAACAATCGCAGGGCGACTAAAATACTGTCACACGACTGCAATAATTCCGTTATCTAATGCGGCGCAAGACAGTTAAATGACAAGAGGATTAAAGGCATGGTTGGCAGGAGCATTCTGATCGTCGACGACGAAGCGCCCATTCGCGAGATGATCGCCGTTGCGTTGGAAATGGCCGGCTATGACTGCCTGGAGGCTGAGAACTCCCAGCAGGCCCACGCCATCATCGTTGACCGCAAGCCGGACCTGATCCTGCTCGACTGGATGCTGCCCGGCACGTCCGGCATCGAGCTGGCCCGGCGCCTCAAGCGCGATGAGCTGACCGGGGACATCCCGATCATCATGCTCACCGCCAAAGGCGAAGAGGACAACAAGATCCAGGGCCTGGAAGTCGGCGCCGATGACTACATCACCAAGCCTTTTTCCCCACGAGAGCTGGTGGCGCGCCTAAAGGCCGTGCTGCGCCGCGCCGGCCCTACCGATGGCGAGACGCCGATCGAAGTCGGTGGCCTGCTGCTGGACCCGATCAGCCACCGTGTGACCATCGACGGCAAACCCGCCGAGATGGGTCCGACCGAATACCGCCTGCTGCAGTTCTTCATGACCCACCAGGAGCGCGCCTACACCCGTGGCCAGTTGCTGGATCAGGTCTGGGGCGGCAACGTCTATGTCGAAGAGCGCACCGTCGACGTGCACATCCGTCGCCTGCGCAAAGCCCTCGGCGACGCCTACGAAAATCTGGTACAAACCGTGCGCGGCACCGGCTACCGGTTTTCCACCAAGGCCTGAGCTGACCGCCAGACTCGCTGACAAGGACGCATATTTTCCGTGAACCAAAACTGGCATGGCATCCTGATTCGCCACATGCTGTTGCTGGTCACCACCTGCCTGGTGATCGGCCTGATTTCCGGCTACTACGGCTGGAGCCTCGCCGCGGGCCTGGGCCTTTACCTGGCCTGGACGCTCAAGCAACTGCTGCGTCTGCACGAGTGGCTGCGCCTGCACAAATCCGATGAAGCACCGCCCGATGGCTATGGCCTGTGGGGCGAAGTGTTCGACAGCATCTACCACCTGCAACGCCGCGACCAACGGGTGCGCGGGCGACTGCAAGCGGTGATCGACCGGGTCCAGGAATCCACCGCCGCGCTGAAAGACGCGGTGATCATGCTCGACAGCGACGGCAACCTCGAATGGTGGAACCGCGCCGCCGAAACCCTGCTCGGCCTCAAGACGCCGCAAGACAGCGGCCAGCCGGTGACCAACCTCGTACGCCATCCGAGCTTCAAAGAATACTTCGAGCAGAACAGCTACGCCGAGCCGCTGGAAATCCCGTCGCCGACCAATGATCGCCTGCGCATTCAGCTGTACATCACCCGCTACGGCAACAACGAACATTTAATGCTGGTACGCGACGTGACGCGTATCCATCAGCTGGAACAGATGCGCAAGGACTTCATCGCCAACGTCTCCCATGAACTGCGCACGCCGTTGACAGTGATCTGCGGTTATCTGGAAACCCTGCTCGACAACGTCGAGGAAGTGAACCCGCGCTGGACCCGTGCCTTGCAGCAGATGCAACAGCAAGGCGGACGCATGCAAACCTTGCTCAACGATTTACTGCTGTTGGCCAAACTGGAAGCCACCGATTACCCGTCGGACAACCAGCCGGTGGCCATCGACGGTTTGCTGCAATCGATCAAGAGCGACGCTCAGCAGCTGTCCGGTCAGCGTAACCAGACGATCACGCTGGAAGCCGACCCGACGATTCTGCTCAAGGGCAGCGAAGCCGAATTGCGCAGCGCATTTTCCAATCTGGTGTTCAACGCGGTGAAATACACACCGGCCGAAGGCAACATCCGCATTCGCTGGTGGGGTGATGAGCAAGGTGCACACCTGAGCGTGCAGGACTCCGGCATCGGCATCGACAGCAAACACCTGCCGCGCCTGACCGAACGCTTCTACCGTGTCGATTCCAGCCGCAACTCCAACACCGGTGGCACGGGGCTCGGGCTGGCGATCGTCAAACACGTGCTGCTGCGCCACCGCGCGCGAATGGAAATCAGCAGTTTGCCGGGCCACGGCAGCACCTTCACCTGCCACTTTCCGCCAGCCCAAGTCACAAAATCCCGAGTCATCAGCGCCACCGACTGATACCGGCCAGCACTCACCACTAGGCAATCGCCCGGTCAGCCGCTACATTGGCTGACTTGTGCCTGCCCTTCAGGCGCACTTTTTTCTTTCCTTTCGAATACACGGAACCCGCAAAACTCCATCATGGACCCTTCCCCTGGCTTGACCCTCGCGACACTCTTCGCCGATTTCGGCATGATTCTTTTTGCTCTGATCCTGGTATTGCTCAACGGCTTTTTCGTTGCGGCGGAATTTGCCATGGTCAAATTGCGCTCGACCCGGGTCGAAGCCATCGCTGAAAAAAACGGCTGGCGCGGACACATCCTGCGCACCGTTCACAGTCAGCTCGATGCTTATCTGTCGGCGTGCCAATTGGGCATCACCCTCGCCTCCCTCGGCCTCGGCTGGGTCGGTGAGCCAGCATTCGCGCACATTCTCGAGCCGGTGCTGAGCGCCGTTGGCGTAGAGTCCGCCGAAGTGGTCAAAGGCGTGTCGTTCTTCACGGCGTTCTTCATCATTTCGTACCTGCACATTGTGATCGGCGAGTTGGCCCCGAAATCCTGGGCCATCCGCAAACCCGAGTTGCTGTCGCTCTGGACGGCCGTGCCGCTGTACCTGTTCTACTGGGCGATGTACCCGGCCATTTACCTGCTCAATGCCAGTGCCAACACGATTCTGCGGATCGCCGGCCAAGGTGAACCCGGCCCTCATCACGAACACCATTACAGCCGTGAAGAACTGAAACTGATCCTGCACTCCAGCCGTGGCCAGGACCCTAGCGACCAAGGCATGCGCGTATTGGCCTCGGCGGTGGAAATGGGCGAGTTGGAAGTGGTCGACTGGGCGAACTCCCGGGAAGACCTGGTGACGCTGGAGTTCAATGCGCCGCTGAAGGAAATCCTGGCGATGTTCCGTCGCCACAAATTTAGCCGTTATCCGGTGTACGACAGCGATAGTCAGGAGTTTGTCGGCCTGCTGCACATCAAGGATTTGCTGTTGGAACTGGCGGCCCTGGACCACATTCCCGAGTCGTTCAACCTCGCCGAACTGACCCGTCCGCTGGAGCGCGTCTCTCGTCACATGCCGCTGTCGCATCTGCTGGAACAGTTTCGCAAGGGCGGCTCGCACTTCGCCCTGGTTGAAGAAGCTGATGGCAACATCATCGGCTACCTGACCATGGAAGACGTGCTGGAAGTGCTGGTCGGCGATATTCAGGACGAACACCGCAAGGCTGAACGCGGGATCCTCGCGTACCAGCCGGGCAAGCTGCTGGTGCGTGGGGATACGCCGCTGTTCAAGGTCGAACGCCTGCTGGGCATCGACCTGGACCACATCGAAGCCGAAACCCTCGCCGGGCTGGTCTACGAAACCCTGAAACGGGTGCCGGAGGAGGAGGAAGTGCTGGAAGTCGAAGGCTTGCGGATCATCATCAAGAAGATGAAAGGGCCGAAAATTATTCTGGCCAAGGTGTTGATGCTCGATTGAGCATCAACCTTTGACTCACTGCTTGCCCAACGCAAAGTTGGGCAACGCGCCTACCGGTTGATTGAACTGGTACGGAATCGACACCAGCCCCAACCCGGTATTGCGCTGCACCACAAAATGCAGGTGCGGCCCACTGCTGTTGCCGGTGTTGCCCGACAGCGCCAACGCGGTGCCCACCGACACCCGTTGCCCCTCGCGAACGCTCACCGAACCTTGCTTGAGGTGCAGGTACACGCCCATGGTCCCGTCATTGTGCAGCACCCGCACGAAATTGCCCGACGGATCGGTGCCGCGTCCGGTCTGAGCATTTTCGGTTTTCACCACCACCCCGCCTCGCGCCGCGATGATCGGCGTGCCTTCGGGCATGGCGATGTCCATCGCGTAGCGGTTCTTTGGACCGAAGTGGCTGTACTGACCATTAACCCCCTGACTCAGCCGAAACGGTCCGCCGCGCCAGGGCAACGGGTATCGATAGGCCATGGCGGACCCTGAGGGATCGCCCAGGGAATACTCGAACTTTGGGGTATACGCGAGCGCTCTTTCGGGGTGCGTGGCCGTGAGCAGCGCCAGACGAATACTGCTGCGTGCCGGCATCACCCGACGAATCGGTCGGCTCGGCGCACCGCTGACGTTTTTCAGCCCGCCGAAGCTCAATTCGATCTCTACCGGTGCATACAGGTCATTGCGCACGTAAACGCTGTCCACGCCCTTCTTTTTCGTAATGACGACGTACACCTGACGCTCAAGATTCTCGACCATGCGATCACGAAAAACGAACACCTTGGAGCCTGTCGTGGGGCGGTCGCTGTAGGAGACCACGCCATTGGCGTCGGTGGACTTGTAGATCGTCATGGCCGTCGCTGAGGTGGATGCCATAAAAAGACCACAGAAAAACAGCAGGCGCGCGAGCATGGGCAAGATTCTGTCGAGTAAGGCCTGGGTAGGAGCCTAGCAGCTGCAATGGACCCGGGTAGTCGGCAGATGTTTCAAATGATCGTTCCCACGCAGCGCGTGGGAACGATCAGCGGTACAAATTACGCGCCGGGCACGAAATGCTTCTGCGCCGTGCCACGGGCAATCAGGCGGGAGATGTAGTCGAGCTTCTGCGCATCCTGATCGACGAAGCGGAAGGTCAGTTGCAGCCACTCGCTGTCGGGCTTCTGCTCGTGGGCGACGATGGCGTGCAGGTAGCCGTTCAAGCGGGCGGTTTCGGCGTTATCGCCCTGCTCCAGGTCGAGCACGGCGCTGTCGAGCACTTGCGGCAGCGTATCGGTGCGCTTCACCACCAGCAGTGCTTCCTTGAGACTCAAGGCCTTGATCACACATTGCTGAATGCCGTTCGGCAGGCGCAGTTGGCCCTGGCCACGACCGCCAGTGGGTGCTGCAGAGGACGCTGGAGGCTTGATCGGCGGGCTGTTGAGCAGACCGCGAGACGGAGCAGCCGCCGGGGCTGACGCGGCGGCCACAGGTTTGGCGAACGGGTTGACCGGCGCCGCTGCGGGTGCGATCACGGCAGCCTTGCCACCCGTCAAGGCGCTCAGGGAATCGTTGCCGAACGCCGAGTTCATTTTGGTCGGCGCGCTGTTCATCAAGGTGTCGAGCTTGCCGACCTTGTTCAGGGCCTGCTTGACCTTGGTCAGTAGTTGCTCGTTGGTGAACGGCTTGCTGACGTAGCCGGAAACCCCGGCCTGGATCGCCTGGACCACGTTCTCTTTATCGCCCCGGCTGGTCACCATCACGAACGGCATGGTCTTGAGGTTGTCCTGCTCGCGGCACCAGGTCAGCAGTTCCAGCCCGGACATTTCCGGCATTTCCCAGTCGCACAGCACCAGGTCGAACGCTTCACGCGCCAGAATCGCCTGAGCCTTCTTGCCGTTGACCGCGTCTTCGATCCGGATCCCCGGGAAGTAGTTGCGCAAACACTTCTTCACCAGGTCACGAATGAACGACGCGTCGTCCACGACCAACACACTGACCTTACTCATCCATCACCCCTTTAAAAAATCCCGGCAAGCATACCGCTTTGCTGATGGCACATTGCCAAAAACCTTCAGTCACGCCGGGACTTTTCGTTCGCGGGTGCTGCTTTCGAATTCATTACCAAAAACAAAAACGCCCGGCCAGAAGGCCGGGCGCTTTTCTCAGGCAATCTTACTTATCGTCAGCTTTACCCGGAACATTAGCGGTTTCGCCACTTGTGCCTTCAACTTCTTCTTTCATGCGCTTGAGACCCAAGTGACGCACGTCGGTGCCGCGCACCAGGTAAATCACCAACTCCGAGATATTGCGCGCGTGGTCGCCGATCCGTTCCAGCGAACGCAGCACCCAGATAATGCTCAAGACCCGCGAGATAGAGCGCGGGTCTTCCATCATGTAGGTGGCCAGTTCGCGCAGCGCGGTTTTGTATTCACGGTCGATGATCTTGTCGTACTGCGCCACCGACAACGCCAGGTCGGCGTCGAAGCGGGCAAAGGCGTCCAGCGCATCGCGAACCATGTTACGGACCTGGTCGCCAATATGGCGAACCTCGACGTAGCCGCGTGGGGCTTCGCCTTCTTCGCACAGCTGGATGGCGCGACGGGCGATTTTGGTCGCTTCATCGCCAATGCGTTCCAGGTCGATCACCGACTTGGAGATGCTGATGATCAGACGCAGGTCCGACGCCGCAGGCTGTCGACGGGCCAGAATGCGCAGGCACTCTTCGTCGATGTTGCGTTCCATCTGGTTGATCTGGTCGTCGATCTCGCGAACCTGCTGGGCCAGACCGGAGTCGGCCTCGATCAGCGCGGTCACCGCGTCGTTGACCTGCTTTTCCACCAGCCCGCCCATGGCCAGGAGGTGGCTGCGCACTTCCTCGAGCTCGGCGTTGAACTGCGCGGAAATGTGGTGAGTAAGGCCTTCTTTACTAATCATGTTGGCGTCCTTGGAGCGTCCGGTAAGGTGCGGTGGACCGCAGCGTCAGTTCAGTGAGCAACAACAGCTTCCTAGCCGTAGCGACCAGTGATGTAGTCTTCGGTCTGCTTCTTCGCCGGATTGGTGAACAGGGTATCGGTGTCGCCGAATTCCACCAGTTTGCCCATGTACATGAACGCCGTGTAGTCGGAAACCCGCGCGGCCTGTTGCATGTTGTGGGTCACGATGACGATGGTGAACTTCGATTTCAGTTCGTAGATCAGCTCTTCGACTTTCAGCGTGGAGATCGGGTCGAGTGCCGAGCACGGTTCGTCGAGCAGCAGCACTTCTGGCTCCACGGCGATGGTGCGAGCGATCACCAGACGTTGTTGCTGACCACCGGACAGACCGAGTGCCGATTCATGCAGACGGTCTTTGACTTCGTCCCACAGCGCAGCGCCTTTCAACGCCCACTCGACGGCTTCGTCGAGGATGCGCTTCTTGTTGATGCCTTGAATGCGCAGGCCGTAGACCACGTTCTCGTAGATGGTTTTCGGGAACGGATTTGGCTTCTGGAACACCATGCCAACGCGACGACGCAGCTCGGCCACGTCTTCGCCCTTACGGTAGATGTTGTTGCCGTAGAGGTTGATCGCGCCTTCGACACGGCAGTCATCCACCAGGTCGTTCATGCGGTTGAACGTACGCAGCAGCGTGGACTTACCGCAGCCGGACGGGCCGATGAAGGCGGTCACGCGCTGTTTCGGGATGTTCAGGCTGACGTCGTACAGCGCTTGTTTGTCGCCGTAGAACAGGTTCAGGCCTGGTACTTCGATGGCGACGGTTTCCTGCTCGAGGCTCAAGCTCTGTTTATCGCGGCCCAAGGCCGACATGTTGATGCCGTGGGTATGTGGTTCGTGCTGCATGGGAGGCTCCCTGTGCTAACAAATTCGGTTCGGTTGGCCGCTGGCCTCACAAAAATGGGCCAGCGGTGTTGCCACTCTGTAGGAGCGAGGCTTGCCCGCGAAGGCGTCCTTGAAATCGCCTTCGCCGGCAAGCCTGGCTCCTACAGGGAGCAGCGGTAATCAGCTGTCCAGCGCTTTGTACTTCTCGCGCAGGTGGTTCCGGATGTATACGGCTGACAGGTTGAGCGTAGCGATCACCAGCACCAGCAGCAGCGCCGTGGCGTACACCAGCGGCCGCGCGGCCTCGACGTTCGGGCTCTGGAAGCCGACGTCATAGATGTGGAAGCCCAAGTGCATGATCTTCTGATCCAGGTGAAGGTACGGGTAGTTACCGTCCAGTGGCAGCGACGGTGCCAGTTTCACCACACCCACCAGCATCAGCGGCGCCACTTCACCGGCGGCGCGAGCCACGGCGAGGATCATGCCGGTCATCATCGCCGGGCTGGCCATTGGCAGCACGATCTTCCACAAGGTTTCAGCCTTGGTCGCGCCGAGGGCCAACGAGCCTTCACGCACGGTGCGAGGAATCCGCGCCAGGCCTTCTTCGGTGGCCACGATCACCACCGGCACCGCCAGCAAAGCCAGGGTCAGGGACGCCCAGAGCAGACCCGGCGTACCGAAGGTCGGTGCCGGCAGCGCTTCCGGGAAGAACAACCGGTCGACCGAACCGCCGAGTACGTAGACGAAGAAGCCCAGACCGAACACGCCGTAGACGATAGCCGGAACGCCCGCCAGGTTGTTCACCGCGATGCGGATCAGACGAGTCATGGTGTTCTGTTTCGCATACTCACGCAGGTAGACCGCCGCCAGCACGCCGAACGGCGTCACGACCATCGCCATGATCAGGGTCATCATCACAGTGCCGAAAATCGCCGGGAAGATCCCGCCTTCGGTGTTCGCTTCACGCGGGTCGTCGCTGAGGAATTCCCACATCTTGCTGAAGTAGAAACCGATCTTGGTGAAGGTGCCCATCGCGTTCGGCTGATAAGCGTGAACCACCTTGCCGATGCCGATTTCAATCTCTTTGCCGTTTGCATCGCGGGCCGTCAGGCTGTCGCGATTGAACTGGGCGTGCAGGTCGTTCAGGCGGACTTCGATGTCTTGATAACGAGCGTTGAGTTCGGCGCGCTCGGATTCCATGTCCGCTTGTGCGGTGGCATCGAGTTGGCCAGCCAGTTCCAGTTTGCGGCCGTGCAGACGGACGCGTTCAAGACCCGCGTTGATCGCACCGATGTCGGTTTTTTCCAGGCTCTTGAGCTGTGCCGCGAGTTTGTTGACACGATCGACACGGGCCTGCAACTCAGGCCACGCAGCCTCGCCTTCAGCGATGACCTTGCCATCCTGTTTGACGTTGACCAGATACCCGTAGAAATTGCCCCACTCGCGACGCTCAATGGCCATCAACTCAGGCGGGGTCTTCTGGTTAGTCAGCCACTCGCCGACGATCCAGGTGAAGTCGTTGCCGTTCAAGTCACGGTTGCCGACCTTGATCAGCTCGCGGGTCATGAACTCCGGGCCCTGATCGGGCACCGGCAGGCCAGCGCTTTTCAGGCGCTCGCGCGGCACTTCTTCTTTCTGCACGATCTCGCCGATGACCAGGTGATTGGCCTGGCCCGGCACGTCGTAGCTGGCGTGAATCAAGTCCGCCGGCCAAAAGTGACCCAGACCGCGCACGGCAATCACCGCCAGCAAGCCAATGGTCATGATGACCGCGATGGACACCGCGCCGCCGCTGATCCAGACGCCGGGGGCGCCGCTCTTGAACCATCCGTTCAGGGAGTTCTGTTTCACAGACTTCTACCTTTCTTAAAGCGACGAGTATTTCTTGCGCAGACGCTGACGAATCAGCTCCGCGAGGGTGTTCATGACGAAGGTGAACAACAGCAGCACCAGCGCCGAGAGGAATAGCACGCGGTAGTGGCTGCCGCCGACTTCCGATTCGGGCATTTCCACCGCGACGTTGGCGGCCAGGGTGCGCAGGCCTTCGAACAGGTTCATTTCCATGACCGGGGTGTTACCGGTGGCCATCAGCACGATCATGGTTTCACCGACCGCACGGCCCATGCCGATCATCAACGCCGAGAAGATGCCTGGGCTGGCGGTGAGGATCACCACCCGCGTCATGGTCTGCCACGGCGTGGCACCGAGGGCCAGAGAACCGAGGGTCAATCCTCGAGGCACGCTGAACACGGCGTCTTCGGCGATGGAGTAGATGTTCGGGATCACCGCGAAGCCCATGGCCAGACCGACCACCAGTGCGTTGCGCTGGTCGTAGGTGATGCCCAGGTCGTGGGAGATCCACATGCGCATGTCGCCGCCGAAGAACCAGGTTTCCATGTACGGGCTCATGTACAGCGAGAGCCAGCCCACGAACAGAATCACCGGAATCAGAATCGCGCTTTCCCAGCCGTCCGGCACTTTCAGGCGGATGGACTCAGGCAGGCGGCTGAAGACGAAACCGGCCACCAGAATGCCGATCGGCAGGAGCATCAGCAGGCTGAAGATCCCCGGCAAATGCCCTTCCACATACGGCGCGAGAAACAGGCCGGCGAAGAAACCGAGGATCACCGTCGGCATCGCTTCCATCAATTCGATCACCGGTTTGACCTTGCGGCGCATGCCCGGGGCCATGAAGTATGCGGTGTAAATTGCAGCAGCGACGGCCAGCGGTGCGGCCAGCAGCATGGCGTAGAACGCGGCCTTCAGGGTGCCGAAGGTCAGTGGCGACAGGCTCAACTTCGGTTCGAAGTCGGTGTTGGCGGCGGTCGATTGCCAGACGTACTTAGGCTCGTCGTAGTTCTCGTACCAGACCTTGCTCCACAACGCGCTCCAGGAAACTTCCGGGTGCGGGTTGTCGAGAAGCAGCGGTTGCAGCTTGCCGCCCTGCTCCACAATGATGCGGTTGGCCCGTGGCGACATACCGAAAAGGCCTTGGCCATCGACCACCTGATCCACCAGCAAGGTGCGGTGAGCGGTGCTGTGGAACACGCCGAGCTTGCCTTCAGCGTCAAGGGCGATGAAGCCTTTGCGACGTTCTTCGGCGGTGATTTCAACGATCGGTGCGGTGCCCATCTGGAAGGTACGGATCTGCTTCAGGCGCTGTTCACCATCCGGGTCGCGGGCCATGAACCACTGGGCCAGACCACCCTTGGAATCGCCGAGGATAAGCGAGATACCGCCTACCAATTGAGTACTGGCGGTAATTTGCGTTTCGCCGTCTTCAAGCAGTTTGTAGCGACCGTTGAGGCTCTTGTCGCGCAGGCTGAACACATCGGCCTGGGCACGACCGTTAATCACGTATAGCCATTGCTGGCGCGGGTCGACGAAGATATTGTTCACCGGCTCGGTCATCTGCGGCAGTTCGATGCGCTTCTGCTCGTTGGTGACTTCGCCGGTCATCATGTTTTCTTCGCTGGTCAGCGACAGCACATTGAGTTGCGCACCGGTCGAGCCGACGAGCATCAGCGTGGTGTCGGTGGCGTTGAGGCTGACATGCTCCAGCGCACCGCCCGCCTCGTTCAGCGCTATCGGGGTTTCGCCGTACGGGTACTCGATGGCTGGCGTGATCGTCTTCTTGCCATCCGGGTAGCTGACTTTATAGGTGTGACGGAACACCAAAGCCTGACCGTTGGAGAAACCCACCGCGACCAATGGATGGCCGGGCTGGTCTTCGCCGATGGACGTGACGCTGGCACCCGCCGGAACCGGCAGATCGACGCGCTTGAGTTCGGCGCCACTGTCGATGTCGAAGAACAGCGCCTGCCCCTTGTCGGAAACGCGCATGGCGACCTGGTTCTGTTCTTCCAGTGAGATCATCAACGGCTTGCCGGCGTCTTGCATCCAGGCCGGCGTGATGGCGTCCTTGGTCGTCAGGTCGGCACCCTGGAACAGAGGGAAGACGATGTAGGCGAGGAAGAAGAAGATCAGCGTGATCGCGCCGAGAACGGCAAGGCCGCCCACGAGGACGTACCAGCGGGTCAGGCGATCTTTGAGCGCGCGGATGCGGCGCTTGCGTTGCAGCTCAGGCGTATTGAAATCAATTCGCTTGGGAGGATTAGTAGTCATGGTGGAATTGGCCAGATCATTCATGCGCACACCCTAGCGGTCCTGTATGACAGAAAGATGACAATGCAGTGACGCAACAAATCCGCCGCCAGTGGGAACTGGCAGTGGATCAAAAATTTGGGGGTGTAGGAGCGGGCGTACCCGCTCCCACTGGAGCCCGGAAATCATCCCGGACTCAAGGTTTTACTTCTTTACGACGTTGCCGCCTTCTTGCAGACCCAGGTCAGCCAGTGCTTTTGCAGCAACCTTGGCCGGCAGTGGGATGTAGCCGTCTTTCACTACAACTTCCTGACCCTGTTTGGACAGAATCAGCTTCACGAACTCGGCTTCCAGCGGGGCCAGAGGCTTGTTCGGGGCTTTGTTGACGTAAACGTAGAGGAAACGCGACAGCGGGTACTTACCGTTCAGGGCGTTTTCTTCGGTGTCTTCGACGAACTCGGTGCTGCCTTTCTTGGCCAGAGCTACCGTCTTCACGCTAGCGGTTTTGTAGCCGATGCCCGAGTAACCAACGCCGTTCAGCGAGGAGCTGATCGACTGCACGACCGAAGCCGAACCTGGTTGTTCGTTGACGTTTGGCTTGTAGTCGCCTTTGCACAAGGCTTCTTCTTTGAAGTAGCCATAGGTGCCCGATACCGAGTTACGACCGAACAGTTGAACCGGCTTGTTCGCCAGGTCGCCGGTCACACCCAGGTCGCCCCAGGTTTTCACGTCGGTTTTAGCGCCGCACAGACGAGTGGACGAGAAGATCGCGTCGACTTGTTCCATGGTCATGTGCTGGATCGGGTTGTCCTTGTGCACGAACACTGCCAGGGCATCCACGGCAACCGGAATAGCGGTTGGCTTGTAGCCATATTTGGTTTCGAAGGCCTGCAGCTCGTTGTCCTTCATCTTGCGGCTCATCGGGCCCAGGTTAGCGGTGCCTTCAGTCAGCGCAGGTGGCGCGGTCGACGAACCGGCAGCCTGAATCTGGATGTTTACGTTCGGGTATTCTTTTTTGTAGTTCTCAGCCCACAGGGTCATGAGGTTGGCCAGGGTATCGGAGCCGACGCTGGACAGGTTGCCCGACACACCAGTGGTCTTGGTGTAGCTCGGGATAGCAGGGTCAACAGCGGCAACCGCGTTGGCAGTCGCAACGCCAGCAGCGACAAAAGTCATTGCCGCCATCAAACGCTTCAGTTTCATGCCTTACTCCTAGCAGATAGGTGTGTTAAGTCGGGGCCAAGTATCAGCAGGCCGTGTGAACACTCTATGGCTGAAATATGACAATTAGATGAAAGGCCAGCATTCGAAATACAGAAGCGCCGAGACACTGAAGCAAGGTTGACAAATCAAAACAAAAAGATAGCCTTGTCAACCACGAGAGGAACCCATGATCAACGACCGAATTCGCCGCGCTCGCCTTCTGCGAGGCATGTCTCTGGAAGCCTTGGCGCTCCAGCTTGGCGACATCACCAAGCAAGGCCTGAGCAAATACGAGAAAGGGTTAAGTACCCCGAACTCGGCGCGCCTGCTGCAAATGGCCAAGGTGCTGCAGGTCAATCCTGAATACTTCTTCCGTGCGGATGCGATGCCGCTTGCGCCGCTGGAGTTTCGTAAACTTGCCAAGATGCCCAAGTATCGCCAGGTTCAAGTCGAAGAACAGATTCGTGAACACCTTGAGCGTTACATTGCTCTGGAAGAATGCTTTGACCCGGTAGACATCCAGACTCCGGCCACCCCTGCGCAAATGCTGCCGGTCTCCTCTATCGAGGAAGCTGAACACGCTGCCGAGGCGCTACGCGAATATTGGGGAATTGGTAGCGATCCAATTTCCAACCTGACCGAGCAACTGGAAGAGCACAGCATCAAGGTCGCGATGCTCATGGGGCCGGCTGACTTCGATGGGGCCTGCGCAGCTACCGGTGACGGTCGCCACGTCTTGATCGCCCTGAACGCAGAGCGCCCAGGCGAACGCATACGCTTTACCGCGGCCCATGAACTCGGCCATTGGGTCATGCAATTACCCGACGACATGCCCGAGCGTGATAAGGAAAACTGCTGCCATCGCTTCGCTGGTGCGTTCCTCTACCCGGCTAAAGGTGTCACCAGTGACTTCGGTAGCCACCCTCGCTCACGCGTCCATCCCCGCGAGTTGCTCATCGCCAAGCGCCAATACGGGATTTCGATGCATGCAGCATTGAGGCGCCTCAAGGATCTGAATCTCCTTAGCGATAGTGGATATAAATCCCTGACCATCCAATTCAGCGCGAACGGCTGGCGCAAGGCCGAACCTGAACCCTTGCCATGCAAACCACCGCAACGTTTTGAATCGTTGGTGTTCTGGGGGCTAGCGGAAGGGTTGATCACCAAATCCCGTGCAGCCGAACTTCTACGCAAACCAGTGAGCGCTCTTGACCCCAATTTTCTGGGCTCACTGGAGAGTGCATGAGCCTGATCTACATCAGCGATACGAATATCTGGATCGATTTCAGAAATGCAGGACTGCTGGAGCAGATGTTCAATCTGCCATTCACTCTTTGCTGCACAGATTTTGTGCTGCATGAGCTCGAAGATTTCCCCCATGACGAATTACTCGGTCGGGGATTGATTGTGAATCCTTCGACGAACCGGGGGTTACCAGGCTGTTCAATCTCAAAATAGAGCACAACAACAGCTCATTAGCCGATGTGTCGTGCTACCTGCTCGCACAAGAGACAGGCCGGCCGTTGCTCACCGGAGATGGCAAGTTAAGGCGTCAAGCGCAGAGGGATGGGTTACAAGTGCATGGCGCACTCTGGTTACTCGATTTGATGGTGGAGCATCAGGTTATTCAACCGAAGCACGCTGCGGATGCTCTGGACCATATGCTTGAGCATGGAGCACGTTTACCGGCGGGCGAGTGTGGAGTAAGGCTTTCGCACTGGCGAAAGCCTTAACTACTGGCGGTTTAGCGTTATCGACCCTTCTTCCAGAGATACCCACCCACCAAAATCCCGACACCGCAAATGATCGCCACGTAATAGGCCGGCCCCATCGGGCTTTCCTTGAGCAGCAAAGTGACGACCATCGGGGTCAGGCCGCCGAAGATGGCGTAAGCCAGGTTGTAGGAGAACGACAGACCGCTGAAGCGCACCACCGCCGGGAAGGCTTTGACCATCACGTAAGGCACCGCACCGATGGTGCCGACCAGGAAGCCGGTCAAGGCGTACATCGGGAACAGCCAGTCAGGGTGGTTGAACAGGCTGTGATAGAAGGTCCACGAGCTGATCAGCAGCAGCGCACTGCCGAATACAATGATGCGACCAGCACCAAAGCGGTCAGCCAGTGCACCGGAGGCGACGCAGCCCACGCTCAGAAACACGATCGCCAGGCTGTTTGCCTGCAACGCGGTGGTTGGCGAGAAGTGGTAGACGGTCTGCAGCACGGTCGGGGTCATCAGAATAACCACGATGATGCCGGCGGACAGCAGCCAGGTCAGCAGCATGGAAATCAGGATCGCCCCGCGATGGTCACGCAACACGGCGCGCAGCGGCACTTCTTCAGCCAGGGCCTTGCGCAGTTGCAGCTCGGCGAACACCGGCGTCTCGTGCAACCAGCGGCGCAGGTAAACCGAGAACAGGCCGAACACGCCGCCCAGCAGGAACGGAATCCGCCAGGCGTAATCCGCGACTTCCACCGGGGTGTAAATGCTGTTGATCGCGGTGGCGACCAGCGACCCCAGCAGGATGCCAGCCGTCAGACCGCTGGTCAGGGTGCCGCAGGCGTAGCCGATATGACGCTGCGGTACGTGTTCGGAAACGAATACCCACGCGCCCGGCACTTCACCGCCAATCGCCGCGCCCTGAATCACCCGCATCACCAGCAACAGGATCGGCGCCCACATGCCGATCTGCGCATAAGTCGGCAGCAACCCCATGATCAGGGTCGGCACCGCCATCATGAAAATGCTCAGGGTGAACATCTTCTTGCGTCCCAGCAGGTCGCCGAAGTGTGCCATGACGATGCCGCCCAGTGGCCGCGCCAGGTAGCCGGCGGCAAAGATCCCGAAAGTCTGCATCAACCGCAGCCACTCAGGCATGTCGGCCGGGAAGAACAGCTTGCCCACCACCGTGGCGAAGAACACGAAAATGATGAAGTCGTAAAACTCCAGCGCGCCGCCCAGGGCGGACAGCGATAAAGTCTTGTAGTCGTTGCGGGTCAGCGGACGTGCGGACTGAGTGGGCTGCGCAATGCTCGAGGGCGCGGTGGTCATGGCAAGGCTTCTCTTATAGTCGGATCTGCAACCCCAACAACGCTGGCGGAGGCTTGGGCAGGTCCGGCACGATAGCAAATTGTTCGAAAAAGCACATAGAGGCGCGTAATTGACGGTCTAAATGAGAACCGGACGGTCGTCTCGGAGTCTACCGATCGATATACTCGCAATCCTGCACCTGCTTGTAAGGGGTTGCTGTGCGAAAACGTCGTTGGCACCTGTCAGCCGATTTCGCAGAGTTTCCCTTTAGGCGCCTTACGAAAAACGTGACGAACGTAGTATGTTCGGGGCTGAATCGTTTTTCCAAGGCTCCAGTGCGCAAAGTAGCCGAGCGAAGGTCAGGCAAGGCAAAAACAGGCGAGGACGCGGAGTTTACTGCTGTAAATGAGCGTCCGAGCCTGTTTTTAACGCAGCATGACCGAGCGCAGGCACTTTGCGCGCGGAGCCGTAAGACGGCTATTCACCCGCTACACCTATGAAGAGTCACGGGTCAGAGGCACCCCCGGCATGATAGAGCTCGAACAAGAAGATCCAATCCCGCAAGGCGACCTTGCCCTGCAAATTACCGCGCTCCCCCGCGAAACCAACGGCTTTGGCGATATTTTCGGCGGTTGGCTGGTGTCGCAGATGGATTTGGCCGGCACCGCAATGGCCAGCAAAGTCGCGGGTGGTCGCGTGGCCACCGTTGCGATTGACCGCATGGCGTTTCTGGTTCCGGTAGCGGTGGGCGCCCAGCTCTCCTTCTATACCCAGGCGCTGGAAATCGGCCGCAGCTCGATTCAGATGATGGTCGAAGTCTGGAGTGACGATCCGCTGTCCAGCGAGTGGCGTAAAGTGACCGAAGCCGTGTTTGTGTTCGTCGCCATCGATGGCAGCGGCCGCACCCGTTCGGTTCCGTCACGAGCTCGTTAAACACTGCGACCTTTCAGCGGTCCATTGCAGTCATTGTTCCTGATCGAGAGTTGCCCCATGAGCACGCCCAACGTTGAAGCCGTGAAACTGGATGAACTGAACTGCTGGCGCATCCGTCACGGTCAGGCCGAATTGCTGGTCGCCCAGCAAGGCGCGCACATCCTCAGTTATCAATTGGCCGGTCAACCGCCGCTGATCTGGCTCAACGACGAGGCCGTGTTCAAGACTGGCAAGAGCATCCGCGCCGGGGTTCCGGTGTGCTGGCCGTGGTTCGGTAACTTGCCGCGCAACCCGCAAAGTGTTCAAGCGATGCGTGTCAGCAACGAACCGCCGACCGCCCACGGGCTGGTGCGGGCGATGGACTGGGAACTGGGCGGCATTGAAACCGAGGGCGAAAGCCTGAAGGTGGAGTTTGTTCTGCCCTACCCTGAGGGCGGTTTGCCAGGTTGGCCACATCAGGTGGATTTGAAGCTGAGCATTCGTCTGGATGAGCAACTGCACATCAGCCTGACCAGCCATAACCAGGGCACTGACAACGTCACCATCAGCCAGGCGCTGCACAGCTATTTCGCGGTCAGCGATGTACGCAATGTGCATGTCGAAGGGCTGGATGGCTTGAGTTATATCGAGACGCTGGACGACTGGAAGACCGTCACTCAGACCGGCGATCTGCGTTTTGCCGGCGAGACTGATCGCATCTACCTCAATACCCCGGCAAAGCTGAGCATTGTCGATCCGGCCTGGGAACGGCGCATCGAGCTGACCAGCAGCGGTTCACGCTCGGCGGTGATCTGGAACCCGTGGATTGATCGCGCTGCGGCGTTCAGTGACATGGCGGACGATGGCTGGCAGCGGATGCTGTGCATCGAAACGGCGAATGTGATGGACGATGTGGTGACGCTAGCGCCGGGTGCCAGCCATACGCTGGGCGTGAGCATTGGCAGCGCACCTTTATAAGCAACACCATAGAACATTGTGGGAGCAAGCTTGCTCCCACAGTTGAGATTTTCTACAAATCCGACTCCTGCACCACCCGCACCTTCGCCGCATCCAGCGCATACGCCGCGTCAGCCAGGTCGTTGTTGACCTTCTCGACTTTCAGCGTGCCGGTCACCCACAGCGGTGTATAGATGTCATTCAGCTTCAAGCCTTTCGGATAACGCACCAACACCAGTTGATTAGGCGGTGGCGGCGGCACGTGGATGCAGGCGCCCGGATACGGCACGAGGAAGAACAGCGTGCTGCGGCCCTTGGCGTCGGACTCCAGCGGCACCGGATAACCACCTATGCGGATGTTCTTGTCGTTCATCGACGGCACGGTTTTGGTCGAATACATCACCGCCGGTAAGCCCTTGCTCTGCTTCATGCCACCCTTTTGATTAAAGGTGCCATTGGCTTCGGGGGAGTTGTGGTCGATTTCGGGCATGGCTTCGAGGGCTTTCTGGTCCGACTTGGGCATCAATTCGAGCCAGTCGGTTTCCGGCAGTTCGCCGGCGTGGGCAAGGCCCGTACCCAGTAAAAGGAGCGTGAACAGAAGACGGCGCATGGAGGTGCTCGGCAAAGGAGAGGACAGTGCAACGCCGAGCATTCTAGCCCTCTCTGCGTGCGGAGCAGAGGGGGCTTTGTCGCTTTGAATCAGTTCTTTTTGATCAAGCCGTAGACCACCAGCAACACCACCGCGCCGACCAGCGCACCCAGGAAGCCTGCGCCTTGGCCGGCCTGATAGAAGCCCAGAGCCTGGCCGCCGTAAGTGGCCGCCAGCGAACCGCCGATACCGAGCAAGATGGTCATGATCCAGCCCATGTTGTCATCGCCCGGTTTCAGGAACCTAGCCAGCAGGCCGACGATCAAGCCGATAAAGATGGTTCCAATAATTCCCATGGCATTTCCCTCTGATTAAGTGCTACGTCCAAGCCTAGTCAGACTTTGGCATCCTGCCATGAGAGAGCGGCGGCACCTGAATGGTTCCGCCGCTGCCACATGAAACTATTCGGCGATGAGCGCTTCGACCTTGAGGATCTGCTGCTCCAGCGTGGCCCTGTCGGCGCAGCGCAGATTGGCGTGACCGACCTTGCGACCGACCTTGAACGCCTTGCCATAGTGATGCAGATGGCAATCGGCAATGGCCAGGACTTTCTCGGTGTCCGGCACTTTACCGATGAAGTTGAGCATTGCGCTTTCACCGACCTTGGCCGTCGAACCCAGTGGCAGACCGGCAACGGCCCGCAGGTGGTTTTCGAACTGGCTGCACTCGGCGCCTTCAGTGGTCCAGTGACCCGAGTTGTGGACCCGCGGGGCAATCTCGTTGGCCTTGAGGCCACCGTCGACTTCGAAGAACTCGAACGCCATCACGCCGACGTAATTCAGCTGCTTGAGCACGCGGCTGGAATAGTCCTGCGCCAAGGCTTGCAGCGGATGGTCGGTGCTGGCTACGGACAGCTTGAGGATGCCGCTGTCGTGGGTGTTGTGAACCAGCGGATAAAACTGGGTCTCACCATCGCGAGCGCGCACGGCGATCAACGAGACTTCACCGGTGAACGGCACGAAGCCTTCCAGCAGGCAGGCCACGCTGCCCAGTTCGGCGAACGTGCCGGCCACGTCTTCAGGCTTGCGCAGGACTTTCTGGCCCTTGCCGTCATAACCCAGGGTGCGGGTTTTCAGCACGGCCGGCAGACCGATGGAAGCAATCGCAGCGTCCAGATCGGCTTGCGATTGAATGTCGGCGAACGCCGGGGTGGGAATCCCCAGGTCCTTGAACATGCTTTTTTCGAACCAGCGATCACGGGCGATGCGCAGGGCTTCGGCGCTTGGGTAGACCGGAACGAATTGCGACAGGAAGGCCACGGTTTCGGCCGGAACGCTCTCGAACTCGAAGGTCACCAGATCGACTTCATCGGCCAGCTGACGCAGGTGGTCCTGATCGCCGTAATCGGCCCGCAGGTGCTCGCCCAACGCAGCTGCGCAAGCATCCGGCGCGGGGTCCAGAAAAGCGAAGTTCATGCCCAGCGGAGTGCCCGCCAGCGCCAACATGCGACCCAACTGGCCGCCACCGATTACACCGATTTTCATCGTCAACAACCTCAGGCGATGCGTGGGTCTGGATTGTCCAGGACGCTGTCTGTCTGCTCAGCACGGAAAGTTTTCAGCACAGTGTGGAACTGCGGGTGCTTGGCGCCGAGGATACTCGCCGAGAGCAGCGCTGCGTTGATCGCACCGGCCTTGCCGATGGCCAGGGTAGCAACCGGGATGCCTGCGGGCATCTGCACGATAGACAGCAGCGAATCGACACCCGACAGCATCGACGACTGCACCGGCACGCCCAGTACCGGCAGGTGGGTCTTGGCCGCACACATGCCTGGCAAGTGGGCTGCGCCGCCGGCACCGGCGATGATCACCTCGATGCCACGCGCCTCAGCCTCTTCGGCGTACTGGAAGAGCAGGTCCGGGGTGCGGTGGGCAGAGACCACTTTCACCTCATAAGGGATGCCGAGCTTTTCCAGCATATCGGCGGTGTGGCTAAGGGTGGACCAATCGGACTTGGAGCCCATGATCACGCCAACCAGTGCACTCATCGTCGTGCCTCTTCTCTCTGGGCGCCCGCAGGCGCGTCAAAAAACAACAAACCACGCAAAATGCGTGGCTTGATTGTACGAATTATGGCCGGACGAACCGGCCAAAGGCCGCGCAGTATACCTCAATGCCACAGATAAACAGCCCCTGCGGTGACCATCTGTCATACGACTGGTTTCTATCAACGGCGGGCACCTTTATTGACTTTATAGTCAAAGCATCTGAACACGATTTTTCACCGCCCCTTTCCAATAAAACATTTCCTGCAATAAAGCCACCCATTACAAATAACGCGCCAAGTATTATTAATAACAGTCGGCGCAGAAAAAACGGTTCCGTCAACTAATCACACTTAACACGCTGATGCGGTGATCCACGCATTAAGTTTGAGATTCTCGATGTCAACACTCACCAGATTCACGCTTTTCTTGATAATTTTTCTAACAACTCAGATGGGCCATGCAACAACAGTACTGAACGATACTCCCTGGCCTCCAACCCACTCAAAAGCTTCTGTAACATTCAAAGGCTTCAGTACTACCTCTATAGAAAAAAAGCCGATTTTTGTCTTTGCATTTATTCATGACGACATACCCGAGTCGGCCATTGACTCGATTTTCCAACGTTATCTGCTGGATTGGGTTAAGGAAATCACAGCCATTTCAGGTCGACGCGTGTCGATGGAGTTCATCAGGAACAGGCCGCCCTACACAAATTATTCATACCAGGCTGCCAGCGAAACTTCTTATCGCGGATGGGAAACGCTTGCCCGAAACTACCGCGACGATCAGAACCTCCCGCACAACAGGACCACAAAATTTTTACTGTTGACCAACAGTGCAATGATCAACAATGAGGTTCTGGGCGTCGCGAGCCCTGGCCAACAGTTCGGTATTGCGTCACTGATCGGAAAACAAATAGTCGGCCATGAACTGGGACATATGTTCACTGCCAATCATGAACTTTCCGACGTTCAATACAACGGATGGTGGTGTGAAACTTTCATGCGCGATGTCACTCCCGGGCTGTCCAATTGTTATCGCTATAGCGACGGTAATCGGGAACTTATCAAGTCGTTCCTCGGTGACGTTCCGTAACCACTCGCTGTTTGTCCATCTCAGGTATTGCCCGCCGCCCCGCCCTCAAGCTTGCGCCACAGTAATCGTACGTTGGCCTTGCGCACCAACGCGCAGCGGTACAAACGAATCTCCAGCGGCACATGCCATTGCGGGCCGCCGCAGACCACCAGCTCACCGCGCGCCAGTTCGGCGCGCACGCTGAGCTGCGGCACCCAGGCGATGCCCAGCCCTTCAAGCGCCATACTTTTAAGGCTGTCGGCCATGGCTGTTTCATAAATGGTAGTGAAGCGCAGCGCCCGTTGGCGCAGCAGCATGTTCACCGAACGCCCGAGAAACGCCCCGGCGCTATAAGCGAGCAGCGGCACACTGCCTTCGCCTTCCAGGTCGAACAGTGGCTTGCCCTCGGCGTCCGCCGCGCAGACAGGAAGCATTTCGGTGGCTCCAAGGTGCAGTGACGGGAAGATTTCCGGGTCCATCTGCAGTGCAGCATCCGGGTCGTAGAACGCCAGCATCAGATCGCAACCGCCTTCACGCAGCGCATGCACCGCGTCGCCGACGTTGGTCGCCACCAAGCGCGTTGCGATGTTCAGGCCTTCATTACGCAATTGCGCGATCCAGCGCGGGAAGAACCCCAGCGCCAGAGAGTGAGCGGCGGCGACCTGCATCACCTCGCCCTGCCCGCCTTCCAGATGATGCAGGTGACGCAACACTTCACCGAGTTGTTCGACCACGGTCCGCGCGGTAACCAGGAACAACTGCCCCGCCGCCGTCAGCTCCACCGGGGTGCGCGAGCGATTGACCAGGGTCAGTCCCAGCGCGGCTTCAAGGCTGCGGATCCGCCGACTGAATGCCGGCTGCGTCACGAAGCGTCTTTCGGCAGCCTGGGAGAAGCTGCGGGTGGCAGCCAGAGCACTAAAGTCCTCAAGCCATTTACTTTCAAGGTTCATCACGACCTCCCGGACACGCACCAATTTAGGTCACACGCTCGCCGCAGACACGGCGTCACACGGGCATTATGCCGAATGTGCATAGGCTAGTGTTTAACAGCATTGGCCCAAAATTCTCCACAAGCCTAGCATTTGCGGTGTTCCGGCACAGACCGGGTCCCTATCGAGATGATTTCTATCATGTCTTCCGCTGCATCTTTCCGCACAGAAAAAGACCTGCTTGGCGTACTCGAAGTACCTGCTCAAGCGTACTACGGCATCCAGACCCTGCGAGCGGTGAACAACTTCCGTCTCTCCGGCGTTCCGATTTCGCATTACCCGAAGCTGGTTGTCGGTCTGGCGATGGTCAAGCAGGCCGCCGCTGACGCCAACCGCGAGCTGGGTCACCTGAGCGAAGCCAAGCACGCTGCCATCAGCGAAGCCTGTGCACGTTTGATCCGCGGCGATTTCCACGAAGAGTTCGTGGTGGACATGATTCAAGGCGGCGCTGGCACTTCGACCAACATGAATGCCAACGAAGTCATCGCCAACATCGCACTGGAGGCCATGGGTCATCAGAAAGGCGAATACCAATACCTGCACCCGAACAACGACGTGAACATGGCGCAGTCGACCAACGACGCCTACCCGACCGCGATCCGTCTGGGTCTGCTGCTGGGTCACGATGCGTTGCTGGCCAGTCTCGACAGCCTGATCCAGTCGTTCGCGGCCAAAGGTGTAGAGTTCAGCCACGTATTGAAGATGGGTCGTACCCAGCTGCAAGACGCTGTGCCGATGACCCTGGGCCAGGAATTCCGCGCTTTCGCTACCACGCTGGGCGAAGACCTGGCGCGTCTGAAGACACTGGCTCCTGAGCTGCTGACCGAAGTGAACCTGGGCGGCACCGCGATTGGCACCGGCATCAACGCCGACCCACGCTACCAACTCCTGGCCGTTCAGCGTCTGGCACTGATCAGCGGTCAACCGCTGGTTCCAGCCGCCGACCTGATCGAAGCCACCTCCGACATGGGCGCCTTCGTGCTGTTCTCCGGCATGCTCAAGCGCACCGCGGTCAAGCTGTCGAAAATCTGCAACGACCTGCGCCTGCTGTCCAGCGGCCCACGCACCGGCATCAACGAAATCAACCTGCCGGCGCGTCAGCCAGGCAGCTCGATCATGCCCGGCAAGGTCAACCCGGTTATCCCGGAAGCGGTCAATCAGGTGGCGTTCCAGATCATCGGCAACGACTTGGCGCTGACCATCGCGGCCGAAGGCGGCCAATTGCAGCTGAACGTGATGGAGCCGCTGATCGCGTTCAAGATCTTCGACTCGATCCGCTTGCTGCAACGCGCCATGGACATGCTGCGCGAGCACTGCATCGTCGGCATCACCGCCAACGAAGAGCGTTGCCGCGAACTGGTCGAACACTCGATTGGCCTGGTCACCGCGCTGAACCCGTACATCGGCTACGAAAACGCCACTCGCATCGCCCGTATCGCGCTGGAAAGCGGCCGCGGCGTGCTGGAACTGGTGCGTGAAGAAGGCTTGCTCGACGACGAAATGCTCGCCGACATTCTGCGCCCGGAAAACATGATTGCTCCGCGTCTGGTGCCTCTGAAGGCTTAACCAAACGCAACGCCGGCGCTTGCTCTTTTAACGAAGAGCACGAAGCGCCACGCTCACCAGGTCGAGGGACTAGACACCTCTCACCTTTTGAGGGCTTGGGGATTTATTCCCCAAGCCCTTTTTTTTAACTCATTGGCAGGAAAAAGACTTCTGTGGAAATGGGGCTCTCGCCCTCCCACACGAGCCTGACTTCAAAAAAGTCAGGTGTTTCAAAGGCTTCGTTTCGTCGCTTGCACCACAACCGTGCAGACGGATGGCACGCTCATAGGTATAGTGCCGCCCCTCTTCGCGTGAGCGGTCGTCGGTAACGAGGCCCAAACCCATGCGAAACCCGAACTAATAACAAACCTGCGATATGGGCCCGGGACGAACACTCGCCTCACTGTTGTGCCACGCGCACGTCGGTGTAACGCGATGTTTCTACCTGCCCAGCATTTGCCTACACAAAAAAACAGCGAGGAATAATCCATGCTCGAAGTCATTAACGACTTCCTCTCAGGGAAAGTACTGATCGTGCTCATTGTCGGGCTCGGTAGCTACTTCACGATCCGCTCGCGTTTCGTACAATTGCGCCACTTCTTCCACATGTTCGCGGTGTTCCGCGACAGCCTCAAAAGCAGCGCCGGTCAACTCAGTTCGTTCCAGGCCTTGATGCTCAGCCTCGCCGGCCGTGTCGGTGCGGGTAACATCGCCGGTGTCGGTATCGCCGTGACCCTGGGTGGTCCGGGCGCGGTGTTCTGGATGTGGGTGACTGCGTTGGTCGGCATGTCCAGCAGCTTCTTCGAATGTTCCCTCGGCCAGCTCTACAAGCGCTGCGATTCCGACGGCACGTACCGTGGCGGTCCGTCCTATTACATCCAGCACGGCCTGCAGAAACGCTGGCTGGGCATGATCATGGCCTTCCTGCTGCTGATCACCTTCGGCTTCGCCTTCAACGGTCTGCAATCCCACGCCGTGACCCACTCGCTGAAAAACGCTTTCGACCTCGACCCCACTTACACGGGCCTGGCCCTGGCGGTGTTGCTGGGTCTGGTGTTCATCGGTGGCATCAAGCGGATCGCCAAGGTCGCTGACCTGTTGGTGCCGGTGAAAACCCTGGTGTACATCGGCGTGACCCTCTACGTGATCGTGCTGCAGTTCGATCACGTTCCAGCGATGCTGATGACCATCGTCAAAAGCGCCTTCGGTCTCGACCAGGCCTTCGGCGGCCTGATCGGCAGTGCCATCGTCATGGGCGTGAAACGCGGCGTGTTCGCCAACGAAGCCGGCCTGGGCAGTGCGCCGAACGTGGCCGCCGTGGCGTCGGTCGAGCACCCGGTGGCACAAGGCGTGGTTCAGGCGTTCAGCGTGTTCCTCGACACCTTTGTGATCTGCACCTGCACCGCGTTGCTGATCCTGCTCTCGGGCTTCTACACACCAGGCTTCGAAGGCGACGGCATTGCCCTGACCCAGAACTCGCTGGCCGCCGTCGTCGGTGACTGGGGCCGGAGTTTCATTTCCGTGGCCCTGTCGTTGTTCGTGTTCACCTCGATTCTCTACAACTACTACCTGGGCGAGAACAACCTGCGCTTCCTGATCGGTGAAAACCGCAAGGCGCTGATCGGCTACCGCGCATTGGTATTGGTGTTGATCTACTGGGGTGCGATCGAGAACCTGGGCACGGTGTTCGCGTTCGCCGACATCACCATGACCCTGCTGGCGTTCGTGAACCTGATCGCGCTGTTCCTGCTGTTCAAAGTCGGCATGCGCATCCTGCGTGACTACGATGATCAGCGCGCAGCCGGCATCAAGACGCCCGTGTTCGATTCGAGCAAATTCCCGGATCTGGACCTGGACTTGAAAGCCTGGCCAGCCAATCCACCAGCCGTTGCCCCTAAGGCTGAAGCTGAGCCGCAAGGCGTACCCGCAGCGCAACGCTGATCGGTAAAAACCCGGGCGCATCCCCTGCGCCCGACGTGACACAACGTGCGGTCAGCGTCATGCTCGACCGCATGCTGTCATCGTTCTCGGAGAACCCCCATGAATTCCTCGACCTATCCTGCCGCCCAGCACGTCATGGTGCTCTACACCGGTGGCACCATCGGTATGCAAGCCAGCGCTCACGGTCTGGCCCCGGCGTCCGGTTTCGAAGCGCGGATGCGCGAGTATCTGCACAGCCAGCCTGACCTTGTCGTGCCGCAGTGGCGCTTTCGCGAGATGTCGCCGCTGATCGACAGCGCCAACATGAGTCCGGCTTACTGGCAGCAACTGCGTGAAGCGGTGGTCGACGCCGTTGATGTCCAGGGCTGCGACAGCGTGCTGATCCTGCACGGCACCGACACCCTCGCCTACAGCGCCGCCGCCATGAGCTTTCAGTTGCTCGGCCTGCAGGCCCGCGTGGTGTTCACCGGTTCCATGCTGCCAGCCGGCGTAGCCGACAGCGATGCCTGGGAGAACCTCAGTGGCGCGCTGGTTGCTCTGGGGCAAGGCCTTGCGCCGGGCGTTCATCTGTACTTCCACGGCGAGCTGCTGGACCCGACTCGTTGCGCGAAGGTTCGCAGTTTCGGTCGTCATCCGTTCAAGCGACTGGAGCGTCAGGGCGGCGGTGTGAAAGCGTCCTCAATTCCCGCGCAACTGAATTACAACCAGCCGAAGCAACTGGCGAACGTCGCAGTATTGCCATTGTTTCCCGGCATAAGCGCTGAAATTCTTGATGGACTGCTCGACAGCGGCATTCAGGGACTGGTGCTGGAGTGCTATGGCAGCGGCACCGGACCGAGCGATAACCCCGAGTTTCTCGCCAGCCTGGAACGGGCACGGAACAAGGGGGTTGTGGTTGTGGCGGTTACGCAGTGCCATGAAGGCGGCGTTGAGCTGGATGTTTACGAGGCCGGTAGCCGATTGCGCGGTGCAGGCGTGCTTTCGGGCGGCGGCATGACCCGTGAAGCGGCTTTCGGCAAGTTGCATGGGTTGCTCGGTGCCGGGCTCGACACCGCTGAAGCGCGGCGCCTTGTAGAACTGGACCTGTGCGGCGAACTTATCTGACACCACACGGTGCCTGTAGGAGCGAGGCTTGCCCGCGAAGGCGTTTTCGATAACGCCAAAAGCTTCGCGGGCAAGTCGGATCGCCGCACCGCTCGCTCCTACAGATGACTTGGACGCGGCACACAACTTGCTTCTTTTCCAGCATCTCAAGGCTGGAACCCCCCATGCTCCACTCCCACCTCACCACCCTCAACGCCGTCTCTCTGGTGCTCAACGCCTTCAAGGCCGAAGGCCTGTCCAGTGAAGCGCTGCTCGTGGGAAGCGGCATCAGCGCGGCAGACCTGAGCCGAGCGGACACACGCATCACTACGAACCAAGAGATGCAGGTCTGCGCCAATGCCGTCGCCCTCAAACGCGATATCGGCCTGGAACTTGGCCGGCGGATGCACGTTTCGTCCTACGGTATGCTCGGTTATGCGCTGCTCACCAGTGCCACCTTCGGTGACGCTTTACATCTGGCGATGCGCTATCCGGCGCTGTTAGGAACACTTTTCGAACTGAGCCTTGAAGATGACGGCGAGCGCATCTGGTTTGTCGCCGCTGATTACCGGGAGAATCCGGCGCTGGCGGTATTCAATGCCGAGTTCTGTCTGGTGTCGTTGAAAGTCACCTGCGACGATCTGCTCGGCCATACGCTGCCGCTACTGGCTGCACGCTTCGAACACGCAGCGCCCGACTATCAGGCGACCTACGCCGAGCACTTCGACTGCCCGCTGCACTTCGATGCGCGGGACAACGCCTTCGCCTTCGATAAACGCTGGCTCGACCAACCGTTGCCACTGGCCGACGTCATCACCCATCAGGCCATGACTGAACGCTGTCGCAAACAGAACACCGAGTTCACTGGCCGCCAGGCCTGGCTGGGGCGGATTCGCCAACTGCTCAGTACGCAATTGAACGCAGCGCCTGGCCTCGAAGGGTTGGCTGAACAGATGAATTGTTCGGCGCGAACCCTGCGCCGGCACCTCAAGGATCTGGGTTGCAGCTATCAGGAATTGCTCGACGAATTGCGCTTCGAACAGGCCAAACTAATGCTCTGTGAAGATCAAATGCCGATTTATCGAATCGCCGAGGCTTTGGGTTTCAGCGAAACCGCGAGTTTCCGCCATGCGTTTGTGCGCTGGAGCGGCGTGGCACCGAGCCAGTTCCGCCCCTGACTGATCGTTCACTCTGCATGGGAATGATCGGCTTGGGTACGCCCTACGCCGGGGCACCGTCGCGCCGATAAGGGGCGAATTTCGGTCAGATCTTTTGGCCATATCGATCCCCTTTTGGCCTTTCCTGCCGTTCTCCGAAACACCTCCTGCCGCAAGACTGTGTTCAACCGAATCAGCCTGCGGAGAACAAGAAATGCTGACGATCTACTCGGACGATCACCACCTGCACCACGGCCGTTGTGAATTGATGGACGGGCAATTGATGCCCTGCTTCGAAATGCCCTCGCGTGCCGACCATGTGCTGCAACGCGTGCAATACCGCGACCTCGGCCCGGTCGAAGCACCACAGGATTTCGGCCTCGAGCCGATTGCGCGCATCCACAGCCGCGACTACCTCGACTTCTTCAAAGGCGCCTGGGCACGCTGGACCGAATTCAATACCGACGGCGACTTGTTGCCCTACACCTGGCCGGCTCGTACGCTGCGCCGAATCATGCCCACCAGCCTGCACGGCCAGCTCGGCTATTACAGCTTCGACGGCGGCGCACCGATTACCGCCGGCACCTGGCAAGCGGCGTACAGTGCGGCGCAAGTTGCGTTGACCGCTCAAGCCGTCATTCAACGCGGCGCCCGCAGTGCCTTCGCTTTATGCCGTCCACCGGGACACCACGCCGCCAGCGATTTGATGGGCGGTTATTGCTACCTCAACAACGCCGCCATCGCCGCTCAAGCCTTCCTCGACCAGGGCCACAAGAAGGTCGCGATCCTCGACGTCGACTATCACCACGGCAACGGTACTCAGTCGATTTTCTATGAGCGCAGCGACGTGCTGTTCACCTCGATCCACGGTCATCCGGAAGCCGAGTTCCCCTTCTTCCTCGGTTATGAAGATGAGCTCGGCGAGGGGGCCGGCGAAGGTTTCAACTTCAACTACCCTTTGCCGGCTGGCAGCGGCTGGGACAGTTGGAGCGCCGCGCTGGAACACGCCTGCAAAGAGATCGAAAAATACGGCGCCGATATCGTCGTCGTCTCCCTGGGCGTGGATACGTTCAAGGACGATCCCATCTCCCAATTCAAGCTCGACAGCCCGGATTACCTGGCAATGGGCGCGCGCATCGCGGGCCTCGGCAAGCCGACGCTGTTCGTGATGGAAGGCGGCTACGCGGTTGAAGAAATCGGCATCAATGCCGTGAACGTTCTCGAAGGTTTTGAAAGCGCCCAATGAGGAATTAGAACAATGAACAGACTCAAGCGTTTTATCGCGCCAGCGCTCTTCCCCACAGTGCTGTGCATCACCGTGCTCAGTGGTGCCGCTCACGCGGAGGAGCGAACGTTGCGCGTCTACAACTGGTTTGACTACATCACCCCCAAAGCGCTGGAAGACTTCAAAGCCCAGAACACCCAGATCAAACTGGTCTACGACATCTTCGACACCAACGAAGCGCTGGAGGCCAAGTTGTTGACCGGCAATTCCGGCTATGACGTAGTCGTGCCGTCCAACGTGTTCCTCGCCAAGCAGATCGAGGCCGGCGTGTTCCAGCCGCTTGATCGCAGCAAATTGCCGAACTGGAACCACCTTGATCCCAAGCTGATGAAGCTGATCGAAGCCAACGATCCGGGCAACAAATTTGCCGTGCCTTACATGTACGGGACCATCCTTATCGGCTTCAACCCCGACAAGATCAAGGCTGCATTGGGTGACAACGCACCGGTGGACAGCTGGGACCTGATCTTCAAGGAGGAGAACATCAGCAAGCTCAAACAGTGCGGCGTGGCCCTGCTCGACTCGCCTTCGGAGATTCTGCCACTGGCCCTGCAACACCTCGGCCTGGACCCCAACAGCAAGAAGCCTGCGGACTACGAAAAGGCTGAAGCGCTGTTGATGAAGATTCGTCCGTACGTCACCTACTTCCATTCTTCGAAGTACATGGCCGACATCGCCAACGGTGACATCTGCGTCGCCGTCGGTTACTCCGGCAGCTTCTCCCAGGCCGCCAACCGCGCCAAAGAAGCCAAGAACGGCGTGATCGTCGACATGCGCCTGCCGAAAGAAGGCGCGCCGATCTGGTTCGACATGCTCTCGATCCCCAAAGGCGCGAAGAATCCGGAAGACGCCTACACCTTCATCAACTACTTGCTGCAGCCGCAGGTGATCGCGCCGGTCAGCGACTTCGTCGGCTACCCGAACCCGAACAAGGACGCCACGGAAATGGTCGACCCGGCGATCCGCAACAACCCGAACCTGTACCCGACCGAAGCGGCAATGGGCACGCTGTACACCTTGCAAGCTTTGCCTCGCGATGCTGAACGCGCGCGGACCCGGGCCTGGACCAAGATCAAGTCCGGAACCTGACCCGCTGCCGAAAGCCAAGACCCGCGCTGATGCGGGTCTTTTTTTGCCTGCGATATTTATCTACCGCCAAGTGTTCGGTCGAGTTCGCCATCCTGCCCTGATCCGGCGCTGCTCACGACAGCGGCCGCCGCCGTCAGACAAGGAAATGGTCATGCCCGAAACTTCAACACCAAGTGCTGTGGATGTACTGACTCAACTGGTGACAGGCCCTTCGCTCACCGAAGTCGCCGCGAATGCCTTGCGTCCCGCGCTCGCTACGCTTTACCCGCACCTGAAAATCGACCCGGCGCGGGCCATGGTTGCGACACCGACCTGGTTGACCGACGCAGAAACGGTCAAGGCTGGTCCCTGCCGATTCGAATCCCTCACCGATGCACTGGTTCGCCTCGCGCTGTCCGGCACCGCCGCGACCTGCATCGATGGCGAACACTTCCTCACCGAACAACCCGGCGTCGAACCGGTCACCCAGCTTCCGGTAAAGATCGAAGCGATCGCAGCCCGGCTCAACGAACTCGCCCCGCTGCTGTTCATCGCCTATCAGGAACAGCAGCTCGACTACTGGAACGAAACCACCGCGCCCGACCAGCCGCGCTGGCATCAGCTTTCGCACACTTTGCAGCAGCTGTGGAACGTCAGCGCCACCAACGGCTGGGATGAGGATCAACGGGCCATGGCGCACGCCGTGTTCGGGCAACCCGATAAATCACTGCGGCTGGCCACCGACAAGTACAAGACCCGCGTCTGCCTGATCGACCTTGATGACACGGCACACAAGCATCTCAACGTTCTGGACGCCGCTGTACTGGTGGGCACGCTCGGCAAGCGCACATTGATTCTCATGCACTCGCTGACGGAAGGATTTCAACGCTTCGATACGTTCGAGGAGTTGGGACAAACGCTGCAATCACTGGTGAAAAACGCTGCAAGCAGTCTGAGCTGGCGATTGTTCGAACCCGAGGGCAACTTTTTCGACCACCAGGCTTGCACCCTGATTGCGCTAGAGGCCGAGGCAATAGGCTCAATCGATTTTTTCCAGCGCTCGGACGATCCGATTATAACGGCACGACGCGGTGCACCCGACAACCAGCAAGCCATGACGGAGCAGCGAACACCTCATTTCTCGCGGCTGCAACATTCACTTCCGCAGTGGCTTGAAGACGCCACCCCCGCCGACCAAAACCGTTACAGCCGACACCTGCTGGACCTGGCGGTCATGCAGCAGCAAAACGCTGGCAAAACCTTTCAAAGCGAGCTGCCCGGTATCAAAAAATTCACTCGGGATGAGCTGGAGAAACAAATAAAACAGACACCTGCCCAGACAGAACATGTCGATTTGAAAGACGTGGAGATCACCGTCACCCGCGTCGAAGTCTGGGGCACTTTTGTGCCGCCGGGGCAGATAGACACTCAGACGCTGTCGCTTGTCGACCTTGCACTTGAGAATCTGGGCGCCCTGGCACTGGGAAATAAATCGGTGCGCCACCGGGACGGCGCTGCGCTGCCGGAATGGATGACCATTGGTTACCTGGAAGAACTGACGACAACGGTCGACATCGGCGAAGCCTATCCGGCCTTGCTGCAAAACAGGCTAATCGACGACACCTCCCAGGCCTCCCGCTTGCAGCAGCTCTTCACCCAGCAGTTGCCGCTCGAGCTGCCGTTGCTGGCCCTGCAAGACAAAATCCGCGGCGAAGGAGGCCTGACTGAGCAAGGTTACCGCTACGTCGTCGCGGCGCTGGCAAGCGAGCGGGTGGAACAACAGGTCGACGGCCAACGGATCGTGGTTCGTCCATTGGCCTTCGCCACTGGCGACTCCCCCAACGGGAAGACCGACGAGGTGGTCAACATGTTTGTGATCGGCCCACAGGATCAAGATAAGGGTCCGTGCCTGCTTTACCGTCCGTTGCTTGAACCTGCGCTGTTGCAATACCCGTCGACGGCCAATTTGCTGTATGCCATCAAACACTCAAGGTCACTGCGCCAGTCCGTACTGGCGTGGCTACCCGACAGCGTACGTTTCAATTACTCGCAATACGTTTTTCCAGGGGCGCTGCCTTCGGTGTGGACGGTGCCGCAACTTCTGATCGACTCCACCCTGTCACTGAACCTGCCAGGGCCAGTGACGCTCGGTCATCGGGTGATTGAAAACGATGTGCTGTCGACCTTGTTCAAGGCCAATGCCGAGGCACTGATCGCTCAAGCGAACAGCCAATCGGTGTCCAATGCCGAGGCGCGATGGGCTTCTCTCAAGCGTGGCGGATGGGCGCTGTTCAGTGTGGCGCTGCCATTTCTGGGTCGTGGAGTGAACACGGCCGCATGGATCTGGCAGATCCTGGACGACTTGCAGGACATCGCAGATGCCGCTGAGCAGCAGCAAAAACCTCTGGCCTGGGCGGCCCTGGCGGATCTCTTTTTGACGCTGGGCATGGTGCTCGCCCACCGAGCGGCCACTCGTAAAAAACCTCAACGAGCGTCGTTGGCCATCGACACGGAAAAAGCGCCCGCGGCGACGGAAGAAGTGAAGATAGCCCGTATCAGCGCGACCCGGTTGGCAGACATCCCTGATCATGAGCTGCCGAGCAGCCATGAACTGTCGTTGCACGATCTTGGCGCAGTGGATCGATCCCGACCAGGCCTGGGTACCGTGCTCGACAGCCTGAAAATCACGAAGCCAGAAAGAAACGCCAAACCGGCAACCGAGGGCCCCTACAGGCACCTCACTGCCAGCGGTCAAAAATGGTACGCCCGAGTAGCCGAGCGCTGGTTCGAAGTCGAACTCAACGATAACGACGATGTGCAAATCATCGATTCTCGCCAGCAACCGCCGCGCAAGGGACCGTTACTGATCAGTAACCAGCGCGGCGAATGGTTTGTCGACCTGCGCTTGCGACTGCGCGGCGGCGGCCTGAGGAGCCGGCGCAAACAACTGCAACAACAGAATCAGGAGCAACTGCGCAAAAAGAAAGAAGACATCACCGCCTTTGACGCTGGCCTGACCGCCAAGCGATTGCAGCTGGTCGAAGTCCGTCGTGCCATGCTGGAGGCGACGCCTGAAACGGCCGACAGTGCGCGCCAGCACTTCCTCGACACGCTTGATACGCAGATCGATGAATACACCACCCACATTCAAGAACTGAAAGCACTGAACATTCTGGAAGCCGTCCCCAATTACCGGACTGCGATGCTGGACCGGATATCCCTGCAACTGTTCCTCATGCAGTCCTGGCTGAGCGAATGCGACACCACGTTCCACGATAGCCTGCGTATCACTATGGAACTGCTCGAAGAAACAAACAGCGAATCCACGAGCAGCCGTTCCGAGCCTTTTGAAACGATGACCGAGTTGACACAGGGGGTGATCGACAAAGTCGAATTCGCGCAGACCCGTTTCGCAGAACTCAGCCTGTTGGGCAAAGAGGCCGCCGAGGTCACGCGTCAATACAAAGCCAGACTTCCACCTTTTTCGCTGGATGATCTGAAGATGCTGCAGATCACGCTAGGGCAGAAACTCTGTCTCAAGGGTGCCTCGGGTGCCGCTCGGGAAGAAGCTCAAGTCGCACTGGAAAGCCTGGTCGAAGATGCCGCACTCAACATTCAAAGCGCTTTGGATCTGAGCACGAATGAAAGCCTGAACAATCTCAGTGAACGGACAGACGCGCTGAACAACCTGGTCGAACAGTTCGCAATCATCGACCAGCGTTTTCTCGATTTCGCCGCCGAGTTTCCGGAGCATCAGGTACCCGACCGTCTCGAAAAAGTGCAGAAACGCGTCGCGGAATTTGGCCAACGTACTGCGCAACACTTATCGGATCTATTGCGCGAACAACGACACCTTGAGCCGGTCGCCGGCCCATCGAAACCTGCTGCCTCGACGGCAAAAAAAATCATCATCAAGACCCGTTTCAAAGGCACGCTCGTGGGTCAGCGACGCCAAAGCGCAAAGGGTAAAGACAGCCATCTGGTCGATGTGCTGGCGCCGCTGACGGGAAAGGTGATTGCCACTTTTCATGAGAAAACGCCAGGCGTCTGGCTGGAACGCGTCTCGGAAAAGAACACCCCGTCACCCAAAGCAAAGCCCGATCTGGCCAAAAGCATGCTCGATGGCAAGGCATTGCTGGACCAATTACCGGCGTTTAAACAGCGCACGCAGGCACACCTCAATCGGGCGCAGCGCAATCCAACGGAAACCGAGGAGGTCTATTACCTGCATGCCAATCGTCTACGTAACGTCATGGACAGGATTGATCAGGCGCTCACGGCGGGTAATAGCTCCACTACTGAAACGGCCACCGCCACGTTGCGTCAGCAGCTCGATACCGAAGCGACAGCTCTCTACGCCATGGGTCGCGTCAACCGCATCGCGATGACCAAGCAACAGGCCCCCACGGCGGCGCGAGTTGAATGGCTGCACGAGAAGGGTGAATTGCGCATTGCCAAGACTGCCGAGCGACGCCGGCTGAAAGGCCCGCGCAGAGACTATTTGCAGGAGTACGAAATACTCGACAAGAAAACCAACAAGGTTCTGTGGTACGCGCACTTTCACTACGCCAATCCCACAGATCCTCTGCCTTCATTCACCGCCGCGCACCTGAAAACTGTCGATCAGCGACGTCTCGGCGGTGCTTACGATTGGCGCGAAAACCACAGCAACCACGAGCTGATTGCCATCCACCGCAGCGCCATCAGCCGCTCGCAGGCCGCCGCGCTGTTCTTCTCCTGAGCCATCATTTGACTCACAAGCCCGTCGAGCGCGGGCTTCTTTTCAACCCATATATATCTACCACCTGACCCGGTGGATGCGCGGGTACTTTCGATTGCAGACGGCAGTCTGCCGTCACGCCCATCCCCAACCGGTCACGATGTCATGAGCAAAACAACCCGAACGAACACCGCCCCACTGCTGTTGAACAAAAGCCGTCTGGTGGAGCAATCCAGCGGTGGTCCGACCCTGCATGGCGCCGCTGCGCATTTACTGCGCAAGGCCTTGTTAAAAAGCTTTCCCGAGCAACAGATCGATCCCGACAAAGCCGTGTTGATGACCCCGTTATGGCATGAGCAGGGCGAGGAAATCGTCACCCGCAGCAGCCGTTTCGAATCATTGACGCACGCACTGGCGCGTATGGCCTTTACCCCAGCAACAGCCAACTACATCGAAAGTGAACACTTTCTGACCTTCACACCTTATGCCGCCGAACCCATCCATCTGCCGGTCAGCATGGACGCCATCACTACCTTGTTAAACGAGTACGCACCGTTGCTGTTCATTGGCTTCGAACAAAGCCAGCTGGACTATTGGAATGAAATCACCGAAAACTTGCCGCGCTGGCAGGTGTTGTCCGACACCCTGAAAGAGGCGCCCGATGTTCAGTCGGTCACTGGATGGGACTCGGATGAGTGCAGCCTCGGGCGACTCGTCTCGCAATACCCCGACAAGCTATTGCGCCCGGCTTCCGACAACGGGCTGTCGAACGTGCGCGCCGGCTTACTTGATCTCGATCTCGATCTCGCCGTTGAATCGGCAGAGGACGCTACCCGGCATCTGATGATCGGCGGCGCCTTGGTGCTGACCGCCACTTTGGGCAGCCGTAAGCTGATCACGATGTACACCATCGCCGGCGGCTACGAATCGTTCAGCTCAATGGAGCAACTGGGCACCAGCCTTCCCGCACGGATCGGCATCGATCTGAGCGGCCAGAGCCTGAAGTGGCGACTCTACGAACCTGAAGGCAATATTTTTGATGCCATGGTTTGGGCATTGGTGGGGTGTCAGATCGACTCCATTGATGCTCTCGATCCAGACAGTCGCTCGCCCTTGGCCGGGTTTACCTCCCGACGGGACGAAAGCAGCACGATCAGCACCGGGGACAAGGCGCGTATCGAACAGCTGGAAAGCTCAATTCCCTCGTGGCTCTCAACGGGCTCACTTGACGATATCCAAGCCTACGGCGGGTACTTGACCGAGCTTGGAAACCTCAGAGGCGAGACCGGCAATGACGCTTTTGACGCCAACGATATTCCGCTGATTCAAACCTATGCCCAGCAGCGCATGCGTGACGCCATCGTTGCCGACAAAACTGCAGATGCCGTGAGCCTGCGCCTTGATGACGTTCGGATCACCGTCACCCATAGCTTCGAAGCTGGCGGTTTCACCCTGCCCGACCCGCGCAAGGTCAGCGTCGAAACCCTGGGCGAATTCGCCCTGCAAAACACCCGCCCCTATAGCGCGACGGTGGCCTATGCCGATGGCACAGCCGTGCCAGGGTGGATGACGGTTACGTTCCTATTGCGCCTGGCCAACGCGATCAACCTCGGCGAAACCTATCCGCAGCTGATCAAACGCACACTCATCGATGACCCGGTGCAGGCTCGCCGTCACAAGGTCCGCTACTGCCGTCAGCTGCCGTTACTCCTGCCCATGTTGGCGCTGGAGTGCAAACTCAAGCACCAAGGTGAAGTCGATGAGGTGGGTTACCGTCAGGTCTGCCAACTGATGGAGTCGATCAAAAACGACTCACCCTCCGCCGAGTGGCCGGTGCAAATCCGCCCGCTGGCGTTCATGCCCCGCTACCGTCTTGGCAACACACCCGACACCGTCGCGAACATGTACATCATCGAGCCGCGCAAAGGCTCGAGCGGCCCATGCCTGCTTTATCGACCCTTGCTGGATCAACCGCTGCACCAGTTTCCTTCCGAGCAAAACATGCTGTACGCGTTTTATCAGTCGGGCGAAATGCGCGACTCGATACTGGCCTGGCTGCCTACCCGCGCGTTGAGTTTCGAGTACGCCCAGTATGTGTTTTCCAGCGGCATTCCCTCGCCCTGGACCATTACCGAACTGGCCTTCGAGCCATTTATTCACCTGGACCTGACCGCCTCGGTTGAACTGGCACACACACCTCTGAACGGCGACGTTCTCATGACCCTCTATACCCAAAATAGCCAAGCCATGGCCGAGCTCGCCGACCGCCAATCGACTTCCAATGGCGAGCGTCGCTGGGCGCTGCTGGCGGACAGTGGCTGGGCGACTTTCTCGGTGGCGGCCAACTTTCTCAGCGGCCCGGCGGGTACTGCGGTCTGGGTCTGGCAAAGCATCAGTCAGATCCAGCAGGCTCTGGATGCCAGAGAACGCGGCGACACACTCGTGGAATGGTCCTCGATCGGCGACCTGCTACTGACCCTGGGCATTCTTCTCTCGCAACGCGTCGCGACACGGCGAATTCAGCTATCAAGTCCCCTTGATGAGGTCTCTGCGCCGAAACGCGTGCCCATGGACGAACCTCAACTCATTACCTCCTCCGCTGAGGCTGTGATGGTTACGCATGACGCGACCCCGCTAAGCGCTGAACTGCCCGAGGCTCATCTGTGCGCCCTGGCGCCCGCCGGGCCGACCCGTAGCAGTGCAGAAGCCCAATTTTTACAAAAGATCGATCAACTGAAAGTATCGGCTCCGCACCTGCCAGATGGAACACTATCCAATGCCGACCATCTTTATGAGCACGAGGGAAAGCTGTACGCCCAGGTGGGTGTGCGATGGTTTCAGGTCAGCGCCGACGCGGACGAACCGGTGCTCGTTCTCGATCCGAATAATCCCGCTTACCCAGGATTTTGCGTGAAGTACGACGAAAAGGCAGGTAGCTGGCACTGGGATCTCAAGCTTCGGTTACGCGGCGGCGGCCCAACCCGCCGGATCGAAGCGATGCGGCGAGAAAAAATCAAAAAAAAGGACGATGCGTGGGCCGCACTGCATCGGTTCATCGAACAGGAAGCCATTCGAAAGGCCAGTGTGGATGAAGTCTTGAACCCTTTGGAAAGCAGCGACGAATCAGCCCCGATGTCCGACGAAACGATAGCCAGTTACATCTCCAGGTCCGATGAGGTGGCGAACGGATATGGCCAGGCGCTGGAAGCCCTCGAAACGTGGCGTGAAGCGGGTGGCGCTGGCGTGTTTTATCAGTCTCAGCTAATGCGTTTCACCATTGAACAACATCGCTACCTGAACGGCTGGATGCGAATGAAGTTGCGTGAATACGTGAAAATCATCGCGCCCCAGTTCAGTCAGACGGAACCTTCAACGACGAGATCCCGTGCCGCGCAAATGGAGGCGGCACAAAAGGCCATCGCCGTGAGCGATGAATTGATCGACCGTCTCGGCCGCATGCACGCCTCACTGGACCGGTTGATGGACCACACCGGTATCACGCGCAAGGTGGCTGGCGATCTGCGAAAGCTACTGCCTGCAATGTCCCAATACGACCTGAAGGCCAATGAAATCGGCATGTCCACGGAGCTTTGTCTGCATGAGGCGTCGGACAGTGAGATGAGTCAGGCACGTCAATCGGTCGTCGATATTTTTGAAAATGCGGCCGACGCGGGCCACAGCCTGGTCGAGCGGCGCAGTACCGCACAGCCTTCGCACATCCAGACACTCGATGTCGAGCAACTCACCGTGCTGGTAGACCGTCTGGCAGAAGCCGAGCGGCGTCTGGAGGAGTTGTCTGCCAGCTTGCTCGATCAGCTGGAACCCGTCCGCTTTGAGCGCGTTCAGACGTTGGTTGCCGAATTCCATCAACTGGCGCGCAGCCGTCTGCTCACTTTGCTTCCGGAAGCGGAAGAAATACCGGTGGCCCAGATGGCGAGACTTGAACCGGTGCCCTCTACTTCACGCGCCATCGGCAAAGTGAGCAAATCACGGCCACGAGTCGTCGAGGCGCAAAAAAAACCGTCTATCGAGACACCGCAGACTAGCGATGAGGTTCCCATTATCAAGACGGCTAACAGACGCCCGGTGCAACCGGCGGCGCTGAACGATCAAGACATCATCGGCAACGGGCTGTCTCTGAGTGTCGAACTCGATGCGTTCATTGAACGAATCCGCGCCGATGCGCAACGCCCCTACCGCGTTCCGGCAGACATGAAAGACCTGCTCGACCAGCAGGCGACCCGACTCGATCAATCGGCTGATGACGTTGCACTAATACTGGCTCGCAGAGCCGCCGACTTCCCCGTGGGGAGCCTGAATGCAGAACTGCGTACGGGGGCCGCAAAAGCCCGGCGCGAAGGGGTGAGCGTCTACCGCGCGATGCTCATCAAGCGCAGGCCCCGCGAAACTTACCTGAAATGGCTCATGGAGCACGATCAGGTATCAATCATCAAAGACGCACGCGGTCGTATCAAGACCCAACAGCGCAAAGACTACTTTCAGGAGTACGGCATTTTCGACAAGACACGCCAAAACAAAGCGTTGTGGGTCGCGCATTTCCATTACAACGAACTGACCGATCCGGATGAACGATTCACCGCCGCACATCTCAAGTTCGCCGAAGGCTATTTGAAAGAACTCCCGGCCAAGACCCGTCAGGAACTCGATGTCTTCGATGCACTGGACAATGCGTTGCGCCGAATCGTCGATCCGGCCATTCGGGATCTGTTCCTGAAACCCCAACCGAACGTAGCGCCTGAGGCATAAAAAACCACGTTCGGCATCAATTGCGTAATTGCATGGACGTGACCACCCATTTGCATTGCCGTTGACCAGTCAATTGCATTCGTACTGACCAACCGTTTGCATTCGACTTGACCAGCACACGTGGTAGTGACGACCGGCAAAGAACGGCCAATAGCGGTCGCTTATGACAGACCGCTGACGCCCCAGACGGCCGCTTTGGCGTTGATGCCATGGCGCAGGGCTACGCTGGCCATCGACACGCCGGGTTGCAGGCATTCCTGGACGATCTGGGCTTTAAAAGGTTTGGGATAAGAGGTTCGTTGGCGCATGGCAATCCTGACGGTAAGGGCGATGGTGTCCACGTATTTTTAAGTGGAGAACATTGCCCTTATTGCGGGGATCGGGTAGGTGACTTCGCCGGACGCTTACCCTCATCAAGCACGGAAAGCGGGAGGAAATCAAATTCGCTACCATTGAGCGCAACGGCAAGATATCCATCATTGCCCGGGAAGACTGATTCGCTGTCTTTTTGAAGAGCGCGAAGTGAGCTGGAAAACTTTCATACTCAATCAGGCTGAGCGTGCCCTTCTAGAATTTTAAATGCATCGTCTAGGGGCGCGTACCCAACGACCTCTCTAGTCTTATCAATAGCAAGGCGTTTGTATCTGTTGTCTGAGACACCATGGATAACGTGGAATCCGTTCAGCTCGGCTTCAACGCAATTTCGCAGTAACGCGACGACGTCCCTCACACTAATAAACGCAGCGACGTCCCTGGGACTGTGAATTTCCCCCGGTTGAAATTGGGCGACGTTGGCAATGCGCACGGCGATGGTCGTCATCTCACCTTCGTTTGCATACAACGACGCCAGTGCTTCCCCGAACGCTTTGCCGACCCCGTAAAGATTGCCGGGTCTGGGCGCCATGCATTCGTGGACTTGCACATCCTTTGGATAACCTTCGATGGCTTGGGCGCTACTGGCAAAGATGAAGCGCTTGCAGCCTTGCGCGTTCGCGGCGAACAGCATGTTGTAGGTGCCAACAATATTCACCGGCAGGACAGAGGTCATGAAGTCAGCATCTGGATTAGGATCAGCCGCTAAATGAATAACGGTGTCAATTCCTTCGCAGGCCGCAAGGCAGCTGGCCTGATCCCGGATGTCGAGAGCGAAGCATTCTACTGAGTCCGGAAAACTATTTACGTCGATATCGGCTAAACGCAAACTCAGTTTATCGCCATACGCAGTCCAAAAAGCGCTGCCGATCTTGCCAGCAGCACCTGTGATCAAAATTTTTCGCGCACTCATGTCCGTGTGTCCTCAGGGCGAGATTCCATTCTGGCCTCTCGGCAGTTTCGATGAGTATCATCATTGGTCGCCGCACATCAAGGTGTTTGCCAGAGCCCGCTGAGGCATGCCAATAAAAATCGCACCCTTTTTTGCGAAGCAAACGCAAGACGCTGTCTTAACAGCAGTTAGGCCAAGGGTAAATCCCATGACAACGCACCGACTAACCATCAAAGAGTTGGAATTGAATATTTCAATCTGCGGTCAAGGCTCACCGCTTCTCTTGCTCAACGGCTTGGGTGGTTTGATCCGTGCGTTCGATCCCCTGCGCAAAGAATTGGTGGACTACACGACCATAACGTTTGACGTGCCCGGTGTCGGCAAATCGCAAATGCCCCGCTGGCCGATGCGTCTGCCGCGCCATGCCGACCTGATTGCCGAGATGCTCAAGCAATTGGGAATCGACAAAGCCGATGTGTTCGGCGTGAGTTGGGGCGGTGCACTGGCGCAAGAATTTGCCCTGCGTTACCCGAGCATGGTGCGCCGGCTGATCCTCGCGGCGACTTCGGCAGGCCCGGTGGTGCTGGTGAAGCCCGCCGACATCGTGGATTTTTTTGGCAGGAGCAAAAGCGCCACACTGCGCAAGCAAGAAGGCCCCCGCAATTCGATACAGACGCTGCTTCACTTCGGTGTGAGAAACGGCATGCTCACCGTCAACCCGCGAACCTATTACCACCAGCTCGCCGCCTTGGTCGGCTGGACAAGCCTGCTGCGGCTGTTCCGTCTGCGCCAACGCACGCTGATCCTCACCGGTGACCGCGACACCCTGGTGCAGATGTACAACGCGCATATCCTGCGCCGCACCATCCGCCGTTCCGAAGTGCACGTCCTAAAGGGCGAAGGGCATTTTTTCGTGGTGACGAGTGCCAGGCGCACTGCCGAAGCGATACGTGAATTCCTTTGCCAGCAGCACAGCGATGAAGAGCCTGCGCCGATGGGGGAAATCCAGAGAATTGGGAAACGGTGAAAGAGACAGTGGGAGTAGTTGTGGCGGGCTGGATCAACTTTGGTGCATTTTGTTCAAAAGCCCATTAACCGAATGACTGCTTAGGGTCGATTGCAGTCCTTCAGTGCTTGGCTGACGCACTCCCCCTGAGTAGCACCCGCTGACACCCATCAACTGCAAACAACTGGTCAGCGCGAATGCAAATGACTGGTCTAGTCGGATGCAAGCAACTGGTCAGTGGCGATGCAATTAGGCGGTCAAGTGAGATGCAATTACGCGTCAATCGTCCCAAACTGTTTGCAACCGCTCCAGAGCCGCTTCGATAGCCGATTCTGGTACAGCGGCGAAACCCAGCACCAGCCCGGCTCGCTGATCCAGCGGTGTCTGCGAATCGGGCAACCAGTAACGACTCAAACCATTGACCTCAACGCCCACGCTTTCGGCTTGTTCAATCAATTCGCGTTCGCGCGCCACGCTGCTCACCGGGACTGTCAAGTGCAACCCGGCCACCACATTGGGCAGATCGCCAACGCCCTCGATGTTTATTGGCCAACGGGCCAACAGACAATTGCGTCGACTCAACGCGGCACGGCGCATGCGTCGGATATGCCGCTGGAAATGCCCCGCGGCCATGAACTCCGCCATGACCGCTTGGGTGCTGACTTCGGAATGTCGGACATCGACCGCGCGCCGCTGAGAGAAAGCGCTCACAAGCGCCGGCGGCAGGACCAGGTAACCCAGTCTTAGCGCTGGAAATGCAATCTTGCCAAACGTTCCGACATACAGCACCCGCCCCTGACGATCCAGCGCAGCCAACGGCGCCAGCGGAGCGCCGCTGTAACGGTATTCGCCATCGTAATCATCCTCGACGATCCAGCCCTGGGTGCGTTCGGCCCAGGCCAGCAACTCCAGGCGTCGCGCCAGACTCATCACCACCCCGGTCGGGTATTGATGCGACGGTGTGACATACGCCAATCGGCAATCGTTAAGCCCGTTCAATTCGGTGCAGTCGATACCCTCGCTGTCCACCGCCACCCCGTGCAATCGCGCACCGGCCACGGCGAACGCATGACCGGCCGCGCGGTATCCCGGATTTTCAATGGCCACCCCATCGCCTGGCTCGACCAGCAGCTGTGCACAAAGGCTAATCCCCTGCTGTGCGCCACTGGTGATCACTATTTGCTCAGCCGTGCATTGCATCCCCCGGGAACTGCGCAAGTACGCGGCAATTAGTCCGCGCAGACGCTCATCGCCCGCCGGATCGCCGTAACACAACTGCTGGAGATCCGGTTTACGCCAGAAAGCCGCATTCAGCTTGGCCCAGACCTCGAACGGGAACAGATCAAAAGCCGGAACACCCACCCGAAATGCGCGGGGTGGGCCGACGGGAGGCAGGGCCAAATGGTTCCTTTCAACGCGCCCCAATGCGCCGCTGTGGATAACTTTGCTGGATGAAACCACAGGTAAATCCAGCCAGTTTGTGGATAAGGCTGTGGGTAACCCTGTTGACAACCCTGTGGATACTTTTGTGGATAGTTTTTTTGCCGGGAGCGCGGTTTGCGGTAACTGTGCGACATAAGTCCCATCACCGACACGCCCATCAATAAAGCCCTCGGCGTAGAGCTGATCGTAGGCACGGACCACACTGTTTCGGGAAATTGACAACGCCGCCGCCAGATCGCGACTCGCGGGTAATCGCGTACCGCCGGCCAGCCTTCCGTCGAGCACTCGTACGCGAAGCGCTTGATAGAGCTGGCGACTCAAACCCAGGCGGCGATCGAGTTCGATACCCGCTGGGTTGAATGACAAGGACTGTGGCTCGCGGGTCATGGCAATGGACCTATGAAATTTGTCGTTAATGGCTCTTACAACAGACCAATAGCCTGCCTAGGATGCAAGCATTCGCCAAGGAAAATCTCCATGTACAACCCAAGCAGCTTTGCCATAGAGGATTTGCATGAACTGCACCAACAGATACTCGGCACCCGCCTCGCTGTGTTGGTCACACACGGGGAACAAGGTCTGCAAGCCAGCCATTTGCCGGTGCTGTTGAGTTCAGACCAGGGTCCGAATGGCACCCTTTACGGACACTTCGCCAAGGCCAATCCGCAATGGAAGGCATTGCAGAGCGGCGCCGAAGCCCTGGTGATTTTTGCCGGCGCCGATGCTTACGTCAGCCCAGGGTTTTACCCGAGCAAAGCCGAGCACGGCAAAGTCGTGCCGACCTGGAACTACGTCGCCGTACATGCGTACGGCACGGCCGAAGTGTTCACCGACGCCGATCGCCTGCGCACTCTGGTCAGCGCCCTGACTGATCGTCATGAAGCGGGTCGCGCCAGTCCATGGAAAGTCGTCGATGCCCCCGCCGACTACATTGATGGGATGCTCAAGGCCATCGTTGGTTTTGCCATGCCGATCCAGCGTCTGAAAGGCAAGCGCAAGCTCAGCCAGAACCGCAACGTTGCAGACATTGCCGGTGTGCGCGAGGGGCTTGCCGCCAGCCCTGATGTGCACGACCAGGCCCTCGCCCACTTGATGCGTTAAGGAACGACCATGAGTCAGATCGACATCCGCCAGGTCACCGCCGACGACCACACCACCTGGTTGCCTTTGTGGCAAGCATACCTGCGCTTCTACAACACCGAACTGCCTGAGGCCGTCACCCAAAGCACCTGGCAGCGCCTGCTCGACCCAAGCGAGCCGACCCATGCCGCGCTGGCCTGGGCCGACGGCAAAGCGGTGGGCATGGTGCACTTCATCTACCATCGTTCGAACTGGAGCATCGAAAACGCCTGCTACCTGCAAGATTTGCTGGTAGTGCCGGAAACGCGCGGCACCGGCGTCGGCCGACAGCTGATCGAATTCGTCTACGCCATCGCCAAAGAGGACGGTTGCTGCAAGGTCCACTGGCTGACTCACGAAACCAATGCCACCGCGATTCAGCTTTATGAGCGCATCGCCGAACGCCCCGGTTTCATCCAGTTTCGCAAAACCCTTTAAGGTTCGAGGAGAACAACATGTCGACTTCACTCACCGACTGGAAAGGCGTTCCGGCACCGTCGGTTCAAACCCTCGAAGGGCGCTTCATCCGCCTGGAGAAACTTGACCCGGCGCGTCATGGCGACGGTTTGTGGAAGGCCCTGCAAGGCCCGGGTTCCGACCCGAAACTCTGGGACTATTTGCCTTACGGTCCTTTTCCGGAGCGCAGCGCGTTCAACGATTGGCTGAACAATCATGCAGCCAATAACGACCCGTACTTCTTCAGCGTGATCGACCGTGCCAGCGGCGATGTGCAGGGCATCCTCAGTTTGATGTCGATTGTCCCTTCACAAGGTCGGATCGAGATTGGCCATGTCACGTTTGGTGCGCCGATGCAGCGCTCACCGAAAAGCACCGAGGCGGTTTATCTGCTCGCCAAAGAGTCGTTTGCCTTGGGTTACCGGCGCCTGGAGTGGAAGTGCAACAACGGCAATGCCCGCTCCAAGTACGCAGCCGAACGACTGGGGTTCAGTTTTGAAGGCGTGTTCCGCCAGCACATGGTGGTGAAGGGGCAGAACCGGGATACCGCGTGGTATTCGATTCTGGATTCGGAATGGCCGGCGAATGGGGCGGGGTTTGAGCGCTGGCTGTCCGATGAGAACCAGACGGATTCGGGGCAGGTGAAAACGTTAGCGGAGTGCCGCACCTGACGATCGTTCCCACGCGGAGTGGGAGCGATCTTTTAGGCGAGTTTCTGGGCGATTCGACGTCGACGTGGCCAAGGCCGTGGCGGACAAACTGGGCGTCAAACTGCGCCTCGAAACCCCGTCCTGGGACGTGATCGCCGCCGGTCGCTGGAGTGGTCGCTACGACATCTGCATCTGCTCCATGACCCCGAGCAAGGCCCGCGCCGTATGACACCGACAATGTCGCCTTCCAGGACCTCGGCCTGGGTGCTGGCGTTCGACTGGACGCGATCCTCACCAACCTTGTCAATGCACAACCGCGCCTGACCGAAGACAAACGCTTCAAGCTCGCCGGCGAGCCGCTGTACTCGGAGCCGAACTCGGTGGCCATTGAAAAAGGCGACGCCCAGTGGGACGCCAACGTGCGTGACGTCTTCGCTCAGCTGCGCCGTGGCCTTTGGGATCGCGAGCTTCTATGCCTCGCTCTTTCGTGGCACACCGCTGCTTATCCAAATCCTGCTGATCTACCTCGGCCTGCCACAACTCGGCATCGCCCCGGGCGCCATCCCCGCCGGCATCATTGCCCTGTCGCTAAACTACGGCGGCTACCTGAGCGAAATATTCCGCGCCGGCATCCTCGGCGTCCCCCACGGCCAACGTGAAGCGTCCCTGGCCCTGGGCATGCGTGAAACCGTGATCTTCTGGCGGGTCACCCTGCCCCAGGCCATGCGCACCATCCTCCCGCCGACCACCAACCAATTCATCTCGATGCTCAAAGACTCATCGCTGATCTCGGTGATGGGGGTTTGGGAGGTTATGTTTCTGGCGCAATCATATGGACGTTCGAGCTATCGCTACATCGAGATGCTGACGACGCCGGCGGTGATTTATTGGGTGATGTCGATTGGTTCGGAGCTGATTCAGGCGCGGGGGGAAGGCGTATCTGGGGCGTAATTGACTGCACTGCCGTCATATCGCGAGCAAGCCAGCTCCCATAGCGGTTGGTACAGTATCAGTTCAAGTCGCGCCGAATCCGCACCACGCCCATCTTCAGTCCGAACGGTCTGAACACTGCATTCAGCGATCTCAGTGTCTGATTGCCCTCTCCATGCTCGATATGCACCAGCGTGCGCACCGATATTTTGCACATCCTTGCAAATTGGGTCTGGTGCAGGCCGGTGACTTCCACTCGCAAGCGGCGCACGGCTTCACCTATTTCAGTTGTTCCCTGGGCAAGCCCTTCTTGAATGCTTTCGATGAGTACAGTTCGCTCGGCAACGGTCATGGTCATTTCAGGTCCCACTCTTTCAAACGCTGCTCCAGATTGTTCAAGGCTATTCGTGGGTGATTCATTGTTGCGGCGGGCAAACCGCTGGCCGTCAGAATGTCGGGGAGAGCCGCAAGGTGTTTGGCATCCTCGCGCAAGCGTTCAAAAGAGTCCGGCGCCCCGCTCAACGCGGCCAATGGGTCCTTTGGATCGGTAATATCGGCCAATGCCTGACAGACACCACGCCAATCCACGTCGCCCGCTCTCTCCAGCTCTTTTGGCCACTTGGTGGTGCGTGTCACGCCTTCGTCGTCCATCACCATCGGCGCCAGGTCATAAATCGGCGCAAGACGAAACGAGGCTGCGTCGCGGATAATTGCGGTGTTGCGGCCATGGTTATCCGAGTTGCCGAGGATTTTATTGATCAAGTCCCGACGCAGATAGTCAGCAACCAGATCCGGGATTTGGTCCGCCTGGCCCGCATCACGCCAAAGTCCCGCCAACAGCCGGATAACCTCCATATGGTTCATGGCGCCTCCGGGAATCGTGATGTTCGCCAAGGAGTAGATCGACTCCACGGCGAATCGCTCGACACCCTGAGGGGTCACTTGCCGATCGAATCGCTGCATCCACAGGCTGGGTTTGGTCGCCTCTTCCAAAGCCAGGCCCTGTTCGGCCACCGTTTCGATACTCAGTTTTTGCAGCGCTTTGTAGTAGTGGTACTCGCTTCTGAGGATGTCCTGATCGGCCCTGGTTCCTTTATTGCGAGCGAACTTCACGAACCAATGCTGAACGACGTCTGCGTCTTCGAGTACCGCATCGGGGTACAAAAGTCCGGTCTTGTCTTCGGCCAACAACAACTTGGGTGCCTCGCCACCGGCGCCGGTTGCGCCGCCAATCGCAGCACCCTGTTCATAGGCGTACTCGAGAAATCGATTATCGCGACTGACGACCTCCTGGCGTTCAAACCCCATCAGCTCACGCGGGTCCAGGGCCTCGACAGATTCTTTTATCCGCATGTTGCCAATGGGCGCTGGCGTGCTTCGGGCCAGCAGGTAAAGGTCAGCACTGATCTCTGCTGGTTTGTCCCGACCTACGTGAGCCAGCAGGAATTTCCTGGCGGCACCGGCAGGTGCAATGTCATGCACAAATGCCGGCGCGTTGGATCGCTGGCCGTCCCATTCCAAGGGAAACCTGGCACTGACTGCCTTGGCGAAGGGACTGCCAATGCACTCGATGTTTTCGACGAGATAGGGCGTCAAGTAACCAAAGTTGCATCGGCTTTCGAAACCTTTCCCAGGGTCGTCGAAATCTAAGACCATGGCGTCGTGCCATTTCCCGGTCGCAAAGATTTGTAAGGTCAGATTGAACATGCCGACATCACCTGCATTTAAATGCATATCTGAAAGATTTTTAACGCTGTGAATGCAATATAGTGCATTTAGCAACCCGCAGGGGCTCCTTGGACTGCATTAAAATGCATATCTGGAATCATTAACCGATTAAAACTTCAGCAACACCTTCGGCCTGCGTCTGGCGCACCTGAATACTCTGGACAACGGCATGAGCCTGACGCCACGCCTGACCGCAGGCTGGAAGCACACGTACGGCGACGTCAAGCAGCTCGACGCGTCAGGTCTCCGTAGTCGGGGGAACTGCATTCAGTGTTGATGGCAGTTCGCTGGATCGAGACAGCCTGGTGCTGGAAGCCGGGCTGGATCTGGGCATTTCGGCGCGGCATTCGGTGGTGGTCGGTTACAGCGGGGAGATTGGGAGCAACAGCCGCAACCATGGGCTGATTGGGCAGTGGCAGATGAGTTTCTGAGTTTTCGCCAACGGACGCGTCCGGGATCGCTGTAAGGAAAGACGTCTGATGGTCGGGTGAATCCGGCCTCTGCCGAAACCCGGCCATTTTTCGGCTACAGGCGACGTCTCCAAGCCTGTCAAAGCGCCCGGAAACGCCCGGCATCTTCAACCCGGATCAACTTTTAGAGTTTGGCCTCACTTCAAACGAGGCTGAACTCTATGATCGCTCAACATCAGTGCCGACCCCACCACCTCGCCTTGGCGATTGCGCTTGCCCTTGGCTGTACTGACTTTTCGTTCGCCCAAGAGATTTCGACGCAGGCCGGTGCGTTGGTGGTCGAAACGGCGGATCCGCCCGTCGATGCGCTTGAAGCATTCATGAACAACCCCGACACCCGCAAGGCACCGATCACCAAGGCAGCGGAAGGAATTGATCGGACATTCGGTGACGAAAACGACCTGGTCATCGTGTCCGGGCGTGGAAGCATCGCCGGGGTCATCGACGGAGGCGCAGGTACCAATTTTCTGCAACTGGATACCGCCAGTGGTGGCAAGTTAGACGATAGTCGTCGCTTCAACGGTTTGGAGATCAAACGCAGCACGTGGACCTCGAACGGTCCCGGCAATTTCGACACCGGCGTATGGGTGCGTCCCAAAGCAACGCTCATAAACGACGGACTGATCAACGGCGAGGCGTTCACCCAGGGAACGCTCGTCAACACCGGCACAATTGGCGCCGGAGTGACGGTGCAATCCGGCGGCACCCTGAATAACTCGGGGATCGTCCTGGGTAACGTCTCTATTGATGAAAAAGGCTTTTTTACCGGCAACGGTACCGTCGGTGCGCTGCAGGTCAGAGGAAAGCTAGCCGTCGATAAAATGCACGGCGCCCCGACGGTCAAGGGTGACTTGACCCTTTCCAACACGGCCGAATTAACCTACGAGGTTGATCCCGACCGTAACAGCGGGACGATAACCGTCGGTGGTACCGCGAGCCTGGGAGGTGCCACGCTCAAGATCGTCACCACAGCAAGCGACTACGCGACACTCAGCGACCAGCGCATTCTTGTCGCCAAGCGGGTCGAAGGAGAATTTGGAAAAATCGTCAGCAACCTGGCCTTTCTAACGCCCAAATTCGATCACCAGAAAGAGCATGTCGATCTGATCTTTACTCGGAATGCCACGCCGTTCGAAAGCGCTGCGAACTCCAGCAGCGGAAAGGAATTAGGCAAAAGCATCATCGATCCGAACGATTTACCCCAGGCACATGCGCCTGCTGACGATACTTTTACCCACACCGAAACCCTGCATCCAGCGGTCGATACTGACCCGTCCGCTACGTCAACAACGATCGCAGAAATACCCCCGACAGTGACGCCACCCTCCACCGTCGCGGGTACGCCTGTGTCAACTCGCGCAACAATGGCCAATGCCGCGCGCACGGTTCCGAAGCTTCGCATACCCATCAACGCCGCTGTCGCCGCCCTGCTGACGGCCGACAAACAAACGGCATCGCGCGCCATCGAGCAAATGGCCGCCAGCAACCACGCCAACCTCGCGAAAGCAACCCTCAACAGCGACAGCCCGATCAGCGCGACCATGCTCTCGGCCATGGGTCAGCTGGACAGCGCCGGCGGCGACAAAAGACCCGGCAATGCCCCACGCCTCGCCGCCGGCAGTGAAGCCAGCGGCAGGGTCTGGCTGCAGGCGCTAGGCCACGGAGGGACACTGGATCGCGATAACGACGCCCTGAAACATTCGACCCAAGGCCTGGTGCTGGGCGCGGATTGGGGCGGGGATCAGGCATGGCGCATCGGCGTGCTGGGCGGTAAATCCGAAACGCGCCTGGACAGTCGGGGTCTGGATGCCAATCTCGACAGCTGGCACCTGGGCGCCTATGCCCTGCGCCAGAACGGCCCCCTGTCCCTGCGACTCGGGGCGACCTACAGCAATCACGACGGCAACACCAAACGCCGGGTAGCGTTCAACGGTTTCAGCGACCGTCCGGAAGGCCGTTTCGACGCCAACACCCAACAAGCCTTCGCGCAAGTGGGTTACAACCTGGGCCGTGCCGACGTCAGCATCGAACCGTTCGCCAGCCTTGGCTACCAACGCTATCAGCGCGACGGCTACACCGAAAAAGGAGGCGCCGCAACGTTGAAGGTCCACGGCCAAACCCGGCGCAACGTCAACAGCGCACTCGGCCTGCGACTGGCGATGCTCAATACCCTGGACAACGGCATGCAACTAACGCCGCGATTCAGTGCCGGCTGGAAACATACCTATGGCGAGGTGGAAAGCGACACCCGCCAGCGATTAGTGACGGGCGGGAGGGACTTCACCGTTTCCGGCGCAGCGCTGGACCGTGACAGCCTGCAGGTCGATGCCGGCCTGGACCTTGGGCTGTCGGCCACACACAGCGTAGGGGTCGGCCTCAGCGGCGAGGTCGGCAGTGATAGCCGCAACCACGGCGTTATGGGCCAGTGGCGGATGGCGTTCTGATCACTGACCGAACGCCGCATTCCCTGCTCGCGATAGCGGAATATCAGCCAACAAACTGGCTGAACAAACGACAGGCGAAAAAAAGGGGAGCACATGCCCCCCCGAGGTTTAAAGCGGTATATCGAGGCTGTTAACTCAGCCTTCGATCTCGATCAGGATTTCGCCCGGGTTCACCCGGTCGCCCTTGGCCACGTGGATGGCGGTGACTTTGCCGGCGATGGCCGATTGGACTTCGGTTTCCATCTTCATCGCTTCGGTGATCAGCACGGCCTGACCGGCTTTCACGGTGTCGCCTTCCTTGACCAGCACGTCGACGATGTTGCCCGGCATGGCGGTGCTGACGTGGCCCGGTGCAGTGGCTTGCTTGCGCTTGCTGCTGCCGCCGCTGACGAATTCGTTGAGCGGTTCGAACACCACTTCTTCCGGCATGCCGTCGATAGACAGGTAGAAGTGACGCTTGCCTTCAGCCTTGACGCCGACACCCGTGATGTCGACGCGGTAGGTTTCGCCGTGGACGTCGATGACGAACTCGGTCGGCACGCCTTCGCCACCGGCCGAGGTCACGCCGCCGGCTTCAGGAATCGGTAGCAGCACTTCTGGAGCCAAGGTGCCGGCGGCGCGTTCTTCGAGGAACTTGCGACCGATGTCCGGGAACATGGCGTAGGTCAGCACGTCTTCTTCAGACTTGGCCACCGTGCCGATTTCGGCACGCAGTTTGGTCATTTCCGGCTTGAGCAGGTCGGCCGGACGCACGTCGATCACTTCTTCGCTGCCGATGGCCTGGCGACGCAGTTTTTCGTTCACGATGCCTGGCGCCTTGCCGTAGCCACCCTGCAGGTAAAGCTTCACTTCGTTGGTGATGGTCTTGTAGCGCTCGCCGGCCAGCACGTTGAAGAACGCCTGGGTGCCGACGATCTGCGAGGTCGGGGTCACCAGCGGAGGGAAGCCGAGGTCTTCACGAACGCGCGGGATTTCGGCCAGCACTTCGGCCATGCGGTTCAGAGCGCCCTGCTCTTTCAACTGGTTGGCCAGGTTGGAAATCATCCCGCCCGGCACCTGGTTGACTTGCACGCGGGTATCGACGGCGGTGAACTCGCTTTCGAACTGGTGGTATTTCTTGCGCACGGCGTAGAAGTACAAGCCAATCTCTTGCAGCAGCTCCAGGTTCAGGCCGGTGTCGTACTCACTGCCTTTAAGGGCGGCAACCATCGACTCAGTACCTGGGTGGCTGGTGCCCGAGGCGAAGCTGGAGATCGCGGTGTCGATGTGATCGGCGCCGTTCTCGATGGCCTTCAGTTGGCACATCGTTGCCATGCCAGCGGTATCGTGCGAGTGAATGAACACGGGCAGCGATTGCTCGGATTTCAACGCCCTGACCAGTTCGCCGGTGGCGTACGGCGTCAGCAGGCCAGCCATGTCCTTGATGGCCACCGAGTCGCAACCCATGGCCTCCATTTGCCGGGCTTGCGCCACGAAGGCTTCGATGGTGTGCACCGGGCTGGTGGTGTACGCGATGGTGCCTTGGGCGTGTTTACCGGCAGCTTTTACTGCTTCGATAGCGACGCGCAGGTTACGCACGTCGTTCATGGCGTCGAAGATGCGGAACACATCGATGCCGTTGACCGCGGCCTTGGCAACAAAGGCTTTGACCACGTCATCGCTGTAGTGGCGATAGCCCAGCAGGTTCTGGCCACGCAGGAGCATTTGCAGACGCGTGTTAGGCAATGCCGCGCGCAGTTGGCGCAGGCGCTCCCAAGGGTCTTCTTTGAGGAAGCGTACGCAGGCGTCGAATGTCGCGCCGCCCCAGCATTCCAGCGACCAGTAGCCGACTTTGTCGAGCTTGTCGCAGATCGGCAGCATGTCTTCGGTGCGCATGCGGGTGGCGAGCAGCGATTGGTGGGCGTCGCGCAGGATTGTGTCGGTAACGTGTATCTTTTTAGAAACAGGGGTCTTAGTCATTGGAATATTCCTCACAGGCCTGCGTGGGCGGCAATGGCGGCGGCGATGGCCAGGGCCAGCTCTTCGGGTTTGCGCTTGATCGAGTAGTTGGTCAGTTCAGGATGGCTTTCAACGAAGCTGGTATTGAACTGGCCGCTACGGAATTCCGGATTACGCAGGATTTCCTGGTAGTACGCGGCGGTGGTCTTGACCCCTTGCAGGCGCATGTCGTCCAGAGCGCGCAAGCCACGATCCATCGCCTCTTCCCAAGTCAGCGCCCATACCACCAGTTTCAGACACATGGAGTCGTAGTACGGCGGAATGGTGTAGCCGGTGTAGATCGCCGTGTCGGTGCGCACGCCGGGGCCGCCGGGCGCGTAGTAACGGGTGATCTTGCCAAAGCTTGGCAGGAAGTTGTTTTTCGGGTCTTCGGCGTTGATCCGGAATTGCAGCGCGAAACCGCGGTGCTGGATGTCTTCCTGTTTCACCGAAAGCGGCAGGCCGGACGCGATGCGAATCTGCTCACGCACAATGTCGATGCCGGTGATTTCTTCGGTGATGGTGTGTTCCACCTGCACCCGGGTGTTCATCTCCATGAAGTACACCTCGCCCTCGGCGAGCAGGAACTCCACGGTGCCGGCGTTCTCGTAACCCACGGCCTTGGCCGCACGCACCGACAGGTCGCCGATGTAGGCACGCTGTTCCGGGGTCAGTTGCGGGCTCGGGGCGATTTCGATGAGCTTCTGGTTACGGCGCTGGATCGAGCAGTCACGCTCGAACAGGTGCACCACGTTGCCGAAGCTGTCGCCGAGGATCTGCGCTTCGATGTGTTTCGGATTGACGATGCATTTTTCCAGGAACACTTCCGCCGAACCGAAGGCCTTGGTGGCTTCGGAAATGACTCGCGGGAAGGCTTGTTCGAGTTCTTCTCGGCTGTCGCAGCGACGGATACCCCGGCCACCACCACCGGAAGTCGCCTTGAGCATCACCGGATAACCGATGCGGTCGCCTTCAATCAAGGCTTCGGCGATGTCCGCGACGTTGCCTTCGGTCCCCGGGGTGACGGGTACGCCGGCCTTGATCATGCTGCGACGGGCTTCAGTCTTGTCGCCCATACGGCGAATCACTTCAGCCGATGGACCGATGAACTTGATGCCGCGTTCTGCGCAGATATCTGCCAGTTCAGCGTTTTCCGAAAGAAAGCCGTAGCCGGGATGCAACGCATCACAACCGGTTTCCACCGCCAGATTCACCAGTTTACGCGCGTTCAGGTAACCAGCCAGTGGCTCGGCACCGATGCTGTGGGCCTCATCCGCACGCTTCACATGCAAGGCATGGCGGTCGGCGTCGGAATAGATCGCGACCGAGCGAATGCCCATCTCGGCGCAGGCACGCACGATTCGTACGGCAATCTCACCACGGTTGGCGATCAGGATCTTTTTTATCACTTGGAGGTTCCCTTGAGCCGGTGGTACCCACGACCTGGTAGCCCAGGTCGACGCGTGACCAAATGTTTCGATTCAGTCGCAGCCCCACACTAGCCCTCACAAGGGATTAACAAAAATGAATAATAATTGGGTCAGCCATAAGTAAAGACTTATAGTTGACGCATCAGTCTGCAGCGAGAGCGCAAAAAAATGCGTAAGTCATTGATGCGTATGACATTGCGTCAATTACAGATCTTCAATGAAGTCTGTGATTTGAGGTCCTACAGCCGCGCAGCTGAAGAAATGTCTCTCACACAACCTGCCGTGAGCCTACAGATTCGTCAACTTGAGGAGCTGATTGGTCAACCGTTGTTCGATTACGTCGGCAAAAAGCTTTACATGACCGAGGCAGCCGAAGCCCTTCAGCGCGCCAGCCGGGATATTTTCGGACGCCTGGAAAACCTCGACATGCAGCTTTCAGACATGCAGGGATCGCTGCAAGGTCAGCTGAAACTGGCGGTCGAATCCAGCGCCAAGTATTTCGTGCCGCATCTGTTTGCCGCGTTCAAACGCCAGCATCCGGAAGTGAACCTGCACCTGACAGTGGTCAACCGCGGCCAAGTGATTCGACGCCTGTCGGACAACCGCGATGATCTGGTGATCATGTCGATGGTGCCGCAAGACATGGGGCTGGAGTTTCTGCCGTTTCTCAACAATCCAATTGTCGCCGTGGCGCCGCCGGATCACCCGCTGTCCCATATGGGACCGCTGCGCTTGCAGGATCTTGAGCCCTACACCCTGCTACTGCGCGAACCGGGCTCAGGTACGCGGCTGGCTTGCGAGGAGTATTTCAAGGAAAAGCGCGTGCACTTCACGCAGACCCAGGAAGTGGCGTCGGCTGAAGCCCAGCGTGAATGCGTACTGGCGGGTCTGGGCCTGGCACTATTGACGCGCCACGCCCTGAACCTTGAGTTGGCGACCGGCGCACTCATAGAGCTGCCGATCGAAGAGCTGCCGCTGTACCGCAGCTGGTGCCTGGTGCAGGCCAAGGCGAAACGGCTGTCGCCGGTGGCGCACGCGTTCCTTGCGTTTATTCGCAGCGAGCGGGTGCAGATCAGCGCGCTGGTTGAGCGCTTCGACGGGAAGTTGCCGGTGCGGCCTGCCAGTAGTTGAGCTCCAGATCGCCAGGAAAATCGCCGATCTCGGCCAGAAGCTGGCGGCGTTCGCAGCGATCTTCGATAGCGCGGCGAAATTCCATGCGGCGCTGGTCTTCCTGCTGACGACGGGTTCTGACGGCGCTGTTGCGTTCTTCGTAGGGCTGGGCCATTTCGAGTCTCCCAAGGCGATTACGGGAGTTACAGGATGGGCACCAGGGATGACGGTTTGGCGGCTTGCACGTTACAGGCAGATGAAAGTTGTCGTATTTGAGGACGCCTTCGCGGGCAAGCCTCGCTCCTACGGGCACCGCTTAACCTGTAGAAGCGAGGCTTGCCCGCGAAGACTTTCTCAAGCCAAACGACGAATCAATCGTCCAGCGCTTTTACCGATTTAGGCGACAGCCGCAAGCTGCGAAGGCTGCGCTTGACGCTCTTGAGGTGATTGACCAGGCTCGGCCCGCGCGCCATGGCCACGCCCATCGCCAACACGTCGATCACCACCAGGTGAGCGATCCGCGAGGTCAGCGGCGTATAGATCTCGGTGTCTTCGTGCACATCGATCGCCAGGTTGACGGTCGATAGCTCAGCCAACGGCGTCTGGCTCGGGCACAAGGTGATCAGCGAAGCGCCGCTTTCACGCACCAGATTGGCGGTGATCAACAGGTCCTTGGAACGCCCGGACTGGGAAATACAGATCGCCACATCGGTCGGTTTCAATGTGACCGCCGACATCGCCTGCATGTGCGGGTCGGAATACGCCGCCGCCGTCAGCAACAAACGGAAGAACTTGTGCTGGGCGTCTGCCGCCACTGCACCCGAAGCACCAAAGCCATAAAACTCGACCCGCTGGGCCTGCGACATGAGCGACACAGCGCGCTGCAACTCCACCGGATCGAGCTTCTCGCGAACCTCCATCAGGGTGTGCAGGGTGGTGTCGAAGATTTTCAGGCTGTAGTCAGCGACTGAATCGTCTTCATGAATCGCGAACTGCCCGAAGCTCGCGCCGGCAGCAAGACTCTGCGCCAGCTTCAGCTTCAAATCCTGGAAACCGGAACAACCGATGGCGCGGCAAAAGCGCACGATGGTCGGTTCGCTGATGCCCACGTTGTGGGCCAGGTCGGCCATGGAGCTGTGCATCACCGCCGCAGGATCAAGCAGCACGTGGTCGGCGACCTTGAGCTCCGACTTGCGTAAGAGGTGGCGTGACTGGGCGATGTGTTGCAGCAGATTCAAAGGGCTGGACTCTTTGTTATTGGCAGGTGCCGGGGATGTAGCGCGCTTGTAGTTATACTACAAGAATCGGCTTTTTGCCTGCTCAATGCGTAACTCGATGTCCCCATTTCACGCCACATGCGCTCCATGTAGCCCCTACAAGGGTTTCGCGTCCGCACGCAACAGCTCGGCCAGGCCATCGGCCTCGACCGGGCGGCTGATCAAATACCCCTGCACTTCATCGCAGTGCTCGGTTTTCAAAAACTCAAGCTGCTCCGGCCGCTCCACCCCTTCAGCCACTACTTTCAACGACAACCCGTGCGCCATGGCAATGATTGCCCGGGTGATCGCCGCATCCTCGCTGCCCTCCCCCAGACCGCGGATAAATGCCTGATCGATCTTCACGTAATCCACGGGGATGCGCTTGAGGTAGCTCAAGGACGAATAACCCGTGCCGAAATCGTCGATCGCCAACTTAACCCCCAAATCACGCAATTGCTGGAAGGTCGCGATGATGTGCTCGACGCTGTCCAGCAACTGACTTTCGGTAAGTTCCAGCTCGAGGTAGTACGGCGCCAGACCGGTTTCTTCCAGCACCTGACGCACCAGGCTGACCAGTTTGCCCTGACGCAATTGATGCACCGACAGATTGACCGACACCCGAATCGGTTCAAGCCCCTGACGCTGCCACTCACAGGCTTGCCAACAAGCCTGACGCAACACGAACTCGCCGATCGGACCGATCAACCCCGTTTCCTCGGCCAGGCCGATGAAGTCCCCCGGCGGCACCCGCCCCATGGTCGGGTGATCCCAGCGCACCAGCGCCTCGGCGGCATTCAGTCGACCCGTGGCGAGGCACAGTTTCGGTTGGTAAAACACCTTCAACTGCTTCTCTTCGATGGCTTTACGCAGCTGATTTTCCAGCTGCAAGCGCTCCAACGTACTGGCTTGCAGGCTGTCGGTGTAGAACTGGAAGTTATTTCCGCCCAGGTGCTTGGCGTGCTGCATGGCCATATTCGACTGACTGACCAGCGCGGAAATTTCTCGCGCGTTGTCTGGCAACAGGCTGATGCCCATGGATGCGCTGACCACCAGTTCATGGCCATCGACAGTGATCGGCAAACGCAGCTTGGTCGACAGTCGGGTCGCTACCCGCGCCAGACTCGACAGGTTGCCGTAGGCATTGAACAACACGGCAAATTCATCGCCGGATAAGCGAGCGATGGTGTCCGCCTCAGGTAACGCATTGACCAGCCGCCGGGCCATTTTCTGCAAGAGTTGGTCGGCGATTTCATGGCCAAGGCTGTCGTTGAGCAGCTTGAAACGATCCAGATTGATATGCAGCAACGCCAGATTGCGGTGGCCGCCCTGGCGCACCCGCTGATGGGCCTCGCTTAGCCGTTCGCGGAACAGTGAACGGTTAGCCAGACCCGTCAATTCGTCGTAATGAATCAGGTAACGCATGCGTTCTTCGGATTCGCGGCGAGCCGATAGATCGGCGAAGAAGCCCACGATATGGCTCACATTTCCCCGAGCATCGCGCACAGCATTAAGTTGCAACCATTGCGGATACACCTCGCCATTCTTGCGGGTTTCTACCAGCTCGCCCTGCCAACTGCCGTGCTGCTCCAGCGCCTGATGAATCGCCGCGTAGTGCCGGCGGGCATCGCGACTGCATGGCAACTCAATCACGTTGCGTCCGATCATGTCTTCAATGTCGTAGCCGGTGACTCGACTGAAGGCCTGATTGATCGCGATCAGCGCGTAATTCGGATCGAAAATCACAATGCCTTCGCTGGCGGCCTCGAACACCGTCGCGGCCAATTGCCGCTGCTCTTCCAGACCTTTGCTGACACTGATGTCGCGACGGGTGCCGACCATGCGGATCACTCGGCCATTTTCGCCGCGCTCAACGGCTCGTCCTCGGTCCTCAATCCAGACCCAATGGCCATCGCCGTGGCGCACGCGGTACTCGATTTGGTAATCCTCGCTGCGCCCCTTCAAATGCTCGACCAGCGCGCGCTTGAGCGACGGCAAGTCATCAGGGTGCAAGCGCGGCTTGAGGTGGCGGAGCATCGCCGTTACGAGTTCCGGTTCCAGGCCGAACAGCTCCTGAAGGTGGGTGTGATGGACTTCGTCGGTTTGCAGGTTCCAGTCCCACAAGCCCAACTCACTGGCCTTCAACGCCAGCGCCAGACGCGCTTCACTCTTGCTCAGGGCCTGGTTGGCGGCGTCCAGCTCCAGGCTGCGCTGGGCGACGCGGCTTTCCAGCTCGATCTGAATTTGCCGCAGTTCGTCTTCGGCACGACGGCGCTGGTCGATTTCCTTGGCCAGCTTGTGATTGAGCTGGTCACTGCAACGTTGGGCCTGCTGCAAGTGCTCGATCAATGCCTGATTCTGGAAGCGCCGCAACAGCCCGCTATCGATGAGCCGATTGACCTGCCAGGCGACCACACTTAGCGCGCCCAGTAAAATCAACCCGAACCAGCCCCATCCCTGACCTTGTTCATCGCCGCCCCAGAACAGATAGCCGATGGCCGGCAACAAACAGGGCAAGGTAAAGGACAGAAACGCCGGCAGGTTGACCGCGTAGGCAACGCTGGCCGAAAGCGCCGCTGCGCCGATCAGGCCGAACACCCAGGCTTGCTGCATGAAATTGTCGGCGGGTACCAGGGCAATGCCGGCGCCGGCCAGGGTCAGGCCGGTCATGGCCGACCCCAGCAAAAACATGCGGCGCCAGATCGGCTGGGCTTGGCGGTTGGGTATCGCCGAATCAAAGGCTGCGACTTGAATCACCCGCAATGCCACCAGCGACAACAGCCACACCAGCCAGACGCTGACCAGGAAATAGCGCTGCGGACTCCAAAGCAAGCCAGCGCAGACCAGACCATTGATCAACATGAATAACGTGGGCAGCAACGAGCCCTGATAAAGCAGACGCGTGCGTTCGACCGCCATTTCCATCGCGTACTGTTTGCGGATAACCCGGGGCTCCACAACGGGGCCCGACAGGTCGGTGCTGAGGGTCATAGGCAATGTTCTTGTTCTTATAATGATGAGCATGAGCCCGAAACGTCGACGGAGCATACACAAGCAAATGCTCGGACCAAACTGCCCGAGATCATAAAAACGACAAAAACTGCCCCCCTCCTTAGCCGCTGAAAAGGCTTGGAGCGAGCCCCGCCAACGCCTGCAGCCAGTGACCGACCGGTCGTCATCCGTGCTTCTTTCATCGGCTAATGCAAAGCTCGGTTTGCCCGGTGTGACGGCGCACCCTAGAATGCCCCGATGCGCGATGATCTCTCCCTTCTGCTGAACTCCCTCAACGATGCCCAACGCCAGGCCGTAGCTGCCTCCGTGGGTCGTCAGTTGGTCCTGGCCGGTGCTGGTTCCGGTAAAACCCGAGTGCTGGTGCACCGTATCGCCTGGTTGATCCAGGTCGAAAACGCCTCGCCCCACTCGATCCTGTCGGTGACCTTCACCAATAAGGCCGCTGCCGAGATGCGTCATCGCATCGAGCAGCTGATGGGTATCAACCCGGCCGGCATGTGGGTCGGTACCTTCCACGGCCTGGCGCACCGCTTGTTGCGGGCGCACTGGCAGGAAGCCGGCCTGAGCCAGACTTTCCAGATTCTCGACAGCGACGACCAGCAACGGCTGGTCAAGCGGGTGATCCGCGAGCTGGGTCTGGATGAACAACGCTGGCCGGCCCGTCAGGCCCAGTGGTTCATCAACGGGCAGAAAGACGAAGGTCTGCGTCCGCAGCACATTCAAGCCAGCGGCGACCTGTTTTTGGCGACCATGCGCAGCATTTATGAAGCCTATGAGGCCGCGTGCCTGCGCGCCGGCGTGATTGACTTCTCCGAACTGCTGCTGCGCGCCCTCGATCTGTGGCGCGATCATCCGGGTCTGCTGGCGCACTATCAAAAGCGCTTCCGGCACATTCTTGTGGACGAGTTCCAGGACACCAACGCCGTGCAGTACGCCTGGTTGCGTTTGCTGGCCAAGGGCGGCGACAGCTTGATGGTGGTCGGCGACGACGACCAGTCGATTTACGGCTGGCGTGGCGCGAAAATCGAGAACATCTATCAGTACTCCGACGACTTCCCGGACGCCGAAACCATTCGTCTGGAGCAGAACTACCGCTCCACCGCCGGGATTCTCAAGGCCGCCAACGCCCTGATCGCCAACAACACCGGACGCATGGGCAAAGAGCTGTGGACCGACGGCGGCGAAGGCGAAGCGATCAACCTGTACGCCGCATTCAACGAGCACGATGAAGCACGCTACGTGGTGGAAACCATCGAAAGTGCGCTGAAAACCGGCTTGGCCCGCAGCGATATTGCGATTTTGTACCGCTCCAACGCCCAATCGCGCGTTTTGGAAGAAGCCTTGCTACGCGAGCGCATTCCGTACCGAATCTATGGCGGCCAGCGCTTCTTCGAGCGGGCAGAAATCAAGAACGCCATGGCTTACCTGCGTTTGCTCGAAGGTCGTGGCAACGATGCAGCGCTGGAGCGGGTGATCAACGTTCCGGCCCGTGGTATCGGTGAGAAAACCGTCGAAGCGATTCGCGACCATGCCCGTCACAGCGATGTGTCGATGTGGGAAGCCATGCGCCTGCTGGTCGCCAATAAAGGCCTGACCGGTCGCGCCGCTGGCGCACTCGGGGCATTTATCGAGCTGATCGAGAACCTCGCCGCCAAGTGCATGGAAATGCCGCTGCACCTGATGACCCAGACCGTCATCGAGCAATCCGGGCTGATTGCCTATCACGAAGCGGAAAAAGGCGAGAAAGGCCAGGCCCGGGTAGAAAACCTTGAGGAACTGGTCAGCGCTGCGCGCAATTTCGAAAATGCTGAAGAAGACGAAGATCTGACGCCATTGGCGGCGTTCCTCGGTCACGCGTCGCTGGAGGCCGGGGATACTCAGGCCGACGAGCACGAAGACAGCATTCAGTTAATGACCCTGCACAGTGCCAAGGGCCTGGAATTCCCTTACGTGTTCCTGGTGGGCATGGAAGAAGGCCTGTTCCCGCACAAGATGAGCCTGGAAGAACCTGGCCGCCTTGAAGAGGAACGCCGTCTGGCCTACGTCGGCATCACCCGGGCCATGCAGAACCTGGTGATGACCTATGCTGAAACCCGACGCCTGTACGGCAGCGAGACCTACAACAAGGTGTCGCGTTTCGTACGTGAAGTGCCGAAAGGCCTGATCCAGGAAGTGCGGCTGTCCAACAGCGTCAGCCGTCCGTTCGGCGGCGGCCAGCAGCAGAGCTCCAGCAGCCTGTTTGGCGGTAGCGAGATCCCGGATACCGGATTCAGCCTCGGCCAAGCGGTACGGCATTCGGTGTTCGGCGATGGCGTGATCCTGAACTTCGAAGGTGCCGGTGCACAGGCCCGGGTCCAAGTGAACTTCGGTGAAGGCAGCAAGTGGCTGATGCTGGGATACGCGAAGCTGGAAGCGATCTAAAGCCCGCCAGAGGGCTTATGTGGGAGCGGGCTTGCTCGCGAAGAACGATAACGCGGTGTTTCTGACAAACCGCGGTGCGGCCTTCGTCGGAACGCCGCCCGGAGCCGGCTCGCTCCCACAAGGTTTATCCGACCGGACACCCTTCCTACAGAACTTATCCACTCGTCCTACAGACCAAAGTTAACAGGCCTTATTGCGCTGACTGAAGCTGAACGCAACCTGTCAGGCAAAAGCCCGAAACACTCTGCCGCTAGCCAGTAACACTTCAGCTGTGCAACATGGCGCGCGTGCCTTCCACAAATGGGAATTCCCTTTATGAAACGTTTTCTTAGCATCGCCATGGCGTTGTGCATTGGCCTGACGATGAGCCTCGACGCCAATGCCGCCAAGCGCTTTGGTGGCGGCAAGAGCTCCGGCGCTGCGCCGACTCACCAGACCAGCCAAATGGCGCCTTCTTCTGCCGCCGGTGGCGCTGCTGCTACTGCCGGCGCGGCCGGTGCCGCTGGCGCTGCCGCCAAGGCCGGCGGTGCTTCGCGCTGGCTCGGCCCTCTGGCCGGTATCGCTGCCGGTGGCCTGCTGGCCTCCATGTTCATGGGCGGCGGCTTCCAGGGCATGCAAATCTTTGACATCCTGATCATGGCGGTCATCGCCTTCCTGGTCTTCCGCTTCATTGCCGCTCGTCGCCGCAAGCAGCAAGAGCACCTGGCTCCAGCTGGCGCACCAATGCAGCGTGAAGTATTGGAACAGAAGCCTGCAGGCGGTTCGATCTTCGGCGGCTCGGCAGCACCGGCTGCCGCTCGTCCGGTGATCAATGCTCCGGCCTGGTTCAATGAAAAGAGTTTCATTGAAGCGGCCCGCAACCACTTCCAGTCCCTGCAACAGCACTGGGACGCCAACGAAATGGACAAGATCGCCGAGTTCGTGACCCCACAGCTGCTGGAGTTCCTCAAGCGCGAACGTGCCGACCTGGGTGAAGGTTTCCAGTCCACCTACATTGATAACCTCAATGTACAACTGGACGGCGTGGATGATCGCGCCGACAAGACCATCGCCACCCTGACCTTCAGCGGTGTGTCGAAGACCTCGCGCTTTGACCAGGGCGAAGTGTTCAGCGAAAGCTGGAACATGGAACGTCCGCAGGGCGAGAACCAGCCTTGGCTGGTCGCCGGTATCCGCCAGAACGGCTGATCCCTCCTGCGTTAAGCATGCTGTAATGAAAACCCCGGCCTTTGCCGGGGTTTTCTATTTCGCGGTTGCATCTATAGCGAGCTACTGTATAAACCGCCCCAACTAAACCGCGCCATCAAGCAAGAGGATCCCGGACGTGGAAGAAATCATCGAACAACTGCGTGAAGCCAACGAACCGGTACCGGTCCCCTTGGAGTTGCCCGACGAAGATCAATTGGTGGAAATCGAAGAACAGCTGTTCATCGATATTCCGTTTGTCTTCAGAGAGTTTTTGCTGACCGTCAGCGACGTCGTCTACGGCAGCCTGGAACCGGTGACCGTTACCGACCCGCAATCCCACACTTACCTGCCGGACGTTGCCGCCAACGCCTGGGATGCGGGCGTTGATCGCAGCATGATTCCGATCTGCCAGGACGGTGACAACTACTACCTGGTCGAAGAAGACGGCACCGTGGTGTTGTGGTTGGCCGAAGAAGAGCTGATCGCCGAAGAAACCTGGGAATCGGTTTGGCACTGGGCGCGGGACGTCTGGCTGGAAAGCTGAACAAGGGCGACTTTGTAGCAGCTGGCGTAGCCTGCGTCCGGCTGCGCAGCAGTCGCAAAATAAAGCAATGAAGTGTTTCAGGCTAACTGAGTCGTCAGGGTTTACGACTGCTGCGCAGCCGGACGCAGGCTGCGCCAGCTGCTACAGGTCAAATTTCAATGCCCGGACGAATCCTTGTGGTTGTCCAGGGTTTCCAGCAAGGCCACCTGCATGCGCGTATGAACGCGGATGAACCAGCGCCAGAGCAGCGCCGCTACAGCGGCCGCGACTACGACGATCAGCATCAGCAACTTGTTGGTCGGCAGAATACTGGCCGACAAGGCTGCCAGCAGCAGGAAAATCAACAGCAGCGAGAGGATCGGGATCACTTCGGCGATCACCCGGCGCACTCGCTGCGTGTGGCGGCCGGCCATCTCCGGCTTCACGCCCATCTCCGCCAACAGCATCGAAAGCGCCTTGAGCTTGCGATAGGCGGCAATCAGGAACGGTAGCGACAACAGCAACGCCCCACCCCAGATCAACGCTTTCTGCCAGCTCGGGTCACTGATCCAGGCTTGCAGGTACGCCGACATGCGCTCGGCAAAAAACGCGCCCGAGAAGAAGATCGCAATCACCAGTGCCAGATTGACCCCCACTTGCAACAGAATCCGCCGAATCATCGATGCCAGCAGCGCGCCCTCGCCCTGAGGCTGGATGCTGCGCAGCCATTCACCGTACATCCCCAATACCCTGCCCAGTCGTTGCGGCATCACCGAGGCAAGCTTGATCGACAGCGGATCAGCCGCGCGGATCAGGTAAGGCGTCAGCAACGTGGTGATCACCGAGACAGCAACGGCGACCGGGTAGAGGAAGTTGCTGGTGACCTGCAGCGTCATGCCCAGCGCGGCGATGATGAAAGAAAATTCGCCAATCTGCGAAAGACCCATCCCGACTCGAAGTGAGGTGCGTCCATCATTGCCAGCGATAAAGGCGCCCAGGCCGCAAGACAACATCTTGCCCAGCACCACGGCCACGGTGATCACCGCAATCGGCCACGCATATTGCAGCAGGATCATCGGTTCGAGCATCAACCCGATGGCGACAAAAAAGATCGCACTGAACAGGTCGCGAACCGGTTCGATCAAGCGCTCGATTTTCAGCAATTGCCGGGATTCAGCCATGATCGCGCCAATCAGGAAGGCGCCGAGTACCATGCTGTACTCAAGTTTGACCACCAGCAAACAGAAGCCGAAACACAGGCCCAACACAGTGATCAGCAGCATTTCATTGCTGTCGAACTTCGCCACGTAGGCCAGCAATCGCGGTACCAACAGGATGCCGATGACCAGTGCGACGATCATGAAGAGCGAGAGCTTGCCGACCGTGGAAAACACGTCGCCGGAACTGACCGTGCCGCTGACTGCGATGCTCGATAGCAAAGCGATGATGCCGATGCCAAGGATATCCTCGACGATCAGCACGCCGAAGATCAGCTGCGCAAAACGTTCGTTCTTCATCTTCAGGTCGTTGAGCGCCTTGACGATGATAGTGGTCGAGGAAATCGCCAGGATCGCGCCGAGGAACAATGAGTCCATGGTGTTCCAGTCGAACCAGCGGCCGATCTCGTAGCCGATCCAGATCATCAACACGATTTCCAGGAACGCCGCGATGAACGCCGTGGCGCCGACCTTGAACAGCTTGCGCAGGCTGAACTCCAGACCCAGGCAGAACATCAGGAAAATCACCCCGAGTTCGGCGAGGGTCTTGATGGTTTCTTCATCGTGAATCAGGCTGAACGGCGGGGTGTGCGGACCGATGATGAAGCCGGCGACGATGTAGCCGAGCACCACCGGTTGTTTGAAGCGATGAAACAGTACGGTCACCACACCCGCGATCAACATGATCACTGCCAAATCTTGAATAAAACTGATGGCGTGCATGGTGTGGGGCTCCTTGGGTACATTGCTCAATCGACAGACGTGGGAAAGGTCTGTTCGAGCAAGGAAAAAATCCACTTTCCGAGTAGGAATTGCCCTTGAGGCGGGCTTTTGAAGGGTAACACCGCGACTTCTGGCAGAAAGACGGTGCAATATATGGAAACAGATCGATCCGAGCGTGACGGCAGCCACCCGCTCGGCGTCCCGATAACTGTTGGTTTGGAAAAGCTGACGAGGCGCCCGCAGAGGTGCCGCCCTCCCGAAATTCTGCCTTGAACCGTGAGAACGCTATGGAACCCGGAAACGCACAACTGTCGATGACGGTATTGATGACCCCCGACATGGCCAACTTCTCTGGCAATGTCCACGGCGGTACCTTGCTCAAATACCTCGACGAAGTGGCCTACGCCTGCGCCAGCCGTTATGCCGGCCGCTACGTGGTGACCCTGTCGGTGGACCAAGTGATTTTCCGCGAGCCGATTCATGTCGGCGAACTGGTGACCTTTCTGGCCTCGGTCAATTACACCGGCAACACCTCCATGGAGGTGGGCATCAAGGTGGTTACCGAGAACATTCGTGAGCGCTCGGTGCGCCACACCAACAGCTGCTTCTTCACCATGGTCGCCGTGGATGACGACCGCAAACCGGCTGCTGTCCCACCACTGCAACCGCAGAACAGCGAAGACAAACGCCGCTTCATGCAGGCCCAGCAACGTCGGCAGATTCGTCAGGAACTGGAAAAGCGTTATCAGGACATCAAGGGCGACGCCTGATAGGGCAAAGGCCGCAGCCTCTGCAGAGGCTGCGGTTTTTTCTGCCCGCGACGCCGTTACAAGCTGATCGCCGTCGCCTCGAACCGCACCCGTGGATGGGCAATCCGGTCCTGAGCCCGCACCAATTCCAGCTCATAGCTGGCGCAGGCCTGGGTTTCCAGCAGCACTTCATGCACCGCCGACGCTGCAAACTCGAAAGCCGCCACCAGGCTATCGCCCAACAGCACGCGAGCCAGAAACAGCCCGGATGTCAGATCGCCAACGCCCACTGGCTGACGCGGAAATGCCAGCATGGGACGACGCAAATGCCAGCTGCCTTCGGCCGTCACCAGCAGCATCTCGAAAACATCCGCCGGCTTACCGGGATAGTCCAGATGCTTGACCAGCACAGCCTTTGGACCGCGCGCCAGCAACGCTCGCGCCATGGCCAGGCAATCGAACAACGATTGCGGTCTGCGCCCCGAAAAGCTGTCCAGTTCCAGCTGGTTCGGGCACATGAAGTCCGCCACCGCAGCCGCCTCCTCCAGCAGGAAATCGCTGACTTCCGCCGGCACGCTGCAACCCTTCTCCGGGTGGCCCATCACCGGGTCACACAGATACAGCGCCTTGGGATTCATCGACTTGATCCGCGCCACACCCGTCAGAATCGCCCGGCCCTGGGCGGCACTGCCGAGATACCCGGACAACACGGCGTCGCAGTTGCCCAGCTCGCCAATCGCCGCGATGCCTTCGACCAGCTCGGGAATCTGATGCGGCGCCAGCACTTCACCGGCCCACTGGCCGTACTGGGTGTGGTTGGAGAACTGCACGGTATTGAGCGGCCAGACATTCACCCCGACCCGCTGCATCGGGAAAACCGCGGCGCTGTTGCCAGCGTGACCGAACACCACGTGGGACTGGATGGCGAGCAGATGGGGCGTACGTTTCATGCGGTGAGTTTTCCGTAAAACGATTAAAATTCAAGCCGCGCAGTATGCGACTAAACGCAGCCTGTACGACAGGCCGGCGACGCAGTTAAGCTGACACTATCTAGTTGGAGCAACTTGTTCATGCTGACCCTTGGAAATATCTTCGTCCTGATGCTGCTTGCCACCGGTGGCGCGTGGTTGTGGCACAACCATGGCTTGCGCGAGCGTGCGTTGGAACGGGTCAAGCAGCATTGCGCAAAGCTTGGAATCGAGCTGCTGGACGGCAACGTGGCCTTGAAAAAGATCGCGTTCATCAAAGATGCCAACGACCGGCGGCGTCTCGCCCGTGTGTACAACTTCGAATTCACAGTGACCGGTGAAACCCGTCACAACGGCACCATCACCCAGTTCGGCGCCCACAGTGCGCAGATTGAGCTGGCGCCCTACCCGATGCCGTTCGACGACACGCCTGCGGTGGGCGATGTCGTGAAGCCGCGCGCTGAAGTGATCGAGCTGAGCCAGTGGCGGCAAGAACACACTAAATGGCGTCCATGATTTGAGTCGGGCTCAATCGGCAGTTGGCTAGATCTCTCTGCAATGAATCAATATCCTGCGGTTCACTGAAAATCAGCTCGATACGCGAATCACGCCGCCATTCGCTGGGCTGCCAGTTCAGCACCGAGTTTTCCAGTGCATTCGCCGAAACCCAACCGTCGACGCTGTGGATAACCAGCTTCGCCCGCCGCCAGACAAGGCTTTCAAGCCACTGGCCAACGCGCGCCGCATCGAATGTCTGACTCGGATGCCAACGCCAGCCGACGCTCCAGCCGCCCTCCTGTTCCTGACTCAAGCAAATTGGCAGCGCGGGATCCGTCCAGATGGCCGGCATCTGCGCCAAACCTTTGGGCGCGATGAAGTTATCCACACCCGCCACAGCCTGAACCCCGAACCCCGGTAATTTGCTCAACGGCAAGAGGGCTTGCTGCGTCCAATACAGAGGTTGAGAAGGCAGCTGCGCGGCGATTCGCTGGCGATCATTGGCGTCGAGACCTTCCGCCTTGTTCAGCAACAACAAACCGGCACTGCTCAACGCGTCCTGTTGCGCCTCGGGCAGTGGTTTGCCAGCGGCGAGTGCCTGGGCATCCAATACCAGCACACAAGGCTGAATTGCCAGCACGCCATGCCACGGCGCCTCACTCAACTGCCTGAGCAACTGCGCCGGATGACCCAGCCCGGAAGGTTCGATGAATAACCGATCCGGGCGCGCCTTGCGCAGCAAACGCCCGAGACCGATCTGAAACGGCGCACCGTTGACGCAACACAAGCAACCCCCGGCCACTTCACCCAGTGCGATACCATCGGCGTCCTGGGTCAGCAACGCAGCGTCGAGGCCGATCTGGCCGAACTCGTTGATCAGCACTGCCCAGCGCTCACCGACCGGCCGCTGCATCAGCAGATTCTTGATCAAGCTGGTCTTGCCGGCACCCAACGGGCCAGCAATGACGTGAGTGGGAATATTCTGCAACATGGTCGATGTTTTCTGAGGAGGTGGTGGATGCGGTTGATGGGATTGTCGTTGCTCCTGGCGCTCACTTCGGGTGAGGTGCTGGCCCAGGCCTGCGTGGTACATAGCACGGCTACGCGACTCGACGTGAAAGTCTGCCAGCAGAACCGCAACCTCCCGGAAAAACTGTTCGCCGATGGTTTCTGCCAGCCGAACCTTCCGGGACAGAAAGTCGAGGTGCAGTACGTTGATCAATGCCCCACCGGCGCATTCGGCGTGTGCAGCAACGCCCAAGTCGCCAATATGCCTTACCGTCAGGATATTCACTATTACGGCGTCGCCACGGATGCGGCGTATTTAAAGCCGTTTTGCGAAGCCCAGAGCCAGGGAACCTGGCTCAAGCCTTGAAGCGTTAGCCTAGCCAGTCGAGCGTCAGTATCAACCGCCGCTCACCGGACGCAAGCTGTGGCGAACGGTGAATAAGGCCAAAGCCTTCGTTGCCGTGCCATTTCTCGCCTTTGAGCAGCGCGACGTCACCGCTGGCGATCTGCTCGATCAGCGGACCGTCCTGAGGCTCGGCCTCGGGCTTGCTCAATTGACGGCGATCCATCACGCCTTCTTTCAACCACTGGCTGCCAATCCCGGCGTAGGTGGTAATCAACCGTACCGGCACATGATCGACGTGGAAACGCGGGCACATGGCCTTGTCCAGGACCCGAAGGCGCAGGCCGATACGCTTGGCGCCCAGCAAACAGGCGAAAGCACTGACCAGCCAGGAGACGTCGGCGACGAAACCCTCGTAACCTTCGAGATCGCTGAAACCTGAGGCCAATCCGTGAAGATTGGGTTCGGTGTCATCACTGGGCAGGTCCAGAACCAGCGACTCGGCCAACGGTTCGTTCAGGGACAGCAGCAAACTCCCGAAATCAGCGATGTGCGCCGGCAGTTGGCGCTGCCAAATGGCAAGATTTACGCCGTCATCCAGTATTCGGGTCAGTGCTTGCGGCGTCTCACCTTGAACCTGATGAATGATCGGTCGCGGCTTCAGACGGGGTGCCAACATCAGGCTGCCGCCTCTTCATGCCACGGACCGAATGGATCTGGCAGTAATCGCCAGCCCTCGACACCCAACGCCATTTCATCGTCGGTCAGCAGGCAATTGTCGAGTTCGGTGGTGAGTTGCGCGAAGTCGATGTTCTGGCCGATGAACACCAGTTCCTGACGGCAATCGCCGGTGGCTGCGGTCCAGTTTTCCATGATTCCGGCCGTGCTTTCTTCGTCCTGCGGCCACTGCTGTTTCGGTACGAAACGCCACCAGCGTCCGGCGAAACCATGGCGCATCAAACCGCCGGCCTGGGACCAGCTAGCGGCGTCCATGTGCTTACTCGCCAGCCAGAAAAACCCTTTGGAGCGCAGCAGTTTTCCATTCACCCATGGGCGATCGATAAAACTGAAAAAGCGCTGAGGATGAAACGGTCGGCGTGCTCGGTAGGCCGTCGAAGCGATGCCGTATTCGTCGGTTTCGGGCACATGCTCGCCACGTAACTCCTGTAACCAGCCCGGCGCCTGAGCGGCCTTGTCGAAATCGAAACGACCGGTATTCAGGATCTTCTCCAAGGGAATTTCGCCCATGACCATGGGGATGATTTCTGCCTGGGCATTGAGCCGCTCAAGGATCGCGATCAGCTCCTGGCGTTCACTGCTGCTGATCAAGTCGATTTTGCTGATCAGAATCACGTCGGCGAACTCGATCTGCTCGATCAACAGGTCGGTGATCGAGCGTTCGTCCTCCTCGTCCAATGTTTCACCACGGGAAGCGAGACTTTCGGCGGCCTGATAGTCGAGCAGGAAATTCATGCCATCAACTACCGTGACCATGGTGTCGAGCCGGGCGATGTCAGCCAGGCTCTGCCCTTCTTCATCCCGGAAGGTGAAGGTTTCCGCCACGGGCAGCGGCTCGGAAATGCCGGTGGATTCGATCAACAAATAATCAAAGCGACCCTCCTTGGCGAGTTTGCTCACCTCTTCCAGCAAGTCTTCGCGCAAGGTGCAGCAGATGCAGCCATTGCTCATCTCCACCAGTTTTTCTTGCGCACGATTCAGGGTGACATCGCGCTGGACTTCCCCGCCATCGATGTTGATTTCGCTCATATCATTGACGATCACGGCAACGCGCAGGGTGTCGCGATTGCGCAACACGTAGTTGAGCAGCGTGCTTTTGCCCGCGCCGAGAAAGCCCGACAGGACGGTCACGGGGAGACGATTGGGCATCAGGTATTCCTCATAGAGATGCCCGGTCGCAGTGTCGGGCTTAACTTGATGTTATAGTATAACAACACGATCAAGCCACTCTCCTCTTGCCCACGATGATAAAGAGCACGATGCTCAATCCCATTCGGTCCGTGAGAAATCCTATGCGTGTAGCCCTGAAAATAACGCTGATGAGCGTTTCGCTGCTGATCGCTGTCGACGCCTGGGCGCAAATCCCGAGCCTGGCCAAATGCACCCGAAGCGCCCATCTGCTGGCCTGCGTGGATGGCGACGGCAACGCCTATAGCGTCAACACCGTCGGTAGTACGATCTATTTGCGGGGCTTCGAAGCGGCCGGAAAACGCCACTGGGCGCAGACCAACAGTCGCTATGGACAACTCACGTTTTTCACTGGGCTCGCTTCCGATGGCGAAGCCTGGGTGGGCTATAACCGCCGCGTCGGCTGGACCACCATCAATCGGTTTTCCAGCTCTGGCGGCAGCAGCGGCAAGTTCACTTGTAGCCGAATTGCAGGGTGTTAGGCCTGGGACTTTTTCTGCTCCTGCAGCCACGCGATGTAAGTGTTTACCGGCGGGTTTTTCTGGAAGTAGCGCTGTAATCCTTCGAATAAACCATCGGCTACGGCCTGCTGGTGGCGCGATGGTCGCGTTCATCGACATGTCGAGAATCACCCCGGCGAGTATCGGGTCCTTGTCTTTGAGATTGAGCAGGCCCGTTGCGCCATGAAGCGCGCCGTGGCGGAGGTCGCTCCACCTTCAGATCAAGTACCAGTCGATGGCCCTGGCCGTCCTGCGGTGGCAGCAAAAAACTGGCGAGCTGCACCGGACCGCTGAAGTCGAGGACGATCCCCGTATCACCCTGACCAAATTGCCGGGAACGGATCGAGCGAATCACAGTGTTGCTGAGCGCCAACTGACTGAGGTTGCCATTCAGGTTGGCGCCACTCACATCGATGATCAGCCGTTCGGGAGCGCTCAGGGAAAACGCATGATGAAAGCCCGTTCATAAAAAAGGCATGGTTGATTTTAATGTAATAACATAACATATTGAATCGACTCCCACGATGGACCTGCTCATGAATGCGCTGACTCTGCCGGATATTGCCGCGCAGGCCTCACGCCAAGCCCTGCCACTTGACTGGGTGGGCATGTGCGGCATTGCTCTTCCTGTTTTATTCGATGGCCAACGACTGAGTGCAAAGGCCGACGCGGGCGTCAGCCTTGATGATGGAGAGGCGCGCGGGATTCATATGTCGCGGCTGTATTTGACGCTGGAAATGCTTGAGCAAGAAAACCTGACGCCCGTCTTGTTGCGGCGAGTTTTGCAAAGCTTTCTCAACACTCATGAAGGACTGTCCACTAGCGCGTACTTAAAAATTCACACCGATTTACTGCTCAAAAGACCGGCGCTAATCAGTCCATTGGCCGGCTGGAAAACGTATCCAGTGAGCATCGAAGCACGTTTGAAAAACGCGATGTTCCACGTGGAACTAAAAATCGACGTGCCTTATTCCTCGACCTGCCCGTGTTCAGCGGCGCTTTCCCGGCAGTTGATTCAGCAGCAATTCGTCGATGACTTCGCCAACCAGCCGCTGAAACACGCCGATGTATTGACCTGGCTCGGCTCCACAAAAGGCATCATCGCAACGCCTCACAGCCAACGGAGCAATGCGAAATTACGGCTTCGACTGAGTGACTATCTGGATGACTTGCCGCTGATCGCAATCATCAACGACGCCGAAGCGGCCCTCGGCACCGCCGTACAAACCGCTGTAAAACGCGCCGATGAACAAGCCTTCGCCCTGGCAAACGGTCAGAACCTGATGTTCTGCGAAGACGCCGCACGACGTTTGAACCTGGCCCTGAAACGCTCCCCCGGCATCAACGCCTTCCACATACGAGTCATCCACGCCGAAAGCCTCCACGCACACGACGCGGTCGCCGAAAGCCGCTGGAACTGGGAGGCCGCATGATTCATTGCGAAGCCTTGCGATGGGGCGCACCCGGTCAACCGCTCACGCCACCCGTAGATTTCCAATTGCCCAAGGGCAGCCTGACCGCTGTGATCGGCGCCAATGGCTCGGGTAAAAGCAGCCTGCTGAAAGTGATCGCGGGTTTACAAAAACCGCTCATCGGCAAAATCGAACTGGATGTTCCACGCAAGGGCGGCCTCTCGTTCCTTCCACAGCAACAACACCTGGACCGCCAATTCCCCATCAGCTTGCAAGAGCTAGTGGCCGCCGGTTTCTGGGGCAGCACGCGGTCTGCAGAAATACGCAGCCAACGCCTCAAAGCCGTGCTGGAAGACTGGTGTCTGACCGGTCTGGAGCAGCGCCCATTGATGGCCTTGTCCGGCGGCGAATTACAGCGTGCCCTGCTCGCCCGTTTGAGCCTCGCGCAAGCGCCATTGCTGTTGCTCGACGAACCCCACGCCGCCCTCGACGAACTCGGTCAGGTGCTGCTCTGGAAACACATCCACGCCTGGCATGCCGAAGGCCGAACCTTGGTTGTCGTGTGCCATGACCTGGCTGCCGTTCGCCAACACATTCCTCAAACGTTGCTGATCAAAAGCACCGGCTGCGTCCTCGGGTCGAGCATTGATCTGATCCATCAACAACCGCAAGCGCGGGTGGCCTGATGCTCGCTGCCGTTCATCTTTGGCAGCCATTCCACGAGTTCGTGTTCATGCGTCGAGCGCTTCTTGGTGGATTGGTCCTGGCGTGCAGCACGGCACCGCTCGGTGTGTTTCTGATCCTGCGACGCATGAGCCTGATCGGTGACGCGGTGGCGCACGGTATCTTGCCCGGCGCTGCATTGGGCTTCTGGTTCGCAGGTTTGAGTCTGCCCGCGCTGACCATCGGCGGGCTCGGCGCAGGCCTCAGCATGGCCGGACTCGCCGCCTGGATCACCCGGCGAACCGGCCTGCGGGAAGACACGAGCCTCGCCGCGATCTACCCGATTTCACTGGCCAGCGGCGTGCTGATCCTCGGCATCGCCGGCAAACGCCTGGACCTGATGCACCTGTTGTTTGGCTCGGCGCTGGCGGTCGATGGCCCGACGTTGACAGGCATGCTCTGGGTCTCCGGCTTCAGCCTGATCGCCATGGCATTCATCTACAAACCCCTATTGCTGGACACCCTAGACCCACTCTTTCTACAAACCGTCAGCCGCCTCGGACCACTGGCCCACGGTGTGTTTCTGATGTTGGTGGTGCTGAACCTGGTGATCGGTTTCCAGGCCATTGGCGCGCTGATGGTGGTCGGCTTGATGATGTTGCCCGCCGCCGCGTCTCGCTTCTGGAGTCGTCGCTTGCCGATGTTAATGGCCATCGCCGCCCTGCTCGGCTGCCTCTCGGTGTGGCTCGGCTTATTGCTGTCGTTCTACTACTCACTGCCCAGCGGCCCGGCGATCGTGCTGGTGGCCGGCGGTTTGTATCTGCTGTCCGTGGTGTTCGGACCGGTGCACGGTTTACTGCACCGCCCGCCTTTGCTCACATCCCAATGAGGTGTTACCCGATGCGCGCTTTACTCGTGCTGTTCAGCTTGACGCTGTCGATGTCGCTGTCTGCTGCGGAAAAACTTCAGGTAGTCACCAGTTTCAGTATCCTCGCCGACATGACCCATCAAGTCGGCGGCGACCATATCCAGATCACCAACATGGTCGGCGCGGATGCCGATGCTCACACTTACGAGCCGACGCCTGACGACGCCAAGGCGTTGCTCAAAGCCAAGTTGATCATCAAAAACGGCCTGGGTTTCGAGCCATGGCTGGATCGTCTGGTAACCAGCACCGAGACCAAAGCGCCAGTGATCAGCGCAAGCCACGGCGTCATCCCGCGCTCCCTGGATGAGGACGGCGAGGCGGTTCCTGACCCACACGCCTGGCACAACCTGGCGAACACTGAGCTGTACATCAGCAACATCACCAACGCACTGATCGCCGCCGACCCGACCAACAAAGCCGACTACGAACACAACAGTCAGGCCTACCTGAAACAGATCTACGCGCTGCTTGCCGAAGCCAAGGCAAAACTCGGCTCAGTACCACCGGGTAATCGCAAAATCGTGACGTCCCATGACGCCTTCGGTTATCTCGGTCAGGCTTACGGCATCGACTTCATGGCGCCTCAAGGCCTGTCCACTGAACGCGAACCGTCAGCCGCCGAAGTCGCTGCTCTAATCACCCAGATACGCCAGGCCAAGGTCAAAGCGGTGTTCATGGAAAACATCAAAGATGCACGCCTGCTCAAGCAGATTGCCGATGAAAGCAGCGCGCACATCGGTGGCACGTTGTACTCCGATGCCCTCGCGGCTACCGGTCCGGCCAGCACCTTTATCGGGTTGTTCGAGTACAACCTCAACACCCTGTACGACGCGTTGAGCAAACCATGATCCGCAAGAACCCTTCGGGTGATTTGCCAGTGATAGCGGAGTCCGCCTACGTGGATAAAACCGCAATCATCTGCGGCAAAGTGATGATCGGCGAAAACGTCTTCGTCGGCCCCTACGCGGTGATTCGGGCCGACGAGGTGGATGCCTCGGGCGAAATGGAGCCGATCACCATCGGCGCCAACTCGAACATCCAGGATGGCGTGGTGATCCATTCCAAGTCCGGAGCGGCAGTGACCATCGGCGAGTTCAGTTCGATCGCCCACCGCTCAATCGTTCATGGGCCGTGCAAGGTTGGCGACCGGGTGTTTATCGGGTTCAACAGCGTGCTGTTCAACTGCGCAGTCGGTGACGGCTGCGTGGTGCGGCACAACTCGGTGGTCGACGGTCGCGATTTGCCTGAAGACTTCTATGTGCCCTCCACCACCCGTATCGGCCCGAAGACAGATCTATCGCAGTTCCCACCGGTGAGCGTCAGCGCCTCGGAGTTTTCCGAGGACGTGGCGCGTACCAACGTCGACCTGGTGCGCGGCTACAAAGCCCTGCAGAACGAGTTTTGACCATGAGCAGCGTGCTGATTCGCAATGCCCGGCTGGTGAATGAAGGTCGCGAGTTTGACGGTGACCTGTTGGTGAGCAACGGTCGAATCGTGAAGATCGCCAGCAGCATCCACGGTGAAAATGCCGACGTGGAAATCGATGCACAAGGGCAATGGCTGCTGCCCGGCATGATCGACGACCAAGTGCACTTCCGCGACCCAGGCTCGCCGGACAAGGGCAGCCTCTACACCGAATCCCGGGCCGCGGTCGCCGGCGGCATCACCAGCTTCATGGACATGCCCAACACCCATCCTGCGACCCTGACCCTCAGCGCACTGGCTGACAAAAAGCGGAAAGCGGCGATCAACTCGGTCGCCAATTACGCCTTTCATTTCGGCGTGAGCAACGACAATCTCGACACCGTCGCCAGGCTAAATCCCTGTGAAGTCGCTGGCGTCAAAGTGTTCATGGGCGCTTCGACCGGCAACATGCTGGTCGATGACCCAAAGATTCTGGAGCGGTTATTCGCCGAGGTGCCCACCATTTTGTTGGCCCACTGCGAACACACGCCCAGCATCGACGCCAACGCCGCGAACCTGCGTGACTTGTTCGGTGAACACATTTCAGCTGCGGCCCACCCGCTGATCCGCAACGCCGAGGCCTGCTTTCGCTCCTCCTCAATGGCCGTGGACCTGGCCAGGCGTCACGGCACCCGACTGCATGTTCTGCACCTGACCACCGCCCGCGAACTGGCGTTGTTCGAAGACAAGCCGCTCGCCCAGAAACGCATCACCGCCGAAGTCTGCCTGCACCACTTGCTGTTCGATGATCGGGATTACCCGAGTCTCGGTAACCTGATCAAGTGCAACCCGGCGATCAAAACCCAGGCCGACCGCGATGCCCTGCGCGTAGCATTGCTGAGCAATCGACTCGACGTGATCGGCAGTGATCACGCGCCACACACCTGGGCCGAAAAACAGCGGCTATACAGCCAGGCGCCTGCCGGCTTACCGTTGGTGCAACATGCCCTGCCCGCGCTGCTGGAATTGGTCGCGGATGAAGTTCTGCCGATCACCACGCTCGTGGCCAAGACCAGTCATCGCGTCGCCGATCTGTTCGCCATTCCCGACCGCGGTTATCTGCGCGAAGGCTATTGGGCCGACCTCGTTCTGATCAGACCCGAACCCGGCGGCGTCGCCGTTTCCCAGCAGCCGATCCTGTCTCAATGCGGCTGGACACCTTTTGCCCGACAGCGTTTTCGCCACAGCATCGGCACCACGATCGTGTCGGGACAAATTGCCTGGCACGACAAACGTCTTAATGACAACTGTCAGGGATTACCTCTACGGTTTATGCGCTAGCACTGGAGAGCACCGACATGATTCACATCACCCTTAGCGACGGTTCATTGCGTGAATACGACCAGCCACTGTCGGTGTACGAGTTCGCCGCGAGTATCGGATCCGGACTGGCAAAAGCGGCGGTGGCCGGCCGAGTGGACGGCGTCCTGGTGGACTGTGAGTTCATGATCGAGGCCGATGCCCGGGTCAACATCGTCACGCCTCAAGAGCCCGATGGGCTGGAGATCCTGCGACGCTCCTGTGCACTGATGCTGGCCATGGCCCTCAAGCAACTCCATCCACAGGTGCAACTGCACGCAGGAATGGCGCTGGGCGACGGGTTCTTTTATGAGTTTTCTGCCGAGCGATCCTTAACGCAGACAGACCTGCCCCTGATCGAAGCGCGCATGCAGGCTCTGGCGGCGACCAATCACTCGATTCGCCGTCAAGGGAAGACGCAGCTGTACCGCTTGGGGAACTTCGAGTCTACGACAGTTGGCCCGCATGTCCCCGCGACCAGAGTGCTGCAAGCGTTCACCCTCGACCACATCAGCGGGACGTTGCAGCAGCGGATTTATGGTACGTGTTGGCCCTGCCAACAGGAGCTGGAAAACTGGCGGACGCCGCCACACGTCATCATCGTCAGCATGGACGAACGTCAGGCGGATTACGCGCAATCGGTGACCGAGGCATTGCGCCGAAGTGGCGTGCGCGCCCGCGCGGATCTGCGTCACGAGAAAGTCCGTCAAAAAATTCGCGAGCACAGTCAGCATGTACCGTATCTGGTGGTGATCGGGGAGAAAGAAAAGGAAGGCGGGTTTGTCAGCGTGCGGAGTCGTACCGGAGAGGATTTCGGCAGGATGGAGATCGAAGCCATGTGTGAATGGTTGAATCAAACCCGCTCCGACACAATTCTGTAGGAGCGAGCGGTGCGGCGATCCGACTTGCCCGCGGAGCTTTTAGGGTCTCGGCTTAACGGTCCCGCAATCTTGACCCAACCATACGGCGCGGCTTTCGAGGCTGCCCTTCTGCTGGATACCGGTGGCATTGAAAGTGCCGTTAACCTTGGTGGTGAACTCACGATCACTGAGGAAAGTGGCGACACCGGTGCCCTGCGCTTTCGGACAACTGAAGCGGAATTTCCACTGGTTGCCGGTGCGATCAGTGACTTCCTGCTTGCAGCCCGATTGTGGATCCGTCAGCGGAATGTCGTCGGTCTTCACCTGTTCCGGTGTCAAACAAGCCCGAATCCCTTTGCCGCCCATGGTGATGCCCTGTTTCTCCAGCTGCGCGCGCTGTTCAGGGGTGATCTGGCTCTGTATCTGGCCGAGGATCAGCTGCAAGTCCGGGAGGTTCTGGTCATCGACTTTCATGTTGCTGGTGGTCAATTCCCACAAACCGGGCTGCAACATCTGCGCCTGAGCGGCCACAGGAAGTGACAAACCAACAGCCATGGCCAAACCCAGCAGACGAACGTTCATTGAGTAACTCCTGATCAGTAGTGGCCTTTAGACGTCAGCCAGTGGCTTCGGTTCAGAGGCCAATTAAATAGCGACATTCTGCACGGAACATGGTCTGTTAAGCATTGAATCTTCAGGAGCAAGGCTGCCCCCATGGATTACTTTGGACCGCATATTTTCGGCTACATGATTGCATTGCTTCACACGCTGGGCCTGATCGCTGCCATCCACGCCGTGCTCACCGTCCGGACCGCCCAGGGATCGATCGCCTGGGCCCTGTCGTTGCTGTTTATTCCCTACCTCACGCTCATCCCGTATCTGGTCTTCGGCCGCAGTACCTTCGATGGCTACATCAAGGCTCGGCGGCAGGCCAACGAAGAAATGCGCAAGGCTATCTCCGAGCTGAACTGGCGCCCTTGGGTAGAAGAGGCGTTGACCGCTCGCGCCTCGAATGCTTACGCATCCTTGAGGGCGATGCCGAAACTTGGGCGCATGCCCTGTTTGGCGAACAATGAAGTGCGCTTGCTGATTAACGGCCAGGCCACCTTCGACGCCATTTTTGAAGCCATCAGCAATGCGAGGGAAGCGGTGCTGATTCAGTTTTTCATCATCCACGACGATCGTCTCGGCCAGCGCCTGCAAACCTTGCTGCTGAAGAAAGCCGCCGAAGGCGTGGCGGTTTATTTATTGTACGATCGCATCGGCAGCCACTCCCTGCCTCACAGTTACGTGCAGCCGTTGCGCGATGCCGGCGTCGAGGTCAAAGCCTTTGCCTCCCGTAGCGGCTGGCTCAACCGCTTCCAGGTCAACTTCCGCAACCACCGCAAGATTGTGGTGGTCGATGGAGTATTGGGTTTCGTCGGTGGGCACAACGTCGGCGATGAATACATGGGCGAGAAGCCACCCTTGGCGCCGTGGCGCGATACCCATGTGCAAGTACGCGGGCCGGTGGTGGCCTGCATGCAAGAGTCTTTCGCCGAAGACTGGTTCTGGGCAGCGCGGTCGTTACCCCCGCTGATCCTGCCGGACGTTTATCCGGACGACGGTGTGCTCTGCCAATTGCTGGCGAGCGGCCCGGCAGATTCCTACGAAACCTGTTCGTTATTCTTCGTCGAAGCCATCCATGCCGCGACCGAACGGGTGTGGATCACCAGCCCTTACTTCATCCCCGACGAGGCCGTCTTCGCTGCGTTAAGGCTGGCGGCTCTGCGTGGCATAGATGTGCGGCTGCTGCTGCCCTCACGACCGGACCACCGGATCGTCTACGCCGCCTCCAGCCTTTATGCCTTCGAAGCCGTGCGCGCCGGCGTGCGGGTGTTCCGCTACGAGCCTGGATTCCTCCATCAGAAAGTGGTGTTGATCGACAGCGAAATCAGCGCCATTGGCAGTGCCAATCTGGACAACCGCTCGTTCCGGCTGAATTTTGAAGTGATGTTGTTGACGGTCGACAGCGCATTTGCCGCCGAAGTAGAACAGATGCTCAATGATGACTTCGCCCAAGCCCACGAGATCACCAAAGAAGAAAGCCGGGAGACCCACCGCCTGCAACAGGTCGGCATGCGGATCGCCCGGCTTATTTCACCAATTCTCTAAGGGTTGTAGATATCGTCGCGAGTCCATGGCAGTTCATGGCTACCATCGGGGTGGGCTTTCACCGCGAGAATCTGGTGCAGATTGATCCAGCCCTTGGCGAACGCGTAAGCGCATCCCGCCAGGTACAGGCGCCAGATCCGTAAGGCCTGCTCTGGCACCAGCCGGGAAGCAGCTTCCAGATTGTCTTCCAGGCGTTCGCTCCAGTGGTCCAGGGTACGCGCGTAATGCAAGCGCAGACTCTCGACGTCGACGATCTCCAGCCCTGCTTCGCTGATCTCGGCAGATATCATCGACAGATGCGGCAGCTCGCCATTGGGGAACACATACTTCTCGATGAATTCACCGGCACCGCGCCCCACCGGACGACCATCGATGTGCTTGGCGGTGATCCCGTGGTTCATCACCAGGCCACCCTCTTTCACCGCACCGAACAAGGTTTTGCAGTACTCAGCCAGATTAGCGTGGCCAACGTGTTCGAACATGCCGACACTGACCACTTTGTCGAAGCGACCGTCCTGAGGCAGGTCGCGGTAGTCGAGCAGTTGCAGTTCGACCAAATCGTCCAGGCCTTCGGCCGTCACGCGTTCACCGGCAAGTTCCAATTGCTCTTTACTGAGTGTGATCCCGAACACCTTCGCGCCAAACTCCCGGGCGGCATACCGTGCCAGTCCGCCCCAACCGCAACCGACATCCAGCAGGTATTCGCCTGGTTGCAGCCGCAGTTTGCGGCACAGGTGGCGGAATTTGGCTTGTTGCGCTTGCTCCAGCGTTTCGCTGCCGGTCTCGAAATAGGCGCAGGAATACGCCATGTCGCTGTCGAGCCACAGCTGATAAAACGCGTTGGAAAGGTCGTAGTGGTAGGAAATCGCCTTGGCGTCGGTCTCCTTGTCGTGCACGGTGCGCACTGGCTGACTATCTCGGTCTCCAAGCAACGCCTGGCTCCATTCATCACAGACGCGAATCACCTCGCTGATGGAGCCTTCCAGCTCAAGTTTGCCTTCGACAAACGCCGCTCCGAGCACGTCCAGGCTTGGATGAGTGAACTGGGTAACCATTTGTGGGTCCTTGACCACAATTGTGACGCTGGGCGTCGGCCCCAGGTTGAACTCATGGCCGTCCCAGAGTCGCAGGCGTAACGGTAACTGCAGATTCTGTAAGGCCGGTGGAAGATGCGCGAGCATGGAGAGTCCCCTTGTTTCAGACGTCTGATGTGAGGGTAGACCATCCTGGAAAATAGCTGGCTATCGATTTAATAGCCGTTTTCTATGATGCGTAGCGTTCGAACCAAACGCCGAGAATTCACAGAAGTGATTGCCCTCACCTAGATGACTACGAATTCGGCCTACAGTTCTGAAAATTAGCAATCGCCCGTGATCGCTGTTTAGAGCATTCACCAGGCGTACTCAATCCCCATCCTTCAGTTTGAGCAATGGCTCCTGAAACCGCAGTAGTCGGCCGGCATTACCGAGTACCAACAATGTGCTGAGGTTGTGCAGCAATGCAGCAATCATCGCCCCCGCAGCGCCGAGCCAGCCAAAGGCGGCGAAGGCTACAATCGCCAGCGTCCAACCCAAACCGATGATCACGTTAACCTGCAACGTCTGCCGACATTGGCGACTCAACCGAACACATGTGCCGAGCCGTCGCAGATCGCTGCCGATCAACACAATGTCGGCCGAGGCCAGCGCGATGTCCGCTCCGCCCGCCCCCATCGCCACGCCGACCACACCCGCTTTGAGCGCCAATGAATCGTTTATGCCATCACCCACCACCATCGGCCGGAAACCACTGCCGATTTCCTTCAGCACGCGATTGAGTTTGTCCTCGGGCAAGGCCTGAGCTTCGACATCGCTGATCCCGACATCGCGGGCCAGCGTGTGCGCAACGCTTTGCCGATCACCCGTGAGCAGCAACTGCCTCCCCAACCCCAGTTCACGCAGCTCGCTCAACGCAAATCGAGCCTCGGGTTTGACGCTGTCGGCCAGCAACAGCCAGGCGAGGAATTCACCGTTGAGCGCCAGCCCGGCAATCGGGCCATCGTGGTCGGGGACACTCGAAGTGGCGATACCCAATTGCGCGAACAGCTCCGGACGACCGAGCGCCGCCTCGCCCTGCTCCGTCATCGCCACCACGCCGAGCCCCTGGCGCTCGTGGATGTCAGAGAGCAGCAGAAAATGCTCCTGAGTGACCAGCCCTGCGAGCGCGCGGCTGACCGGGTGACTGCTGGCGGAGCCGAGGCTGGCGGCAAGTTTGAGAACGTGACTGCGATCCTCGAGAGGACTGTCGATGGACTGTAGGCGCAAGGTGCCGAAGGTCAGGGTCCCGGTCTTGTCGACCACCAGCGAAGTCAGGTCTGCCAACTCTTCGAGGAACGCGGAGCTGCGAATCAGAATCCCGTGACGAGCGGCCACCGCCACGCCGGCAATCGCCGTGGCCGGCGCGGACAACACCAATGCACAAGGACAGGCCGCCACCAACACCGCGAGCATGGCCTGAGCATCGTTAGTGACGAACCAGGTCACGGCGGCCAGCAGCAACACCAGCACCATGTAGCTGCCAGCGTAGCGTTCCAGCAGACGCGTGATCGGTGGTTTGGAACGCTCTGCACTTTGCATCAGCGCGATGACTTTGCCGAGGGTCGACTCATTGCCGGTGCGGGTCACTTCGATGCGCAGCAGGCCGTCGAGGTTGATCGCGCCGCCGAAGACTTGCATACCGACGTCCGCCTCCATTGGCACCGATTCGCCGGTAATCGAAGCAGTGTCCAGGCTCGCTTGACCGGACAACACCCGACCATCCGCCGGCACTCGATCACCGGCGCGCACCTCGACGATGTCGCCGGCCTTGAGTGTGCCGTTATCGACTTCGACGATGGAGCCATCGGCCTGAGCCTTGCGCGCGTGGCTGCGAGTCAGTTTGCCGAGGGCGCGAATCGCCTCTTGGGAGCCGATCACGCTGCGCTCTTCCAGCACGTGGCCGAAGATCATGATGATCGGCAGCAACGCCGCGGTCAGCAGATCACCCGTGGCCCACGCCCCCAGCATGGCCAGGGCGATCAATTGATCAGTGATCCCGTGCAGGCTCGGATAACGCAGGCTGTACCAGGCTGAACGCATCACTGGCACGGCCACCAGTAAAGAAGCAAAGCCCAGCAGCAATTGACTCACGCCAGTCTGCTCCGGCGACATCCAGCGCCAGGTCAAGCCGAGCGCGAGCAGGCCAAGTGCGAGCATGGCCAGGGTCAATTGCCGCGCGGCGCTGCGTTGTTCAGCCGAGGACAACAGGCTCGGTGCGGCGGCGGTTTGGGCAGTCATTGTGCAGCTCCCTGAATGATCAGGTGGGAATCGTCCTTCGGGTTGACCGTGGTCACCGAGCCCGCCTGACCGAGAATCTTCGGCACCCGCTCGCGGTAGATACGCAGCAGCATTTGCGGGTCGGTGCCCTGTTGCTGGGCCTTGGCCAGACTCAACACGGTGGCCGTGTCCGTCGAGGCTTTGGCCAGCCGTTCACTCGCTTGGGCATGAGCGACTTGCAGCGTGCGATCGGCTTGTTCGTTAGCGGTCTGAGTCAGTTTCTCGGCTTCAGTGCGAGCGTTGGCCACGACTTTGTCGGCTTGCTGACTGGCGGTCAGAACCGCGTTGAAGGCGTTGACCGCTGGGCCGGGCAGACTCGATTGCACGTCGACCCGCGCCACTTCTATGCCTATCCCCTGCCCGGTCGCGGTCAGTTCCGCCAGGCGCTGATTGATGCCTTGCACCAGATCACCGCGCAACCGTTCGCGGTGTTCGGCAGCCTGGCTATCGGCGCCCATCAGCTCCGGCCGAGCAACCAGAATGGTGTCCAGATCGCGTGCGGCGGTGAGGGCCACCGCGCTGCGAGTGACCAATCGATCCAACGCCGGCAACACATGTTCGCCTTGAACGACGAAGGCATACGGCTCGGTAACTTTGTAGAAAACCCGCACATCCAGTTGCACCACGCCCGCGTCACCGGTGAGCAAGTAACCGGAGCCGGCGAGTGCATCACTGATCGGTGTGGCGAAACTCGCCACGCGGTCTGCCTGCAACGCGGCATCGGTGCGCAGCAGGTTTTCCACCCGACGCTCAATCACCCGATCTGCTGCGGGCAACAAAATCACCTGCTCAAACGGACGGGGCCAAGCCAATAAAAGGCCAGCATTCTGAATTCGGTCCAGCGCGCCGAAGTGCAAAACCACAGCGCGATTTTGCGGATCGATCTGCCGCACATTGGAAAACGCCCACGCCAAAGCGGCGAGCACGGTAACGGCGTAAAGCGCCAAAAAAGCCAATCGCCCCGCCTGAATCCAGGGACTGCTTAACTCATTTGTTCCACGTGGAACTAATTTCATGGCTGCGACCCGGACTTGTTATCGAGGGTCGGCGGACCGTCAACCAACACCCGGAACGGCGCAGCGTCGGTGCGCAGAATCAGTTTTGTGCCGGGCGTGACGATCGTGCCCAACGTGTCGAGGGAGCGCAGCAAGTTGTAGAGCTGCGGCGAACCGGCGTAGGCGCGGCCGTAAATTTGCGCGGCTTCAACGCGCGATTGTGCTTCGATATCCGCCGCTTTCACCGTGGCGTCGGCCTGCACGATTCGCGCGTCACGCTCGGCAGCAGAACGGATTTGCGCCGCTTCTCGCTTACCGATGGCCGTGCGTTCGGTGGCGATTGTTTCACGCTCGGCGCGCATGCGATCGACCGTAGCGGTGAGGGTTACCGACGGCAAGGTCAGACGCTCAATGCCAACTTGCAGCACCCGTACACCATAAGTCGTGAGCAACTGCTGATCGATTTGCTGACGCAGTTGCGCTTCAAAATCAGCGATGTGAACTTGATTGGCGTCGGTGTTCACCAAGTTAGCCAATTCAAAGCTGCTGGCCGTGGTTTCCAGAGCGGAGCCAACAAACGTGCGAATCTGCCGCGCCGCTTCGTCCGGTTGATTCTGTACGGCACGCATGAAGCGTTGCACGTTGTCCGGATCGCCCTGAACCTGCCAGGCCACGTAAGCCTGAACGATGATGCGCAAACCATCCCGCGTACCCACGTCCTGCAAACCGCTGGACGTGGTGCGCAGCCGCAGATCCACTGGAATCGCCGCTTCAAAAGGAGCAGGCCAACGCCAGCCTAGACCCGGTTCCAGCAATACCCGCGAAGGATTACCGAAACGCGTGATCACCGTGGCCTCCCCCGAACGCACTTGCACCAGGCTCGCTGCCGCGATGGCGAACGCCACCAGCAACGCCGCCCAGCCCATTCGCCGCCACGGGAACGGGCCCGCTTCTTGCGGATCACCGTGGTGGTGATGGTGATGTCCATGGTGATGCCCACCATGGCCGTGATCGTGGCCAGTGTGGTCATCGTGATCGTGAGTGTGCAACTGGCTCAATTGGCAGCTCCTGGCTGAGCGGTCTTACGCGGCGCAGGGTCAGCCGGCAGCGTGAATGTACGGAGGTCGATGGTCGGCGCGTTACTGCTGCCGCCCAGACGATGATCGAGCACCAGCAACCTGGCATTGGCCAAGCCCTGGGACAGTTGGCTGAAGTACTGCTCCAGCACGAAGGCCTGGCCGGCGCTGGCGTAAGCCTTTTGCTCGGCGCCGAATCTCAGGTCCGCCGCTTGGGCGGTGGCGTTGATTTCACGAGCGCTGGCCGTCGCTTGATCGCGAGCGATGCTGGCCTGCAGTTGCGCCTGATTGGTGGCCTCCGCCGCCGCACCGCGCTCGCGGGAAATCAATGCCTGGGCGCCAATCTGCGCAGCCTGCACACCGTGATAGGCATTGGCGGCACCGGCCGGCGGATGAATTGCCTCGACCACCGTGGCGAGAATTTCCACGCCGCTGTCGAGTTTCTGCAAGTCAGCCTGCACCGCCCGGCCAATCTCTTCGGCGAGCCCTACCCTGTCCTCGCCAAGCAACCCGTCGAGGGTTCGCGAAGCGAAGTCATGAACCAGAATCCGGCTGGCCGTGCTGCGGATCAGCGTCGGGACATCAGCGTTGTTGTAGGTCGCGGCCAACGCAGCTTGATCGTTCAGACCGATGCGATAGACGAAACGCACGTCCATGTTGACGATCTGGAAGCTCTGCTTGTCGGCTCGGCTGCTGGCAATGACCTGGGATTTGTCGTTCACATGGCTGGCGTCCCACAAACGATTGGCAATGGCGGGCGCCGGACCTTCGGCGGGTTCGGCCACGTCCGGCGCCGGTGTTTCACCAACACTGGTGGCCAACTCGTGGACCACACCGTTCTCGACGCTTAACACTCGGCCCAGAGGCCAGGGCAAACCCGCGTGTAAACCGGGACCGAACACGTCCACCGGTTTACCGAAACGCTCATAGATGCCCCGCCCTTGCAGCGGTATTTCGTGAATGCCGGTCAGCGACCAACCCACAATCGAGACCACGGCCAGCACCGGAAAAAATGCCCGACGCATGTAGGTGAAGGCCCAGATCTGCCGCAGGTCGATGCCGAAGCGATTGTGCAATTCGTGCTGCAACGCCAGCAAAGGTTGCGGCGGCCAGCGCAGCATGTCGGCGACGAAGCTTCGCGCCAGCAAGGCAGGTTCGAGTTGTTCGCGCTGCGGACTGAACAACGACAGCATGGCGCGCAACAGTAGTTCGGCGGCGACGAGCCCCGGCAGCAGGCCGATCAGTACCGCAAGACGCGCTGGCCAGACCGAGGTTTCGCTACCCAACAACAGGCACAAAGCGCCAAACACCAGGCAAATGATCGCCACCCGTGTCAGCTGCGCCAACGACCCCGCTTCGGGCCATTGGGCGATGTTTTCCTGGGCCAGTTGACGTTCCAGCACCAGCAAACCGAAGGCCAGCAACAACGATAACGCCGCACCGACACTGGCCGACAATCCCAGTGCGGTCGGCGGCAGTGCCAGGTTCCAGACCTGTCCGATGGTGAATAGCGTCAACAGCGACCAGCCGCCAAGCCACAGTGTCGGCGGGCCAATCTGCACCAGCATTCGCAACCATCGTTGACTGATCCGATCGAGCAGACGTTCGTACCAGCCCACCGAAGCGACGACTTCATCTGCAACGAGCACCTGCACCACGGGGTTCATCGCCCGCGCACGCCATTGCGTCACCCACCAGGCCGATTGCAAACCAGCGACCAGCACCAGCAAACCGGCGCTCTGATTAACCAGCAACGACGGCCAGAGCGAGTGCGGCGCAAACAGCCCGACAAAAAACGCCAGTAGCCAACCTGTCGACACAAGCGCGCCCAGACCGATTGCGAACTGACGCAATCGTCGCCCTTGAAAAACCGCCTGCTGAAAACGCGGCAGTCCGGCTACTTGCGTCCCATCGACATCGAGATCGACTTGCATACCACCCCAGTGTTTATCGTTGCTCATATCGCAGTTCGTTACGGTATAACGAAAGCCGTGAAATTTCCGTTCTTAAATCCCCTATCTAAAGGCGCTCAACCTGTCGCTTGGCTGAAGCCTTTACCGAAATGCTGTTGAACGCGAATATTACGTTCGTAAGAAATACACGCATTTTCAGAAACGGCCTACATAAGCAGCTACCTCCTCTGCCTTAAACTCCCCCCATTCTGACCACAAGGAGTGAGCGCATGGCGAGTCATAGCTACATGACTATTACCGGTAAAAAGCAGGGTCTGATTTCTTCCGGCTGCTCCAGCCAAGACTCTATCGGTAACAAATGCCAGTTTGGGCATGAAGACGAAATCATGGTGTTGGCTTACGCCCATAGCATGTTAACGGGCAGTGATGGCAGTACGTCAGGCGGGCGAGGCAAACATATGCCAATTGCCATTACCAAAAATATTGATAAATCTTCGCCACTGCTAGCCAGCGCTCTGGCTGAGGGTGAAGAAGTTGAATGCAAGATTGATTTTTATCGCACGTCTCCAGCCGGCGGCCAGGATAAATATTATTCAGTGAAAATAACGGGCGGTCGTATTGCGAATGTAAGTCTTCAGATCCCGCACGCTATCCATATGTCCGACACGGAGCCGCAAGAGCTGGTGTCCATTCGTTATCGAGATATTAGTTGGACGCACATCCAAGCGGGTACAAGTGCCTATAGCACGTGGGGAAACGAAGATGAATGAGACGTCATGTGATATTCATGACGTCACCAAAGCCGCTGCGGACCTGGTTGCATTAGGCTGCACAGTAGGCGCTACACATTTTCATGACGGTATTACGCAGCTTCAATTCAATTCGATGGTTTCTTCTTATGCCAACGAAGTAATCAAGGCCGTTGATGAAGGGCTCCTCACTGCGTGGGAGGGAGTGCAATCGATAACAAAAGAATATGCGGAGCTAACTTCCAAGGCGATTTTTTATGCTCAAAATGGCATTGGTGTTGTCGCTGGCGCTATGCAAGTTGAGGTAGGTGTAGCAGTTACCGGGGCCACAGGGGGATGGGGGACGCCATTTGGTGGAATGTTTATCGCGCATGGCGTTAATAATATCTATGAAGGCTTTGGCAATATTTATAATGGCCCTGAAGCACCTCGCGTGCAGGGACCTGTGCGGCGCGTTTATCAAGACGCTTTAGGAGGCGAATACCACGGAGATATGCTCTATGGTTCTATGGACTTACTATTGTCTGGCATTGGCATTATTAGACTAGTACGCAAGCCTGACTCTGTGCAGCTATTTAGGCATGACCCGATGAACTATGAAAGGGCGTACCTACAAACAGGGAAGGTAGCTCTATTTTTCGAGGCTTTGGTTGACTACATCACATTAAATTCAATGCTTACTAAAGAAAAACCCGAGTAAACACACAGCGCTATGGCGCCATTAAAATCAAATTACGCCACGTAACCTTTTTACTAAAAAACGAAACGCAAAAAAACAGAGAAGGATATACGTAACTATATAGGCTACGCGCAGAATCATGCCCTCCATGGGTATGAAGTATGTTATTACCCGCACAATAACTGCCGCGTAAAGACCATTACTCCCAAGAGTTAAAAGAAGAACTGCAAAATAGTAACGGATATTTTCAAAGTTCATGATTAGAGAGTTTCACACCTATAAAGCACTAGGCTAGTTTATCCACTAGGATTAATCAATTCCCTTTTAAGTTTTGACCGCTTTGTATTATTTGGTTAACCCGTCTTCGCGATCTACAGTGGTAAATGCCCCAACGGCAACGCCCCCGGGGTTTTAACCGTATGAATCGCAAAGTTGCTGCGGATGTCACTTACGCCTGGCAACTTCAGCAAACGCCCCGTGAGAAAACGGTCATAGGCGCGCAAGTCCGGCACCACCACTTGCAGCAGAAAATCCGATTCCCCTGACACCAGAAACGCTGAAATCACCTCGGGTAGCGCCGTCACGGCCAGGCGAAAGGCTTCGGCCTGCTCATCGTTGTGCCGTTCAACCTTGACCCCGACAAACACCGTCAGCCCAAGCCCTACTTCGTCGCGATCCAGATTGGCCTGGTAACCGCGTATCACCCCGGCTTCTTCAAGCAGCCGTACCCGGCGCAAACACGGCGAAGCGGACAGGCCGATCTCGTCAGCCAGTTGCACATTGCTCAGGCGACCGTCCCGCTGCAGGGCGGCGAGAATCTTGCGGTCGTAGGCGTCCAGTTTCATGGTTTGGCAAATCCTGATGGTTTAAATGCGATTCAGTGGCAGGTTATGCCAACCCGAAGCAGTTTAGAAGCGAACTACGCAACCACCTGCCCTGCCCTTCAGCCCTAGACTGGCCGTACCGAATCGACAACGAATGGGGTGCGACGTGGCAGGACTCTGGCTGTTTTTCATGGCGCTGGCGGTGGTCTATCTGTTGCCGGGCCCGGACATGATCCTGCTGTTGCAAACCGGTGCCCGTCAGGGCAAAGGCGCGGCGTTGGCCACCGCTGTGGGTCTGGGCATTGCCCGAGGCTGCCATGTAGCGTTGGCGGCGCTGGGGCTAGCGGCACTGTTCAAGGCAGCGCCCTGGACGTTCGACGTGGTGCGCCTGGCCGGGGCCGCGTACTTGCTATGGATCGGCCTTCAATGCCTGCGAACCACGATGCTGCCGAACCTTAACGGCGCAGACACAACGTTCGATAAACCTCGCTGGAGTGCAGCAATCCGGCGCGGTGTGCTGACCAACCTGCTCAACCCCAAGGCGCTGCTGTTCTGCTCAGTGCTGCTGCCGCAGTTCATTGATCCACACGCCGGGCCGGTGCTCGCTCAATTTGCGACACTGGGTGTGGTGTTGGTCGGTGTCGGTTTGTTGTTCGACAGCGCTTACGCACTGACCGGCGCAGCGTTGGGCCGTTGGCTGCAACGCAGTCCTTCAGCCCAGCGCCTGCAGCAGTGGCTGTTTGGCAGCCTGTTGATCGGCTTCGCCGTGCGGCTGACCTTTGTGCAACAGGCTTGAGCCTTACCGCGCCTTACGCCGGCGGCGGTTGATCAGCAACAGCGCCGCTGCCGTGACCGCTATCACACCGCCAATCTGCAACGGTTTTTTGTAGGGATGCAGCTGCGAGCGCGCGGCATCGGTGACCTGAGTCACATAGCGTTTGTCGGCGCTCTGAAAGTCCGGATCCTGGCATTGATGACCAAAATCGCCAGCCCAAGCCACATACGGGCCGTCCTCGACATAACGACGGTAGAACGCGCTTTGCTCCTGCAGGCTGGTGCCCCACGACGAAGCCTTGCACAGCACCGAAGCAAACGCCTGGCTGCTGTGGGGCAGATGATCAGCAGCCTTGCTCGCCAGCGCCGTGGCGACAAAACGGTAATGGAAACGCTCATCGGGTTGCGCCAACGTGGCTTGCTGGCGCTGCACTTCACCCTCGGCCATCAGCAATCCGACCTTGAGTTCGGGCGCTTCCAGACTGTAATTGCCACCGAAGGTAGCGTAATCCGGGGACATCTCGTAGCCCAACAGCTCTATTCCGTCGAAACGGGCCACTGTCGCGGCATGGTAGTAAGCGAATGCCCGTTTGGTCGGCCACCATTTTGATTCGGCTTCGTTGCGCAACTGCCCGTACCACTTGGCCCTGGCCTGCAAGTCGGCGTTATCGAAGTAGGCTGGCGCTTCGTCGTATCGTTCTTCGCGCAGCAAGCGCCGCCCAAGCACATTGCGCAATTTCGCCGCCACCGGCAGCTGCACATAGTTATCGCGATCCTCCTGAGTCAGAGGTGGCGGCGCCGGCACTTGAGTGTCGACGTAATGCTTGAGCTCATCGACAGTCAACACGCGCTCGGCGACCGTCGCGGCGTCGGGCCAGTAAATGCCGTTACTGCGATAAAGCTGATCGAACGCTTGCAGGTAGTCCCCGCGTTGCAACGCCAGAATCGCGCTTTCACCCTCGACCCGGCACTTGGGCTGAAGTGTTTCGAAGTCCCAGTCCGGCGTGCGCCGCTCTCCCCAGGATTCATTCTGAGGAAAGGCTTGGGCAGCCTTGGCATACGCCGCGGAAGCCGCGTTTTTATCACCCTCGCGCACTGCCAATTTGGCCCGCAGCCACCACGCCAGTCCGCCATCACCGGCGTGTTCGAGGAAGGCCTTGGCGCTTGCGTAGTCGCCCTGTTGATAATTCACCGCCGCCAGGCGATCAGCGTTATCGAGGCTACCGCGGGTGCTGTTTTGCAGCAGCTTGATCAGTTTCAATTCGTTCGGCGGTTGATCACCGAATGACCAGCCCAGTCGGCTGATCAAGGACGCCGTGACCAGTTGCTGCACCGGTTTGCCGTTGAGCCAACCGGCCAGTTGATCCTCCGGCAGCGCCGCCAGATCGGCCATCAACAGCTTCAGCGAGGTGTAACCCACCGCCGACCCCTGAAGGTTTTGCGTGGCGTAGAGTTCGATGGCGCTATTCCAGTCGCCGGCCGTGCGGGCGACGCGGGCCTCTTCGCCAAGACTGGCGACACCCAGCTCCAGTGGGTCACTGAAGCCGTCAATGCTTAGTTGACGGGTCTGCTCGAAGGCCTTTCGGGATTGAGCCAACAGCTCAGAGCCAGCGTCCGCTTCGGAACTCATGGCAAACAGCGATCGACCTAACGAGTAAGCCGCCCAGGTACTGCGCAACGCCCGTTGATCCGCCGGCAATGCCAGCACCTTCTGGAAGTACTCGGCTGCCAGCCCAAATTCACCGGCATCGAATGCCACAGCGCCGGCCAGATAAAGCGTGAGCTCATCCGGCAGGCTCGCGCCCTGAATCTCGACCTGATGTACATCGGTCAGACTGCGTAGCTGTTTGACCAGCACCTGCTGTTCCGCCGTCAAACCGGCCTGCTCAGCCTTATCCCGCTGTTCTGCGTAGTCGGGCGCATCCATGCCATAGGCGGTTTCGGTGACGTTCTTCAGCCCGGCGACCGCATGCCCGAGGCGACTGATTTCAAATCTGAAGTTACCTTCCGGCAGCTCCGCCAGCGACTGGCCGCGATTATCCAGCAGACGCATCGGGAAGTCCGGCCCACAGGCCAGCGCCGAACCCAGCGGCAGACTGAGGCTCAGACAAAGCAGATGACGCGGCCAGTTACGGGTAAACATTCGAACCTCCTTGATCAATGTGTGCGCAACGAGCCCAACCCATGGCGCGCCGCTCGCCGGCCGGTAGTCGACCGTCGCGCAGGCGGGTGAAGGTAAGCAGATCCGGACGCTGTTGCAACGCATAACCGGCCAACGCATCAGCGCCATCACAACCCTGCACTGCAAGTGTCAGGCGTTCGGGCCAGGCGCTGTCGAGGTTGCCCTGATTGCTGAGGGTGATGTCATACAGGCCTTCTTGCTCAGAGAGTTTCAGCGCCAGGTGACTGTCGAGGGCATCGCCACGCGCCACGGCGCCCAGGGTCGTCAGGCTCCAGGCCCGGCGATCGTTGGCCAGCGGCAGACGAAACCAGATCAGGCCCGCCAGATGAGCCGGTGGATCATTGCGCAACTCGGTCCCGAGCCGGCTCAGTTGCTGCGGATCGGCGAGCAATTCCCGGCGTTTGCCGCCCCGTTCGATGGGCACTTCGCTTTCCACTACCGGCGCACCGCCGCCCGGCAACAACGCCACACCATAGGCTGGCAGCGCCAGATAGAACGGTTTCGAAGTGATGCGGCTCCAGGCCTTGGTCCATTGACGAGCCTGATCCGGGCCGAACAAGCCAAGACGCGGATCGCTCACCGCGTGCACCTGCAATACGCTGCTGTCGACTGTGGATAACAGCGCCGGCAACTCGGGACTGTCGAGCCAGGCCGGCAACGCGGTGATGCTCAACGGCATAGAGGCCGGCAGAATCTTGCGCAAATGCGCGAGAAATTCTCGATAGGCAGCAAGCCGGGCATTACCGGCATCGTGGTCGATTTCCACGCCGGAGAGAGTCAGCCCCTGCCTTTGCCAATCGCCGAGCACCTGCTGGATCTGCGCGGTGACTTCGTCCCGATCCAGCGACTTGAGTTGGCCATCAAGACGAATCACCGCGATCAGCGGCCGACCATCCCGTTTGAGCAGCGCCGGGTCAATCCGCGCCCGACTCCAACCCGCCCCAGGGAATGCCTGCAAGGCCAGCACCCGCAGGGTGGAAAAGTCAGCGCGGCTGTCCCTCAGCGCCGCTTCGTGGGCCGGCGTCCATTGTCGTTGCCAGACGTAAAGTTGCTGATCGAGCGGTGGCGCGTCCTGTCGTTCGCAACCGTTGAGCAACGCCACCGCGACAATCAGTGCCGACAGACGAGCGAAAGAATACATAAAGCCCCTTGAGCCGAATCAGATCCTTTGTAGCAGCTGCCGAGCCTGCGAGGCTGCGTTCGGCTCGGTCCGCGCTCGGGCGTAGCAGTCGCCTATACTACGTGCACGGGTGTATCTGAAGAACCGCTGTGTCGGATTTTACGACTGCTTCGCCCGAGCGCGGACCGAGCCGAACGCAGCCTCGCAGGCTCGGCAGCTGCTACAAGTCGAGGACCAAAGGCTGCGACCCCTGCGCCGGAATCGCACAACAAATCAGCACGTGTCCGTCGTCCGGCACTTCTGCCGGCGGCTGTGGATAATTCACCTGGCCGCTGATCAGGCGCGTCTTGCAGGTCCCGCAGGAACCGCCGCGGCAGCTGAATTCCGGGCGCAACCCACGGTTTTCCGCCAACTCCAGCAAACTGCCACCGTCGGGTTGCCAGCGGGCCTCTTTCGCCGAGCGCTGAAACACCACCGGCACGGAGGTCGTAGCTGCGGGCGGTTGCTCGATGACCAGCGCGTCGGGGTCCGGCACCCGGCGTAAAGTCGAGGGGCCGAAGGTTTCGGCGTGAATCCTTGCATCGCGGATGTCCATTTCCCGCAGGCTGTCATACAGCCCTTGGGTAAAACTGCTTGGACCACAGAGGACGAAATCCAGCTGATCGTAGTCCTCAACTGCAAGGAGGGTCTTGAGCAACGCGGTGTCGATCCTCCCGGTCAGATCGAAGTCTTCACCCTCTCGGGCCTCTGCCTCCGGCTGACTTAGCAGGCGCAACACCCTGACCGCATCACCCGCCTCATCGAGCAAGCGATCCAGCTCAGGCCGAAACACTTGATCGGCCAGCGTGCGCGAACTTTGGAAGAACCAGGTCGGCCGGATGCGGCGGGTGCGCAGGCCTTGATAAACCACCTCGCGCAGCATCGACAGCAGCGGCGTGATGCCTACCCCGGCAGCCAGAAGCACCAGCGGCCGACGTTCATTAGGTGCCACGGTGAAATGCCCCTGAGGCGCGCGAGCCTCCAACAGATCACCGACGCGCACCTGTTCATGCAGGTGCGAAGACACCAAACCGTCACGCTTCACGCTGATGCGGAAAAAATCATCGGACGGCGCGCTCGACAGGCTGTACGTACGGATATGCACATCACCGCCAATGTTGAAGCGCAGGGGTAAATGCTGCCCGGCCTGAAACACTGGCAACGCCGCGTCATCGGCAGGCTCCAGATAGATTGAGCGGATGTTGTGGCTTTGCGCTTCGATGCGCACCACTCGCAGCGGCCGCCAGCGATCCCCCAAGGCCTGAGCTTGCAGACGGGCGTTGGCTTGCTCCCAAGTGCCGGTCAGCAAACTGGTGGGTGACACGCCGTCGAAGCGCCACCGCAGAGCAAGCGCGGCGGGACGACGCACCACGCTTTCCACTTCAAATGTCCACAAGCGCTCGGCCCCTTGAAACGCCTCGACCTGTGGGCCTTCAAGAATGACTTCGGTGCGACCGCTGAGGTGCAGCAGGTCTCCCGAATTGAAATCGATAAACAACAAACCGGCCCGAGGATTGAGCAGCAGGTTGCCCAAGGTGTTGAAAAACAGGTTGCCGGCGAAATCCGGAATGGTCAGGCGATTACCTTCTACCCGTACGAAACCGGCCTGGCCGCCGCGGTGAGAAACGTCCACCGAACGTTGGCCATCGACGTCCACGTAACTGGCGACAAAGAACGTATCGGCTCCCGCGATCAGGGTTTTGGCCGCATCATCCAGCTCGTTCAGGTGTTGCGCGACGCGAGTCGACGGATCCGCCAGTGGCACCGAACGAAACTGCCGCAATTGAATGTATTGCGGGCAATTGCCGAAGGACTGCTCCACCGCCACATTGAAGCCGCTTGCCGTCATCGCGCCGACTCGACTGTTGAGGCGGTTGCGGCGACGGGTGTGCAGTTCGATCCCCAGCAGGCCGATCGCCGCGCCCTCCGTCAGTTGCGCAGGATCATCCTCGCCCGGCAGGCTGCGAAATTGCAGCGCACCCGGCTCGAGCGAGTGAGCAAAGCCCGGTTGCCCTTCAAGAATACTGGCCCAAGGATTACCGTCGGCATCCACCGCGCCGTACAGCATGAACGGCAGTTGCTCATAGAACTTGCGGTGCTGGTCCGGCATCTCGCTACGAATCACCTTACGACCGAGTACCTCCATTCGCTCGGCAATGCCCACATGAGCCTGCAATTGTTTCTCGCCGGCGTGCCAGGGTGAACGGTCCATAACGGCTTCTCCCCTGCGCCATCGGCGCAGTGTGAACGACCCGACAGTGTCGGGCCGCAGGCATCAGGCAGTTTTTTGCAGACCGGCAACGGTGCGCGGCATGCCGACAAACCCTGGCACGGCTTCGACCCGCGCCAGCCAGGCCCGGATGTTGGCGTAGTCTTCCAGCGACACATTGCCTTCTGGCGCATGGGCGATGTAGCTGTAGGCCGAAACGTCGGCAATGGTTGGCTCGGCGCCGGCCAGATACGGCGTTGCCGCCAGTTCCTGATCGATCACTTTGAGCACGGTGTGGGAATAAGCGATCACCTCTTCAGCGTTGTAAGGCGCACCAAACACCGTGATCAGCCTGGCTCGGGCGGGACCAAAGGCAATCGGCCCAGCGGCAATCGACAACCAACGCTGAACCTTGGCCGCGCCGGCCGGATCGGCTGGCAACCAACGGCCGTTACCGTACTTTTGCGCCAGATAAACCAGGATCGCGTTGGAATCGGCCAGTATCACGCCTTGATCATTAATGACCGGCACTTGACCAATCGCGTTGAGCGCCAGGAAATCCGGCTGTTTGTGCGCGCCCTTGGCCAGGTCGACAAAGATCAGCTCGGTCGGCAGTTGCAGCAGGGACAGCATCAGTTCTACACGGTGAGCGTGGCCGGAACGTGGGAAGTTGTAGAGCTTGATGGCTTGCATGGTTGACTCCGCTGGATAGTGGCGCTGTTAAAGAGAGATCAGCACCGAAGGGGGGTCATCTTCCACCCGCAACCCAAACTACAGAATAACCAGCAAACGCAATCCATTATTTCATCCAGCGAAATAACCCTCTCACGCCTGCAAGGACGGGTGTTCACGTAGCGCGCTCACCGCGAAGTCCACAAAACTGCGGATCCGTACAGGAGCCTTGCGCCCGCCCTGATAGACCACATGGATAGGTAATGGCGGCAGTTCGAAGTCAGCCAGAACGATTTCCAGATCACCGGCGGCGACTTTGCTTGCCACTTGATAGGACAGAACCCGGGTCAGCCCCAAACCCAGGCATGCCGCCGAAATGGCCGCCTGATTCGCCGTCACCACCAGGCGCGGCTCCGGTCGAACACTCAGTGGTTCTCCCCCTTCAAGGAATGGCCAGGTTCTCAACTGACCGATAGAGGACGTCGCAATAACCGGTGCTTGAGCCAGATCATGAGGATGTCGAGGTCGACCGTGGGCCGTCAGGAAGTCCGGCGAGCCGCAAATCACCCGTCGAACCTCACCCACGCGAATCGCATGCTGATTACTGTCGGGTAGCTCACCGATCCGTACGGCGACATCGATCCCCTCCTCGACCATGCTGACCACTCGGTCGACCAGCACCCCATTGATGCAGACTTCAGGAAATTGCGTCAGATAATCCACCATCACCGGCGTGACAAACAATTCACCGAACAACACCGGCGCTGTGATTGTCAGCTGCCCACGCGGTTGAGCGTGACTGCCCGCCGCCGAATCCTCGGCTTCCTGCACCTCGGCGAGAATCCTCCGACAGTCTTCCAGGTAACGCTGACCCGCCTCGCTCAAATGCACACTGCGGGTGGTGCGCGTCAGCAGCAACGTACCGATGCGTTTCTCCAACGCCGCCACTGCGCGAGTGACACTGGCTGCCGACAAGCCCAAACGCCGCGCCGCCGCCGAGAAGCCTTGGTCTTGGGCGACGGCGGCGAAGACTTGCATTTCCTGGAATCGGTCCATGGGCGTGTCCTCATTGAAAATCAAAAAATCGCAGTCACGGCAGCTTGTTGTAGGTGACCCTGATCCAGAGGAAGAGATTATGCTTAGGTTATGGTCCTACATGCTTTCTGGCGACAATTTACATCAGCCAAGCTTTATCGGAACTATCTGGCATCAGCCCGAGCGGTGATCAGAATATCCAAGGGGCTCTGCACATACGATGGTTAATTCAGGTCGCTAGACAACCCCATCTTTCACTTACCGCCTGGTCCTGCTACGTAATCGCATTTCGGTCGCAATCTAGGACGTTCTTAAATAATGAGATGACGAGACTGTAGGTAAATTCTGCGAAATTGAAAAAAATCGACGATGTCGCCGGAGCCATTGCGAAAAATAAATCGTTTAGCTTGTTCCTACCGAAGCTCCTTCAAGGGAGAAAAAGTAAGAAAACTGAAATCTGTGGATAAACCACATTAAGACCATTCAAGAATATCAATTACCAGTTATTAATCATGCGTCTATGCAACAAACCTATTTTTCGGCTCACAAAAAAACACAATTAAAACTTCCTTCGATTACCCGCACCCCTGTAAGAATATTCTCTTGTTCGTGCAGGCACCGTCCGAAATACAATTACAGTTAAACCAGACCCGATTGAGGATATAAATTAATTCTTTGACATTCCCGCCCTCATCTGCAAAAACTCTAGGTGTTGCGCAACAGACCTTCTCAAACGCAATACTAAGGATGGAGTAACAGTTAATGGATTATAAAGTTAATGATGTAACCTTCGAGCTTCAACTGGACCCGGAAACTGCGGAGAAATTTTCCGTCATTCTGAACGATGAAAGCCTCATGCACGCCGGCTTTGTGGCACATCAGTCGAACAACAACGTATTGACACTGGCTCTGGCTGAAGACGTAAAAATCGCAGCCTGAAAAAACGGGGGGGAAGTAATTCCCTCCCGTTTTCTATTGTGTCGAACATGATGCTTGCTGATACCTTTAATCACTAAAAGGTGACCAATTATGCAAAGGCTTAGTTCGAGCCTTCGTCGCCGCAGTGCCGAAGAAACATTAAAAATTATCGTCAACAATATAGCCCCACGCGTGGGTATTACCCGAGTGACCGACACAACTTGGCTAGACCGCATTGGCATTCCGGTGTTTGCCAGTATACGACCCGGTGCATTGAAGGGTTCGCTGTGCGTAAATGCGGGTAAAGGCCTCAGACCAGCAGAGGCCAAGATAGGCGCATACATGGAAGCCATCGAGTTCAGCCTTGCGCAATACAATACGGCGCAACTGAAACTGTTAAAGACCACGCCAAGGCAACTCATTGAAAGCCACGAAGGACGAATAGAGTTCAATCAGTTCTGCATGTTGTATGGCGTCTCTGCCGACGCCGACTCGCTCATCATGGCCATCGAAGTTGAAGATGTATTACGCAAGCAAAAGGTGCTTGCACCCGCCGAACTGGTGTTCATTCCCTACCCCAAAAACCCCGGGCAACAACTCTTCGGGGAAAGCTCCAGTGGCCTGGCTTCAGGCAATGACTTGGTGGAAGCCTCGGTACACGCTGTTTGCGAACTCATGGAGCGCGATGTTCAAGCCTTTAATCACCTGCATGACCGCTCCCGCCTCATCAATCTGGACCGCTACAGTTTAGAAACCGACGCCCTACTCAATAAAATCAATGACGCGGGGTTGAGCCTGTCGGTCCGTTACACCGAGAACTGTTTTGGCCTGGCCTACTTTCAGGCTTTTATTATGGAAGAGTCCACCCAAGCGCCCATCTCTGTGGCCACCGGCTCAGGGTTACATCCCATCAAGGAAATCGCCTTGATCCGGGCCATCTGTGAGGCGGCCCAAAGCCGTTTAAGCCACATCCACGGAGGCCGGGACGACATCATAGAGCGCGTCAAATACTTCGAGAAGAAGGGCCGTTCGGTCGAACTTCAGGCCATCTCACGCTTGCGTAGCGTGGCCACCTCCCGGGACCAGTTGATCGATTACTCCTCCATTGACTGCCAGGAATCCGCGATCCCCACGCTTGAATCGGCCTGGGAGTTGCTCTTCGAGCGGTTGCAGCGCGTCGGGCTCAGTACCGTGTTAAGGGTCTTACTCAGCAAAGCGACGGACGACATCACTGTGGTCAGAATTATTATTCCGGGGCTTGAAGCCTTTGAACCCGGCCTGAAAAGGGTCGGTCCGAGGTTAATGACGTATGTCAAACAAAACGCTTGAGTTATGCACACTGTTTGCTGGCCCCACGCTACAAGGAATAGACAGTCAATTGCTGGGCAGTAGCGGCTTGGTGGTACGCCCGCCCGTCAAACGCGGCGATATCGAACGCCTGGTGGCGCAATCGCCCCCCTCGAATCTGGCCATTGTCGATGGCGTGTTCCATGCACATCCTGCTGTCGGCCATGCCGAGATACTCGACGCCCTGGGCGCGGGTTGGCGCATTTGGGGATTGTCGTCGATGGGGGCCATTCGCGCCTGTGAAATGGATACGCTGGGAATGACAGGTTTTGGTGAAGTGTATCGACAATTCGCCAGCGACCCGGACATGTCCGACGACGAAGTGACCCTGATACATCAAGCACAAAAGCCTTTTCTTTCACTCAGCGAACCACTTATTCATATCAGGAAGTTTTTAAGACAGTGGGCGACTGAACAAATCATTACGCTAGAACAAGAACAACACCTACTTTACTACCTGAAAAACATGTGGTACGGACATCGAACTCTAAATTGTTTGAAAGAAGCCTTGCTGGCACTGCATGTCGCGGCGAAACAAATAGACAGCGCCCTTGCTAACTTTTCTGCCTACAGAATAAAGAGCTTAGACTTGATCGATTTTCTCAAACTGCAACCATGGACGAGACGGTAAAACAGAATGTCGCCATCAGAGATACTGTGTGAAATAAACGGTTTGCCCTTTGTGCACCCCAAGTTCAACAGCATAAAGCTTTTAACGCTTGTCGCTGTTGTACGTAAAAATATCGAGGGAAGCGAGTTACCTTTAACCGCCTATTTGCAACCAGACTTCGCCACCAGTCTGTATAACCGGCACGTCGAAGGTGCACCCGAGTTTCCACCCCATCAAACGCTCGGTAACGCCGAGCAGGTCATGTTGGCCGAAGCGAAGAGCAACCTTAAAGCCTTGCTTCCGGAATGGACCGGGCTATTGGACCTGCCGGTTAAAATACATAAGTTGCTGACTCAACAAGTCAGCCTGACCAATCCCGTGTTGCCGCAACAAATGTTTTTGGGCGAAGCCGCGTTTACCAGCATTACGGACCTTGAAGAGTTACTGGTGCATGAACTGTCCCATATCTGGTCCAGTTTGATCGCCGAGATTTACGACTTCCAGCTCAAGGACAGTTCGAACAACTACATACTGCCATCAGGAACCGGTGGTAAGAATCCTAGGGGTGTTTTGCTGGCGTGTCTATTTGCGGTCAGCGCCGTGAACTACCACCAGCGGTTACTGGCCAGCGGTTCCGTGCGAGCTCGTCCCGAACGACTCGACTACTTGCACCAGTATTTCCTAAAAAGTCTGGCCACTCTCCAGGCTTCGGCCGAACTGTCCGAAATCGGAAACCTGATCACCTCCAGGCTGGATGCGTTTTCCAGCGACCTGACAACTGACACCGTTCGAGGATGACCCATGGCAGTCGTACACTTTCCCCGGCAATTCATGTCGTACACCGATCAGCATAAAACACACGCCACTGAGGGCCTGTGTGTCAGCGATGTACTGAGCAACCTGACCGCACGGTTTCCCGACCTGATTGGCCCGGTCTTCTCTGAGGACCTGTACCCGCTGCCGTTTGTGGGGTTGTTCGTCGACGGCATGCCCGTGACCAGTGAGCATGACCGCCGTTGTCCCCTGGACAGTAACGCGCAATTGATTCTGATCAACGCCGTGGCAGGTGGCTGACATGCAATGCAACCTGAAGATGGACACCTCCCGTTACGCCCGCCAGATAATCCTCAGTGAGGTCGGTCCAGAGGGGCAGCAGCGCCTCAAAGACAGCAAGGTGCTGGTGGTCGGCGCCGGGGGGCTGGGGTGTCCGGTACTCCTGTACCTGGCCGGTGCTGGCGTAGGGACGATCGGCATCATTGATAACGACATCGTTGACGTGAGCAATCTGCACCGACAAATTCTCTATTCGACTGCCGATGTAGGCGACCTGAAAGTGTTGGCAGCCAAGCGCCGCATCAACCAGTTGAACCCCGACATCGTTGTCCACAGCGTAGCCACGACGCTGAACCCCGACAATGTCCTGTCGCTGCTGGCGGAATACGACATCATCGTCGACGCCACTGATAACTTCGACGCCAAATACCTCATCAGTGACGCCTGTATCGAGTGCGAAAAACCGATGGTCTATGCCTCGATCAGTCAGTTCGAGGGGCAGGTGTCGGTATTTAATTATTACAACCAACACACCCAACAACGGGGGCCGTGCTTTCGGGATCTGTTCGAAACACCGCCGCCACCGCACTTGACACAAAACTGCTCGGAAGCGGGAGTTCTTGGAGTCATACCTGGTTTGCTCGGTTGCTTTCAGGCCAATGAAGTACTCAAACTCATCCTCCGTGCGGGGGAAACATTGAGCGGGCAATTGTTGTCTATCGACGGCCTGGACAACATTTTCCACCTGTTGAGCATCAACAAGAAAACACGGAACCGGCCCCCTGCTGGAACGCTTGGCGCCGCGACCACACCTGCGTGGCGCGACAGCGACTGGCTGTCGCCCAACACACTGCATGACTGGATAGCGACACAATCACCATTTCAATTGGTCGATGTACGCGACGTCAGCGAGCATCAGCAAGGTTCGCTGGGCGGCGGATTGATCCCACTCAAAGACATAATCAAACGCCAGGAAGAACTCGATCCCACCCGCCGTATCGTTTTCTATTGCAAATCCGGCGTCAGGAGCAACGCAGCCCTACTGGCGTTTCGCAGCATCAACCAAGACGCGGAACTCTATAGCCTTGAGGGTGGGATCGAGCGATATCTGGCTATCTACTCCGATGACCGTCACTCCGTCGTTTCTTGAACGCCCCCCTGCTTGCGCAGTAGCCCTATCTGGATCAAAGGTACGTCAATGAGTGCAAATTTTTCAGGCATTAAGTGGGGCTTTCCCGGCATCGACCGGCGTCTGCTGAAAGTGCAATTCAGCTTTTTGCTGATGGTTCTGGGGGGACGGTGCAATCAACTGGCGGTGGCCTGGTGGGCCTTGCAGGAAACAGGCTCTGCGCTCTACTTCGCCAACATGATTGCCTGTTCCATTGCGGCGGAGGTGTTAGCTAAACCCCTGTTGGGATGGCTGGGGGACAAGTACAACAAAATCCTGATCATCAAGCTGGCCTCATGGATCAGCCTGCTGGCAGCGCTGTTGATGGTGGCGCTGTCCGCCACGGGGTCGTTCAACCCCTGGACGGTGGGCGCGCTGATGATGATCAGCAGTGCGATCGTCGGCGTGCGCGACCCTCTCCAGGCGACGGTCATTCCTTTGTTCGCAGACGACGATAAAGTCTCCCTGGCCTTTCGGACCAAAAGCGTGATGTCGTCCTTTTCGATTCTGCTGGGGCCGGTACTGGCCAGCGGGCTGATTTACGGGTTCGGTATCACGTTCGCCTTTGCTGCCGATTTTTTTGCGATTCTCATCGCCGGGGCGTTGATCGAGACCATCCCGAGCCACATCGGTGCCACTGGCCAAGACGAAAAAGCGCAGGGAGCCAGCGGCTTCAGCATGATTTATTCCGGCTTCAAAGTGGTTTACGGAGTGAAAGTCGAGTTTTACCTGGCCATCATTGCAATGCTGATCAACTTTGCACTGTTTCCGTTCTTCACCATTCTGATTCCACTGTACGTAAAGGACGTCATCCAGTACCCGGTCACTTATATCGGTCTTCTGGATTCGTGCTTCGGGCTGGGCATTCTTGCGGGCAGTTACAAGATCATCGGCTGGTTATCCGACCGGGTCCCCCGTGACATGTGTGTGTCCGCAGGTTTTGCATTACTGGGGTGCAACCTAGTGGTGGTCGGCACCGTTTCATCGTCGTTCATCGTACCCGCAGCCTTTTTCTGCGGCGGCGTAGGCTTGATGTTGATCAACATCCCCACCTCCGCAGTGAGGTTGCTGGCGACGCCCAAGCTCCATCGCAACCGGATTTTTGCCACGGTTTCATTTCTGTCTGCGGCGGCCAGCCCGTTGGGTAGTTTTGCGATGAACACCCTGATCGCCTATCTGGGGGTCACACTGACAATCACTTTGCTGGGCGTCATGGTGCTGCTCCTGTCTCTGATGGTCTTTCTGGTACCCGATTTCAAAACTTTCATGCGTTGTCCGGATACGCAGCTCAACGATGCCTACCTGGACAAATACCCTGAAGCGTTTGTGCACTGACGTGCCTCGCCGTACCCCCGCCTCTAACAAACGGAGTTGCCTTTCACCATGCCGGACCTCAAGGATCGATCTAAATCTGCTCGACATGAACAGATCTTCTGCGGCCAATATTATGACGACATGGGCTGTACCGGTTTCCTGGGGGATCCGTCCAAAGATCGAATCTCGGTTCTGATGCTGGGGCTTTCGGACGGTGCAGCGCTGGCGCCGATCGCAGCCAGCACCAGAGTGGCCAGTCTATTGGCCGTTGATCTGGACGAGGCCGCGATCATGCGCAGTCTCGACAATCGGAACCGACTTGCAGCGCATATCGACTTTGACAGCGTGGTCGCCGATGCCGCGCACTTCCTGATCGTCACTCCCGACCGGTACGACGTCATTATTGTCGACCTCTACACCCAGAGCGGTTACGCCCCGATTGTGTTTGATCACGGGTTCCACCAACTATTGAAGAGCCGCCTCAATCCCCTCGGTCACGTGGTGTTCAACGGTTTTGGCGTCCCCATGAACCTGGACCCGTTCAATGGCCCTGCGCCCCAAGCTTGGCTCGCCCACTGCCTGAACAACAGCTGGGGCGACATTCATTATCTGCCCCACCGACGCAATGCGACGTTCATTATCGGCCCACCGCCATTAACCATAATGGGCACCGCACCTGCCGAGGCGTTTTTATGCGCAAGTGACCGGCTCTTTATGGACATCATGAGCCTTCGCCTGCGCTACCTGACCCCTACGGTTATCCGTCACGCACCGCTTGTGCCTCCGGCGCTGGATTTCGTCGGGATTGATCTGGAGGTGCAAAAACGCTGGGTGGACTCGTTACCGGCCTTGTCTGCGCTGCTTCCAGCCGGGCTGAAGCTGAGCAAGCCGAACGACCTTCGCGTGTTACTGGATGACCCAGACGCATGCCGAGCGCTCCAAGAACGATTATTGAAGGACAAGTCTTCGCTGCGCACGACACTGGCGTTGCTGATTGCAGGCGAAGTCAACTTCTCGGACCGCGATGTGTCGTGGCTGCCCGACTGGGTCGTGTCGACATTGGAGAACAGTGTAGAAATCCACCCACGAGATTGGCTGGAAGGTTTACTCCCTTATGCCTATGGCGTCATTACCCACAGAACTCGAGGAGATACAGCCAAAGTGGAAGGTTTTCGGCGGGCGCTAGAGCGACTATCACCAAATGCTCCCCTCACGCTTCCGCGACAAATGAAACCTATATCAGGATAGTTCAGCTATCAGACGCCAAGATACCGAGCCGCTCGTTCCAGAGTTTCAGCGGAAACGATGGCATGACCTGCATTTGTAAAACAAAGAAGCAGGAGCACTCCCGTGCTCCTGCTTCTTTCGATTTACTCCACCGTCACCGATTTCGCCAGGTTACGCGGCTGATCAACGTCGGTGCCCTTCAGGACGGCCACGTAATACGAAAGCAACTGCAGCGGAATGGTGTAGAGGATCGGCGACAAGGTGTTGTGTATGTGTGGCATTTGTACAACGTGAGTGCCTTCACCATTGGTCATGCCGGCCTGCTCGTCTGCAAAGACGATCAGCTGACCACCACGAGCGCGGACTTCCTGAAGGTTGGATTTCAACTTCTCCAGCAGCTCGTTGTTCGGTGCCACGGTGACCACTGGCATGTCGTTATCCACAAGCGCCAACGGGCCGTGTTTCAGCTCGCCAGCCGGATAGGCTTCGGCGTGGATGTAGGAGATTTCCTTGAGCTTGAGAGCCCCTTCCATCGCTACCGGGAATTGCGCACCACGACCGAGGAACAGGGTGTGGTTTTTCTCGGCGAACAGCTCGGCGATTTTCTCCACGGTGCTGTCCATGGCCAAGGCTTCGCCGAGGCGGGCCGGCAGGCGACGCAGCTCTTCAACCAATGTGGCTTCGACGCCTTTGGCCAACGTGCCGCGAACCTGGCCCAGGGACAGAGTCAACAACATCAGGCCGACCAATTGAGTGGTGAAGGCTTTGGTCGAGGCCACGCCAATTTCACGACCCGCCTGGGTCAGCAGTGTCAGGTCGGACTCACGCACCAGTGAGCTGATGCCAACGTTGCAGATCGCCAGGCTGGCGAGGAAACCCAGTTCCTTGGCGTTGCGCAGGGCAGCCAGGGTGTCCGCGGTTTCGCCGGACTGGGAGATGGTCACGAACAGCGTGTCGGGTTGCACCACCACCTTGCGGTAGCGGAATTCGCTGGCGACTTCGACCTGGCACGGGATCCCAGCCAGTTCTTCGAGCCAGTAACGGGCAACCATGCCGGCGTGGTAACTGGTGCCACACGCGACGATCTGCACGTTACGCACTTTGGCGAACAGCTCGGCCGCCTGTGGACCGAACGCTTGCACCAGCACGCCGTTCGGACTCAGGCGACCTTCCAGGGTGCGCTGCACCACAGCCGGTTGCTCGTGAATTTCCTTGAGCATGAAGTGGCGGAACTCGCCTTTGTCGGCGGCTTCGGCACCATCGCGGTACTGCACGGATTCGCGTTTGACAACTTGGCCGCTCACGTCCCAGATCTGCACGCTGTCGCGGCGAATTTCGGCGATATCGCCTTCTTCCAGGTACATGAAGCGGTCAGTGACCTGGCGCAGGGCCAACTGATCGGACGCCAGGAAGTTTTCACCCAGGCCCAGACCGATGACCAGCGGGCTGCCGCTGCGGGCGGCGACCAGACGATCCGGTTGCTGAGCACTGATGACCGCCAAACCGTAAGCACCGTGCAGCTCTTTGACAGTCGCCTTCAGGGCCACGGTCAGATCACGCAGATCCTTGAGTTTGTGGTTCAACAGGTGCGCAATGACTTCAGTGTCGGTGTCCGAGGTGAACACGTAACCCAAGGCTTTGAGTTGCTCGCGCAGGGCTTCGTGGTTCTCGATGATGCCGTTGTGCACCACCGCCAGATCACCGGAGAAATGCGGGTGAGCGTTGCGCTCGCACGGCGCACCGTGAGTGGCCCAGCGGGTGTGGGCGATACCCAGGCGGCCGACCAGCGGTGCTTCGGCCAGCGCCAGTTCCAATTCACTCACCTTTCCCGGGCGACGCAGGCGCTCAAGCTTTTCGTCATTGGTGTAGACCGCCACACCGGCACTGTCATAGCCACGGTATTCCAGGCGTTTCAGGCCTTCGAGCAGGATGGCTGTGATGTTACGTTCTGCAACTGCGCCAACAATTCCACACATGTTATTTCTCCTGACTGACAGCCGCGAGGATCAAGTTGATTCCGCGGGCCTGAATCTGATCCCGTGCCGCAAGCGGCAGGCGATCATCGGTAATGAGGGTATGGACGCTGCTCCAGGGCAGCTCCAGGTTGGGAATCTTGCGGCCGATCTTGTCGGCCTCGACCATGACAACCACTTCGCGGGCGACTTCAGCCATGACACGGCTCAGTCCCAGCAATTCGTTGAAAGTGGTGGTACCACGAACCAGGTCGATGCCATCGGCACCGATGAACAACTGATCAAAGTCGTAAGAGCGTAGTACCTGCTCGGCCACCTGCCCCTGAAAGGACTCGGAATGCGGGTCCCAGGTGCCGCCGGTCATTAACAGCACCGGCTCATGCTCGAGCTCGCTCAAGGCATTGGCGACATGCAGGGAATTGGTCATCACCACCAGACCCGGTTGTTGGCCGAGTTCCGGAATCATCGCCGCCGTGGTGCTGCCGCTATCGACGATGATCCGCGCGTGCTCGCGAATCCGCGTAACGGCGGCGCGGGCGATAGCCTGCTTGTATTTGGACACCGGCTGACCAATGTCGGCCACCAGTTCTTGAGGCAGGGTGATCGCTCCGCCATAACGGCGCAGCAGCAAGCCGTTGCTTTCAAGCGCCGCGAGGTCCTTGCGGATCGTAACTTCCGAAGTTTCGAAGCGCTTGGCCAGCTCATCCACACTGACTTCGCCCTGCTCATTGAGCAAGGCGAGGATATTGCGACGGCGTTGAGGTGTATTGCGTTTCGACATGGCTTGGTAAGTTTCGATTCGAAAGATAACGGAAGCAATCAAAACCTATCGGCGAAACTTCGTCAAGCGTAAGGCGATAAAAAGAGCTGTGGATAACTCAGCTCTTTTTGATCTTCACCGGCCGCTTCCAGCCGTCGATGTTCTTCTGACGTGCGCGACTTACCGCCAACTGCCCGTTATCCACATTCTGGGTAATGGTCGAACCCGCAGCAGTCGTTGCACCTGCAGAGATATCCACAGGCGCGACCAACGAATTGTTGGAGCCGATGAATACATCTTCGCCCAACACGGTTGTCCATTTGTTGGCGCCGTCGTAATTGCAGGTGATGGTGCCGGCCCCGATGTTGGTCCGCGCACCAATCTCCGCATCCCCCAGGTAAGTCAGATGACCGGCCTTGGCGTCCTCGCCCAAATGAGCGTTTTTCAACTCAACGAAGTTACCCACATGGGCTCGTGCTTCCAGCACTGTACCTGGGCGCAAACGAGCGAACGGACCGGCATCGCTGCCTTCACCGAGAATCGCGCCTTCGATGTGGCTGTTAGCCTTGATCACCACCCCTTTGCGCAAGGTGCTGTCCTTGATCACGCAGTTCGGGCCGATCACCACGTCGTCCTCAATAACGACCTTGCCTTCGAGGATCACGTTGATGTCGATCAGCACGTCGCGGCCGACGGTAACTTCACCGCGCACATCAAAACGAGCCGGGTCACGCAGGGTCACGCCCTGAGCCATCAAACGACGACCGGCGCGCAGCTGATAGTGACGCTCAAGCTCGGAAAGCTGGTTGCGGTCGTTAGCACCCTGCACTTCCATGGCATCGTGAGGTTGCTCGGTGGCCACCACCAGCCCGTCGCTGACCGCCATGGCGATTACGTCGGTCAGGTAGTACTCGCCCTGGGAATTGTTATTGGAGAGGCGGTTCATCCAGTCGCCAAGACGTTCGAAAGGCAGCGCCAGAATGCCGGTGTTGCCCTCGGTAATTGCGCGTTCAGCTTCGTTGGCGTCTTTCTGCTCGACGATAGCGGTGACCTTTCCAGCCGCGTCACGGACGATGCGGCCGTAGCCGGTTGGGTCGTCCAGTTCAACGGTGAGCAAACCCAGTTGTTGCGGCGCCACTTTCTTCAGCAAACGTTGCAGGGTGTCGACTTCAATCAGCGGCACGTCACCGTAGAGAATCAGCACCGTGTCGGACTTGATGAACGGCACAGCCTGCGCCACCGCATGACCGGTCCCCAGCTGTTTGTCCTGCAGGACAAAATTCAAATCATCCGCCGCCAGACGCTCACGCACGGCATCGGCGCCATGGCCGATCACGACGTGGATGCGCTGTGGATCAAGTTGCCGGGCGCTGTGGATAACATGGCCAAGCATCGAGTTGCCGGCAATCGGGTGCAGAACTTTCGGCAGCGCCGAACGCATGCGAGTGCCTTGGCCGGCAGCGAGGATAACGATTTCTAAAGACATGACTGGCTACCAATCCTGGGTGGTCAGCGGCTGCGACCAGGTTATGAATGTCGGAAAAGAAAAAAGGGTAGCCGAGGCTACCCTTTTTAATCAATCGCACAACAAGTGGGGCCTATTAGTGGCCGAACTTCTTGCGGATCTGCTGGACGGTGCGCAGCTGAGCTGCAGCCTCGGCCAGACGTGCGGCAGCAGAACCGTAATCGAATTCTGCACCACGGTCATGCAAGGCCTTCTCGGCAGCCTTAACGGCTTCCTGAGCGGAGGCTTCGTCTAGGTCGGCAGCGCGTTGCACAGTGTCGGCAAGCACCTTGACCATGTTCGGCTGAACCTCGAGGAAACCACCGGAGATGTAATACACCTCCTCTTCCCCGCCCTGCTTGATCAGGCGGATCGGGCCCGGCTTGAGATTAGTGATCAGCGGCGCGTGACCCAGGGCGATACCAAGATCACCCAGTGCACCGTGCGCAACCACCATCTCGACCAGGCCGGAAAAGATTTCCCCTTCCGCGCTGACGATATCGCAATGGACTGTCATAGCCATCTGATTGCCTCAAACTAAATTAGCGCCCGTTACCGGGCGCCGGGATTACAGTTTCTTGGCTTTCTCGATCGCTTCTTCGATGCCGCCGACCATGTAGAACGCTTGTTCTGGCAGGTGGTCGTAGTCACCGTTGAGGATGCCTTTGAAGCCAGCAATGGTGTCTTTCAGGGAAACGTATTTACCCGAAGCACCGGTGAAGACTTCAGCCACGAAGAACGGTTGCGACAAGAAACGCTGGATCTTACGAGCACGGTTTACCAACTGCTTGTCGGTTTCCGACAGCTCGTCCATACCCAGGATCGCAATGATGTCCTTCAGTTCTTTGTAACGTTGCAGAACATACTGTACGCCGCGAGCGGTGTCGTAGTGGTCCTGACCGATCACGTTCGGGTCCAGCTGACGCGAAGTCGAGTCCAGTGGATCGACCGCTGGGTAGATACCCAGGGAAGCGATGTCACGGGACAGAACGACGGTGGCGTCCAAGTGGGCGAAGGTGGTCGCTGGCGACGGGTCAGTCAAGTCATCCGCCGGTACGTATACCGCCTGGATCGAGGTGATCGAACCGTTTTTGGTCGAAGTGATACGCTCTTGCAGAGTACCCATCTCTTCGGCCAGGGTCGGCTGGTAACCTACTGCGGAAGGCATACGGCCCAGCAGTGCGGATACTTCAGTACCGGCCAGGGTGTAACGATAGATGTTGTCGACGAACAGCAGTACGTCGTTACCTTCGTCACGGAACTTCTCGGCCATGGTCAGGCCGGTCAATGCTACGCGCAGACGGTTACCCGGCGGCTCGTTCATCTGACCGTAAACCAGTGCCACTTTGTCCAGAACGTTGGAATCCTTCATCTCGTGGTAGAAGTCGTTACCCTCACGAGTACGCTCACCCACACCGGCGAACACGGAATAACCGGCGTGCTCGATGGCGATGTTACGGATCAGTTCCATCATGTTTACGGTTTTGCCTACACCGGCACCACCGAACAGACCGACTTTACCACCCTTGGCGAACGGGCAAACCAGGTCGATAACCTTGATGCCGGTTTCCAGCAGGTCGTTGCCGCCTGCTTGTTCAGCGAAGGTTGGCGCAGGACGGTGAATGCCCCAGCGCTCTTCGGTGTCGATCGGGCCAGCTTCGTCGATCGGGTTGCCCAGAACGTCCATGATCCGGCCCAGGGTCGCTTTACCGACCGGTACGGAGATGGCAGCGCCAGAGTCCGTGACTTCCAGACCGCGCTTCAAGCCTTCGGTGGAACCCATCGCAATGGTACGAACCACGCCGTCGCCCAGCTGCTGCTGAACTTCCAGGGTGGTTTCAGCCGCGCTCACTACTTTCAGCGCGTTGTAGATGCTCGGTACGCTGTCGCGTGGAAATTCCACGTCGATAACGGCGCCGATGATTTGAACGATACGTCCGCTACTCATAGCTGGATCCTCTGAATATTTGAACCGTTAAACCGCGGCAGCGCCGCCGACGATTTCCGAGATCTCTTGGGTGATCGCAGCCTGACGCGCCTTGTTGTAGACCAGCTGCAAATCGCTGATCAAATCACCGGCGTTGTCGGTAGCGTTCTTCATCGCGATCATCCGCGCAGCTTGTTCAGCCGCGTTGTTCTCGACCACCGCCTGGTAGACCTGCGACTCAACGTAGCGGACCATCAAGCCGTCAAGCAGCTCTTTGGCATCCGGTTCGTAGAGATAGTCCCAGTGGTGCTTGAGTGATTGATCCGCGGTTGCCTCCAGTGGAATCAACTGCTCCACAGTAGGCTGTTGCGTCATGGTGTTGATGAACTTGTTGGACACCACGGACAGGCGATCAATACGGCCGTCCAGGTAGGCATCCAGCATCACCTTGACGCTGCCGATCAGATCATTGATCGACGGCTCTTCACCCAGGTGGCTGATAGCTGCAACGACGTTACCGCCGAAGTTGCGGAAGAAAGCCGCACCCTTGCTACCAACAACACACAGATCGATCTCGACGCCGTTTTCACGGTTTTTCGCCATGTCCTTGACCAAGGCCTTGAACAGGTTGGTGTTCAAGCCACCACACAGACCACGGTCACTGCTCACTACGACATAACCGACGCGCTTGATTTCACGCTCGATCATGAAGGGGTGGCGATATTCCGGGTTGGCGTTGGCCAAATGACCAATAACCTGGCGGATGCGCTCCGCGTAAGGACGGCTAGCAGCCATGCGCATTTGTGCTTTGCGCATTTTACTGACCGCCACTTTTTCCATGGCGCTGGTAATCTTTTGCGTGCTTTTGATGCTCGCAATCTTACTGCGAATCTCTTTTGCGCCTGCCATGTAACACCTATCAGGTTAGCAAGCGGGAGCCTTGCGGCTCCCGCTGCGGCTTACCAGGTTTGGGTGGCCTTGAACTTCTCGATACCGGCTTTCAGGCCAGCATCGATTTCGTCATTGAAGTCACCCTTCACGTTGATCTTCGCCATCAAATCGGCGTGATCGCGGTTGAAGAAAGCAATCAGCGCTTGTTCGAAGCTGCCGATCTTGGCGATTTCAACGTCAGTCAGGAACCCACGCTCAGCGGCATACAGCGACAGCGCCATGTCAGCGATCGACATTGGTGCGTATTGCTTCTGCTTCATCAGCTCGGTAACGCGCTGACCATGCTCAAGTTGCTTACGGGTCGCTTCGTCCAGGTCAGAAGCGAACTGGGCGAATGCCGCCAGTTCACGGTACTGAGCCAGAGCGGTACGGATACCACCGGAGAGCTTCTTGATGATCTTGGTCTGAGCGGCACCACCCACACGGGATACCGAAACACCGGCGTTCACAGCAGGACGGATCCCGGAGTTGAACATGGCCGATTCCAGGAAGATCTGACCGTCGGTGATGGAAATCACGTTGGTCGGAACGAACGCGGAAACGTCGCCAGCCTGGGTTTCGATGATCGGCAGTGCGGTCAGGGAACCGGTTTTGCCGGTCACTGCGCCGTTGGTGAACTTCTCTACGTACTCTTCCGAAACGCGGGATGCGCGCTCCAGCAGACGGGAGTGGAGATAGAACACGTCGCCTGGGTAAGCTTCACGGCCTGGTGGACGGCGCAGCAGCAGGGAAATCTGGCGGTAAGCCACTGCTTGCTTGGACAGATCGTCATAAACGATCAGCGCGTCTTCACCGCGGTCGCGGAAGAATTCACCCATGGTGCAACCGGAGTACGGTGCCAGGAATTGCAGTGCTGCAGATTCCGAAGCGCTCGCAGCCACGACGATGGTGTTAGCCAGTGCGCCGTTTTCTTCCAGCTTGCGAACAACGTTAGCGATGGTCGATTGTTTCTGACCGATAGCTACGTAGACGCAGAAGATGCCACTGTCTTTCTGGTTGATGATCGCGTCGATCGCCAGAGCGGTTTTACCGATCTGACGGTCACCGATGATCAGCTCACGCTGGCCACGGCCGACAGGGATCATGGCATCGACAGCCTTGTAGCCAGTCTGTACAGGCTGGTCTACCGACTTACGCCAGATCACGCCTGGAGCAACTTTCTCGACCGCATCGGTCTCGGTGTTGTTCAGCGGACCTTTGCCGTCAACAGGGTTACCCAGTGCGTCGACTACGCGACCCAGCAGTTCCTTACCAACCGGAACTTCGAGGATGCGGCCAGTGCACTTGGCGCTCATGCCTTCAGCCAGAGACTGGTAAGAGCCCAATACAACGGCACCTACAGAGTCTTGCTCCAGGTTGAGAGCCATACCGAAGACGCCGCCCGGAAACTCGATCATCTCGCCGTACATGACGTCGGCCAGACCGTGAATCCGCACGATACCGTCAGATACGCTGACGACAGTGCCTTCGTTACGGGCTTGGGAGGTCACATCGAGCTTGTCGATGCGGCCCTTGATAATTTCACTTATTTCGGAAGGATTGAGTTGCTGCATTGCTCTGCTGCCCCTTCAAACTCAAGATTTCAATGCTTCGGCAAGGTTCGCGAGTTTGCCGCGAACCGAGCCATCGATTACCAGGTCGCCGGCGCGGATGACAATGCCCCCAATAAGGGATTTGTCTTCCTCGACTTGCAGGCGCACTTCCCGGTTGAGTCGTGCACTGAGAACCTTGGCGAGTTTGTCTTGCTGTTCTTGGTTCAATGCAAAAGCACTGGTGACTTCAACGTCTACCGATTTCTCTTGTTCGGCCTTGTACAGGTCAAACAGAGCGGCAATCTCCGGCAACAGCGGGAGACGGTCGTTTTCGGCAACGACGTGAATGAAGTTCTGTGCCTTCACATCAAACTTGTCGCCGCACACGTCAATAAACGTGGCGGCCTTGTCTGCGCTCGTCAGTCGCGGGGCCTTGAGCACGCGCTGCATGGTGTCGTCTTGCGACACTGCTGCAGCCAGGCCGAGCATGGCTGACCAAGAGGCCAGTTGCTGGTGGGCCTGGGCGTGCTCGAAGGCTGCCTTAGCGTAAGGTCGGGCCAACGTGGTCAATTCTGCCATGATCGCCCTCGCTTAAATTTCAGCAGCCAGTTTGTTTACCAGCTCCGCGTGCGCGTTCTGATCGATTGTGGCACCCAGGATCTTCTCGGCGCCGCCAACGGCCAGAGCACCCAATTGGGCACGCAGCGCGTCTTTGACACTGTTCAGTTCCTGCTCGATCTCGGCCTGAGCCTGAACCTTCACACGGTCAGCGTCGATACGGGCTTTTTCAACAGCCTCTTCGACGATCTGATTACCGCGTTTCTTGGCTTGCTCAATGATTTCGGCTGCCTGAGCTTTAGCTTCGCGCAGTTGTTGACCCGCTTTATCTTGGGCCAACTCCAGGTCGCGAGCTGCTCGGGCGGCAGCGTCCAGTCCATCCGCGATCTTCTTCTGACGTTCGTGCAAAGCCGCGATGACCGGAGGCCACACGAACTTCATGCAAAACAGTACAAAAATGAAGAACGCAACGGACTGGCCAATCAGGGTTGCATTAATGTTCACGCCAACACCTCGCTCGTTCGTTGCACATCACACCCATTACTCGAAGGTTCGAGTAATTAGCCAGCGAGTTGACCAACGAATGGGTTCGCGAAGGTGAAGAACAGAGCGATACCAACGCCGATCATGGTGACGGCGTCGAGCAGACCGGCAACGATGAACATTTTAACTTGCAGCATTGGAACCATCTCTGGCTGACGCGCTGCGCCTTCCAGGAACTTGCCACCCAACAGGCCGAAACCAATTGCGGTACCCAGTGCGCCCAGGCCGATCAACAGTGCAACAGCGATAGCGGTTAGACCAACTACAGTTTCCATCTTTCCTCCCGACTTTTACGTCGTATGGTTTAGGTTTTTTAGATTTTAAAGCGGTAAAACAAATCGTTTCATAGCCCTGTTCGGGCACCCACTCGTTTGACCGAGTGGGACATCAGACTAGTCTGAGACTGGTCTTAATGGTTTTCTTCGTGCGCCATCGACAGGTAAACGATGGTCAGCATCATGAAGATAAACGCCTGCAGGGTGATGATCAGGATGTGGAACACAGCCCACGCCCACTGCAGAACTATACCCAGGCCGCTAAGCCAGAGCAGACCGCTGCCGAACATCACAGCGATCAGAATGAAGACCAGTTCGCCGGCGTACATGTTGCCGAACAGACGCAGTGCCAGCGAAATTGGCTTGGCGATCAGCGTCACGAACTCCAGCAGGAAGTTCACCGGAATCAGCAGGGCTTGAAGGAAAATATTCTTGCTGCCAAACGGGTGCAGGGTCAGTTCGCCGATGAAGCCGCCGATGCCCTTGACCTTGATGCTGTAGAAAATGATCAACGCGAACACCGACAGGGCCATGCCCAGGGTAGCGTTCGGGTCAGTGGTCGATACGGCACGGAACGGAATGTGCGCATCACCCGTGATCAGGATGGCCAGCTGAGGAATCCAGTCGACCGGGATCAGGTCGACGGCGTTCATCAGGAAGACCCAGACGAAGATGGTCAGTGCCAGTGGTGCAATCACCGGACTACGGCCATGGAAGCTGTCTTTCACGCTGCCATCGACGAATTCGACCAATACTTCAACGAAGTTCTGCAAAGCACCAGGCTGACCGGAAGTCGCCTTCTTCGCCGCCATGCGGAAAAGAAGAACGAAGATCAGACCCAACGCGACCGACCAGCCAAGCGTATCGACGTGGAAAGCCCAGAAGCCCATTTCCTTGGCTTCTGCTGCGGTGTGCGCAAAGCCCCAGCCGCCGTTAGGTAGCTGCCCGAAGGTCAGGTTCTGCAAGTGGTGCTGGATATAGCCCGAAGCGGTTGTCTCTGCCATGGTTGCCTCAAACGCCCTAAGGTCTCGAAAGTCTTGTTCTCATCAGCAGGGGCGCGAACCAGCTGACCAGTTGGGTCAACACGAAGACGCCGAATACAGCTAGCGGCGCCAATGGCTTCACACCTGCAAACGTCAATGCAAAGAGCACTGCCGTCAAAATCAGTTTGCCCGCCTCGCCGGCATAAAATGACCGGACGATGGCTTGAGCTGCTCGGGCGCCGGAAAACCGAAATGCCCTGTGAGCGAAATAAACATTGGGCAGCAAGGCTATCAGGCCTCCGCAAAGTCCTGAGTACCCGGCTACGACTCCATGCCAGTACCAAAGCGCCAAAGCGGCCAGTACCAAAACGACAAATTGAGCCAGTAATACCGGAAAAACTGCCAGGCGATGGAACGGCAAGCGGTTTGGCGTGCGGCTCTCCATCGTTTCTACTCCCCAATGATCGGCTGCCAGAATTCAATAACTTGGCATAATTTGTGCCGACAAAATGCGCGCAGAGTATAGGGGCGGTTCTGCCCCTATTCAACTGTCAGGTAGTGATTTCCCACTGCACGCTACATGAGGAAATGTTTCAGCGGATGTGTGCAAGCACACCTTGAAGCTCATCGAGGGAGTTGTAACCGATCACCAACTGCCCCTTCCCCTTTTTCCCGTGGCGGATCTGCACCGCAGAGCCTAGGCGCTCAGCCAGACGCTGTTCGAGTCGAGCAATATCCGGGTCCTGCTTTACCGGTTCAGCAGGTTCCTGTTTGCCACTCAACCACTGGCGAACCAGTGCTTCAGTCTGGCGCACCGTCAGCCCCCGTGCGACAACGTGTCGCGCCCCTTCAACCTGTTGATTCTCCGGCAAACCGAGCAAAGCACGGGCATGACCCATTTCCAGGTCGCCGTGGGACAGCATGGTTTTGATGACTTCCGGCAACGCGATCAAGCGTAGCAGGTTAGCCACAGTCACGCGGGATTTGCCCACCGCTTCGGCCACTTGCTGCTGAGTCAGCTGGAACTCCTGCTGCAAACGCTGCAAGGCGACCGCTTCTTCGATCGGATTGAGGTCTTCGCGTTGGATGTTCTCGATCAGCGCCATGGCGATCGCGGTTTCATCCGGCACATCGCGAACCATTGCCGGGATGGTTTCCTGGCCAGCCTGCTGGCTGGCGCGCCAACGACGTTCGCCGGCGATGATTTCGAAGCGACCGCTGCCGATCGGACGAACCACGATCGGCTGCATCACGCCCTGAGCCTTGATCGACTGTGCCAGCTCTTCCAGGGCTTGTGGGTCCATGTCCCGACGCGGCTGGTACTTGCCGCGCTGGATCAGGTCCAGGGGCAGGTGCTGCAGCTCACGCTGATCTGCCTGCACCGCTTGTTCTTCCAGCGAGCTGACAGTCGGACCACTCAGCAGTGCATCCAGTCCACGTCCGAGACCTCGTTTCTTGACGGCCATGGGGATTCCTTAAGTTGCCTGAGCAGCGGCGGTGCGTGAGTTTTTGCGTTGACGGCGAACCATCTCGCCGGCCAATGCCAGATAGGCAATGGCGCCCCGCGATGATTTGTCGTACGCCAGTGCCGGCATGCCATAGCTTGGCGCTTCGGCCAGGCGGATGTTGCGCGGAATCACCGTGTCGTAGAGCTGCTCGCCGAAGTGTTCCTTGAGCTGCGCCGAAACATCGTTCATCAGGCTCAGGCGCGGGTCATACATGGTCCGCAACAGCCCTTCGACTTTCAGGTTCGGATTCAGCAGTTCTGCGATGCGCTTGATGTTATCCACAAGGTCGCTCAAGCCTTCGAGCGCGAAGTACTCGCACTGCATGGGGATAATGACCCCGTCAGCCGCAACCAGCGCGTTAAGCGTGAGCATCGACAGCGACGGCGGGCAGTCGATCAAAATGTAATCGTAGTTTTCACGGATCGGCGCCAACGCACTGCGCAGGCGGCTTTCCTTCATCTGCATTTCCAGCAGAACCACTTCGGCCGCGGTCAAGTCACGGTTGGCCGGCAGCAGTTGGTAACCACCGTGCTCGGAGTAGTGCATGGCCTGGGCCAGATCGCATTCGCCGATCAGCAGGTCGTAGACCGAGTTTTCCAGGCTGTGTTTATCCACACCGCTACCCATGGTGGCGTTGCCCTGTGGATCGAGATCAATCAACAGCACCCGACGCTTGGTAGCGACCAGGGAAGCTGCGAGGTTGATGCAGGTGGTGGTCTTGCCCACACCACCCTTTTGGTTCGCTATCGCGAATACCTTAGCCATTCTTGCTTGTGTTCCCAATCATGCCGTGCGGCGCAGTATCAGCAGATGGCGTTGGCCTTGGCAACCGGGTACGGCCAGGGCGTGTTCGCTATCGAGGTGGAAGTCTGCCGGCAATGCTACCAGCTCATCGGCCGGATGAACGCCCTTCATTGCCAGCCAACGTGTATCGGCGTCGCCGAGGTGACGAGTCCAGTTGCTGAAGTTCTCCATGCTGCTGAATGCCCGGGAAATGATCCCGTTGAATGGCAGTGCAGGCTGAAAGGCTTCGACGCGACTGTGGATAACTTGCAGGTTATCCAGTTTGAGTTCGAGTTTGACCTGAGTCAGGAAGCGGGTTTTCTTGCCGTTGCTGTCCAGGCAGGTCACTTGGGACTCTGGAAACAGGATGGCCAACGGAATGCCCGGCATGCCGCCACCGCTGCCAACGTCAAGCCAGCGACCGTTTTCGACGAACGACATCACGCTCAAACTATCGAGCAAGTGACGGGAAACCATTTCATCCGGATCGCGTACGGCGGTCAGGTTGTACGCCTTGTTCCATTTGATCAACAGGGCCAGATAACCCAGCAGCTGAGCATGCTGGGTTTCTGTCAGTGTGACACCGAGCTGGCGAGCACCTGTGGATAACTCTTCTGCTTGTTGCGAGGTGAACAACGAACTCAAGCGCTTTGCTCCAACTGACGGCCCGCGCCGCGTTTTTTCAAATGAATCATCAACAGCGAAATCGCTGCCGGCGTCACGCCCGGGATACGCGACGCCTGGCCCAGGGTCTCTGGACGGGTCGCACCGAGCTTGCTCTGGATCTCTTTGGAGAGACCGGAAATATTCGTGTAATCGATATCCACAGGCAGTTTTGTGTCTTCGCTGGCCCGCAGCCGTGCGATTTCATCCTGTTGGCGATCGATGTAACCGGCGTATTTGGTCTTGATTTCGACCTGCTCGGCGACTTGCGGGTCTTCTGCACCCCCACCGGTCACGGCGATCAGACCAGCGTAGTCGATTTCCGGACGGCTCAGCAGATTGAGCAAGTTGTATTCGTGGGTCAGCGGCGTGCCGAATTTCTCGGAAATCGCATCGCCCTGCTCGGTACCTGGGCGAACCCAAGTACTTTTCAGGCGTTGCTCTTCCAGCGTGATGCTTTCGCGTTTGGTGCAGAACGCAGCCCAACGCGCGTCGTCCACCAGACCCAGTTCGCGACCTTTTTCGGTCAAGCGCAGGTCGGCGTTGTCTTCGCGCAGGATCAGGCGGTATTCGGCGCGGGACGTAAACATCCGATACGGTTCCTGGGTACCCAAGGTAATCAGGTCGTCGACCAACACTCCGATGTACGCCTCGTCGCGACGCGGGCACCAGGCATCTTTGCCCTGAGAACGCAGTGCGGCGTTGGCCCCGGCCAGCAAACCTTGGGCGCCGGCTTCTTCGTAACCGGTGGTGCCGTTGATTTGCCCGGCAAAAAACAGACCGCCGATGACTTTGGTTTCCAGGTTGTACTTCAGGTCACGCGGGTCGAAGTAGTCGTACTCGATGGCGTAACCCGGACGAACGATGTGCGCGTTTTCCATGCCGCGGATCGATTGCACGATCTGCAGTTGCACGTCGAACGGCAGGGATGTGGATATCCCGTTCGGGTACAGCTCGTTGGTCGTCAGGCCTTCCGGTTCGATGAAGACCTGATGGCTTTCCTTGTCGGCAAAGCGATGGATCTTGTCTTCGATCGACGGGCAGTAACGCGGGCCGATACCTTCGATCACACCGGAATACATCGGCGAGCGATCAAGGTTGGCGGCAATTATTTCGTGGGTGCGGGCGTTGGTGTGGGTAATCCAGCAGCTGACCTGTTTCGGATGTTGCTCTTTGAAACCCATGAACGACATCACCGGGATCGGCGTATCGCCGGCTTGCTCGGTCATCACCGAGAAATCCACAGAACGACCGTCGATACGCGGCGGTGTGCCTGTTTTCAGTCGACCAACCCGCAGTGGCATTTCACGCAATCGGTGAGCCAGGGCGATCGACGGCGGATCACCGGCACGGCCACCGGAAAAATTCTGCATGCCGATGTGGATAAGTCCACCGAGGAAGGTGCCAGTGGTCAACACCACGGAGTCCGCCAAGAAACGCAGGCCCATTTGGGTGACAACACCGCGTACTTGTTCCTGCTCGACGATCAGGTCGTCGGCAGCCTGTTGAAATATCCACAGGTTCGGCTGGTTTTCCAGGGCTTCGCGGACAGCGGCCTTGTACAGAACCCGATCAGCCTGAGCGCGAGTCGCTCGCACGGCCGGGCCTTTACGGCTGTTCAACACGCGAAACTGAATACCACCTTTGTCGGTAGCCATGGCCATCGCGCCGCCGAGGGCATCGATTTCCTTGACCAGGTGGCTTTTGCCAATGCCGCCGATGGCGGGGTTGCAACTCATGGCGCCGAGGGTTTCCACGTTATGCGTCAGCAACAGGGTTTTTGCACCCATACGTGCTGAGGCCAGTGCTGCCTCGGTACCGGCATGACCGCCGCCGATGACGATCACTTCAAAACGGGAAGGGAAATCCACCACGCACCTCGTGCCTGCTTCAGTTAGGTAATCAGGAATAGTTTGAGCTCAGGTTTTTGGACCTGGGCGGCAAGTATAGGGACTTCGCCCTTCCTAAAGAACCCTTTGCACAAAATTTAACCAGCTGTGGAAAAGTCGCGGTTATAGAAATTAAAAAGAGAGAGATTTATTAAATCTTTGTTTTTATGTTTATTTCTACTGAGGCACATTTCTGTGGATAGATCTCTACAGGCCTTTATATTCAATATGTACAGAGATTCAAAAGCCTGTGGTCATGTGCCAAGGAGGCACTTGGATAACCGGTTTAAGCCTGTGGATTAAAGAAGCTGTTATCCACAGGGGCGGTTATCTTCAGTTTTGAGGCCCTGTTATCAACTGCCCTTACTGGCAGTTATTCACAGGGCTTAATCCACAGAAAAACGCAGAATAGGCAAATCCAGGGCACGGAAAATCCACACAAGCAGAAAGAATCTGCCTGGCACTGGAGGAGAATTCAGGAAAAGGAAGGAACAGACAGGCACGAATGTCCTGTCTGTGGACAACGGAAGGATTATTTACCGATACAGAAGCTGGAAAAAATTCGTCCCAGAAGGTCATCGGAGCTGAATGCACCGGTGATTTCACCCAAAGAGTGCTGAGCCTGGCGCAAATCTTCGGCCAGCAGTTCACCGGCACCGGCCAGGGTCAGCTGCGCACGGCCGTGCTCGAGGGAAGCACTGGCATGACGCAACGCGTCAAGGTGACGTCTGCGAGCGCTGAAGCTGCTCTCCGAGGTCTGTTCGTAGCCCATGCAGGCCTTGAGGTGGTCGCGCAGCAATTCCAGCCCTTCACCTGCAGACTTGGCGCTCAGGCTGATGGTGACGTGGCCATCCTCGCTGATTTCCAGGGCAATGGCTTCGCCAGTCAGGTCAGCCTTGTTGCGGATCAGCGTGACTTTCGCCGGATCCGGACGGACTTCCAGGAATTCCGGCCATAACGCGAACGGATCAAGTGCCTCAGGAGCGGTAGCATCGACCACCAACAGCACACGATCAGCCTCGCCGATCGCTTTCAACGCCCGTTCGACGCCGATTTTTTCCACCTGGTCTTCGGTATTTCGCAGACCTGCAGTGTCGACCACGTGCAGCGGCATGCCATCGATGTGGATATGTTCACGAAGAATGTCCCGGGTGGTGCCGGCAATCTCGGTCACGATCGCTGCTTCTCGTCCGGCCAGGGCATTCAGCAAGCTAGACTTACCGGCATTCGGCCGGCCCGCAATCACCACGGTCATCCCGTCACGCAGCAAGGCACCCTGCCCAGCTTCTCGCAGGACGGTGGATAACTCGTCACGCACGTTGTCGAGCATGCTCAGTACGTGGCCATCGGCAAGGAAGTCGATTTCTTCTTCAGGGAAGTCGATAGCCGCTTCGACATAGATGCGCAGGCCTATCAGTTGCTCGGTGAGGTTATGTACACGCTCGGAAAATGCGCCCTGCAAGGAACGCAGGGCATTTCGTGCAGCCTGTGCAGAACTCGCCTCGATCAAGTCGGCAATGGCTTCGGCCTGAGCCAGGTCTAGTTTGTCGTTGAGGAACGCGCGCTCGCTAAATTCACCTGGCCGTGCCAATCGGCAGCCGAGTTCCAGGCAACGCTGAAGCAGCATATCCAGAACTACCGGACCGCCATGGCCCTGGAGTTCCAGCACATCTTCACCGGTGAACGAGTTCGGACCTGGAAAATACAGTGCGATGCCTTGATCCAGAACCTCATCGTTTTCACTGAGAAATGGGCCGTAGTGGGCGAATCGCGGCTTGAGTTCACGACCGCTAAAGGCTTTGGCCGCAACGCTCGCCAGCGGCCCGGAAATACGGACGATGCCTACACCGCCACGACCTTGAGCGGTGGCGACGGCTGCAATGGTTTCACGAGGAACGCTCATAAACCGTTATCCAGACAAAAGTGACAGATAGCAAAACGCCCCACTAGGGGGCGTTTTGAGTGGTTATCCACAGTGTAAATCAGGCAGCTGCTTTGGTAGCCGCTTCGATCTTACGAGTGATGTACCACTGTTGGGCGATCGATAGGCAGTTGTTCACTACCCAGTACAGCACCAGACCCGCCGGGAACCACAGGAAGAAGAAGGTGAAGATGATTGGCATCATCTTCATCACCTTGGCCTGCATCGGATCCGGAGGAGTCGGGTTCAACTGCTGCTGGATAAACATGGTTACACCCATGATGATCGGCAGAATGAAGAACGGATCCTTGATCGACAGGTCAGTAATCCACAGCATGAACGGCGCTTGGCGCATTTCAACGCTTTCCAGCAGAACCCAGTACAGCGAAAGGAAAACCGGCATCTGCACGAGGATTGGCAAGCAGCCACCCAGCGGATTGATCTTCTCTTTCTTGTACAGCTCCATCATGGATTGCGACATTTTCTGCCGGTCGTCGCCATGTTGCTCTTTCAGCGCGGCCAGTTTTGGTGCCACTGCACGCATGCGCGCCATGGATTTGTAGCTGGCAGCCGACAGCGGGAAGAAGATCCCTTTGATCAGCATGGTCAGGAAGATAATCGACCAGCCCCAGTTACCGACCAGCGCGTGGATGTGCTGCAGCAGCCAGAAAATTGGCTGGGCAATGAACCACAGAATGCCGTAGTCGACGGTCAGTTCCAGACCTGGGGACAACTCTTTCAACACAGCCTGGCTTTTCGGACCGGCGTACAGAACGGCGCTGGTCTCGGCTTTTGCACCTGGCGCGACAGTCATCGCCGGGGCGGTGTAGCCGATGATGTAGTTGCCTTTGCTGTCTTTACGGGTCTGGACGACGTTATTTTCGCCCTTGGCCGGAATCCATGCGGTCACGAAGTAGTGCTGCAACCAGGCAACCCAACCACCGGTTACGGTTTCTTTCAGCTGAGCCTTGTCCATGTCGCTCATCGACACTTTCTTGTACGGCTCGTTACTTGTCCACAGGGCGGCGCCCAGGTAAGTCGCGGTGCCGGTGGCCGTGCTGGAAGAAGGATCGGAGCTGGCGTCACGCTTCAACTGCGCGAACATTGCACCGGACCAGGGCTGAGCGCTCTGGTTATCGATCAGGTAGGAAACGGTTACGTCATACAGGCCACGTTTCACGGTGAAACGCTTGATGTAGTTGACGCCGTCCTTGCTGAACTTCAGGTCTACGACCAATTGGTCCTGACCGTCAGCCAGTTGGTAAACCTTCTTCTCCGAGGAGTAAACCGGACGACCTGCAGGATTTGCGTCTGGACCGTTGGTGCCGATCAAACCGCTCTGGGCCAGATAAGTCCGTTCGTTGCCGTTATCGAACAGCTGGAATGGAATGTCCGGATGGTCCTGGCGACGTGGATACAGCGGCAAGGTCAACTGGGCAACATCGCCACCTTGTGGATCGATTGCCAGGTTGAGTACATCCGTTTTGATCTGGATGAGGTCTTTGCTTGCAGCCACTGGCATTTCAGCAGGTGCAGTGGCACTGGTTTCGCTTGCGGCGCGTGGAATGTCGTCACTGACAGAAGCATTATTGCCAGTCGCCGTATCCGGTAAACCCGGTGCGGTAGTACTGGAAGCAACATTCTGAGTCGGCAGGGCAGCCTGGCCATAGTCCTGGTTCCATTTAAGAACCATAACGTAGGTCACGATTGCCAGGGCGACGATCAGGATCGTGCGTTTGATATCCATGATTACTCGGCCATCGAAGAAGAACGGGAGGTAGGGATAGATGGAACCGGGTCATAACCACCGGGATTCCACGGATGACAGCGACCTAAACGACGAAAGGCCAGCCAGCCACCGCGCAGAAGGCCATGATTTTCTATGGCTTCATACGCGTAGCAGGAACAACTGGGGTAGAAGCGACAGTGACTGGCCATCAGAGGACTAATGGCATAGCGATAAAACTGGATCGGAACGAGTGCCAGTTTACGCATCGGGACTGTCTACCCCTACAGTTTCGGTTTTGACTGCTGGTACTGGCGTGCTGCGTGCCAGACGCTTCCAGAGTTTGCCGAAATGCTGAATCAATTCGGGGTTTTCTACGTCCCCCAAACCTTTGCGCGCGACGATAACAATGTCCCAGCCGACCAGTGAATCCTGGTGCAGACGGAACGATTCGCGCATCAGACGTTTGAGGCGATTGCGCTCGACGGAGAGCTTTACGCTCTTTTTCCCGATAACCAGCCCGAGACGGGGGTGATCAAGATCGTTGTTGCGCGCAAGGAGCAGGAGATTTTTCCCCGGAACCTTGCCGGTAGGGGAGTCAAAGACTGCCTTGAAATGCCGGGGAGTAAGCAGGCGCTTTTCCCGACTGAAGTCCTGACTCACCTCCAGTGCCGGATTATCAAACTGCCAGACGCGCACGACCTTTGGCGCGACGACGCGACAGGACGGCACGACCGTTTTTGGTGGCCATGCGAGCACGGAAACCGTGGGTACGAGCGCGTTTGATAGTGCTTGGTTGGAAAGTACGTTTCATTGTCGTGTTACCTGGTTCGTCCACAACGGGCCGGAATGGCCCCCGTTTTAAGAGACCGGGGATTCTAGAGAAAGCAAGCCTCTAGGTCAATTTCCAACCAGCGTTTCCTTATAAATAGATCTCCAGCCGTTTTTCGAGCCGGGGGTCTCCGCTAGATATAGAAATAAAGAAGGAAAGTATTTAAAGCTTTTTTGTAAAGCTTATAAAAGCTAGGGACACGATCTTCTGTGGATAACTGCCATTGGCCCTTTAAAGACGTGATGTACAGAGAATGACAACTACGGTGGAAAACGGTGTTCAGCCTGTGCTGCGCTATCGGATAAGCTGTGTGTGAAAGGGGTACTTATCCACAGGACGGTTATCCACCGTGTTTAGCCCCCACTTGTGCAACGACCTTAGACCCGGTTATCCACAGAGCTTATGCACAGACCATTGGTCGCCTTTTTTCCGTATAAGGCACTGATTCTTCTTGGGCAGTGAACAACCTTCATGTGGATAAGTCGGCGTCTGGTCGGCTACAATGGCCGCTTGTTTTTGCCTCACCGGCTTTCAACTTAGGGGATATCCGTGTCAGTGGAACTTTGGCAGCAGTGCGTGGAGCTTTTGCGCGATGAGCTGCCTGCCCAACAATTCAACACTTGGATCCGTCCACTACAGGTCGAAGCCGAAGGCGACGAGTTGCGTGTTTACGCACCGAATCGTTTTGTTCTCGACTGGGTCAACGAGAAGTACCTGGGCCGCGTCCTTGAACTGCTGGATGAGCAGGGCAATGGCACAGCGCCGGCGCTTTCCTTATTAATAGGCAGCAAACGCAGTTCGGCACCGCGTGCCGCCCCGAATGCTCCGTTGGCCGCCGCTGCCTCACAGGCTCAGGCTGCACAAGCACCTGTCAGCGCTCCGGCGCCATCCTCGGTAGCCGCCTCGGCCAAGCGTTCGACGCAAAAAATTGCCGAGGTTAATGAAGAGCCTTCACGTGACAGCTTCGACCCGATGGCCGGTGCCAGTTCGCAACAGGCACCGATTCGCGCCGAACAGCGCACGGTGCAGGTCGAAGGCGCGCTCAAGCACACCAGCTACCTGAACCGCACCTTCACCTTCGAAAACTTCGTCGAGGGCAAGTCCAACCAACTGGCACGGGCTGCGGCCTGGCAAGTGGCGGACAACCCGAAGCACGGTTACAACCCGCTCTTCCTTTATGGTGGCGTCGGCTTGGGTAAAACCCATTTGATGCACGCTGTGGGTAACCACCTATTAAAGAAGAATCCGAATGCCAAGGTCGTGTACCTGCATTCCGAGCGGTTTGTGGCGGACATGGTCAAGGCCTTGCAGCTGAACGCGATCAACGAGTTCAAGCGCTTCTACCGTTCGGTGGATGCGTTGTTGATCGATGACATTCAGTTCTTCGCCCGCAAAGAGCGTTCCCAGGAAGAGTTTTTCCACACCTTTAACGCCCTGCTTGAAGGTGGCCAGCAGGTCATTCTTACCAGTGACCGCTACCCGAAAGAAATCGAAGGCCTCGAAGAGCGACTCAAATCCCGTTTCGGTTGGGGCCTGACGGTCGCCGTCGAGCCACCGGAGCTGGAAACCCGCGTGGCGATCCTGATGAAAAAGGCCGATCAGGCCAAAGTCGATCTGCCCCATGACGCGGCGTTCTTCATCGCCCAGCGTATCCGTTCCAATGTCCGTGAGCTGGAAGGCGCGCTCAAACGCGTGATCGCCCACTCGCACTTCATGGGCCGCGATATCACCATCGAGCTGATTCGCGAATCCCTGAAAGATCTGTTGGCACTGCAAGACAAACTGGTGTCTGTGGATAACATTCAGCGCACTGTCGCTGAGTACTACAAGATCAAGATCTCCGACTTGCTGTCTAAACGTCGTTCGCGCTCGGTAGCTCGTCCGCGTCAGGTCGCCATGGCTTTGTCCAAAGAACTGACCAACCACAGCTTGCCGGAAATCGGCGACGTGTTTGGCGGCCGAGACCACACGACTGTTTTGCACGCCTGCCGCAAGATCAACGAACTCAAGGAATCCGACGCGGACATCCGCGAGGACTACAAGAACCTGCTGCGTACACTGACCACTTGATGAACACCAGCGCAGCTTATTAAGGCAAGGGACGAGACCATGCATTTCACCATTCAACGCGAAGCCCTGTTGAAACCCCTGCAACTGGTCGCAGGCGTCGTCGAGCGCCGACAGACCTTGCCGGTGCTCTCCAACGTGCTGCTGGTTGTCGAAGGCCAGCAACTGTCGCTGACCGGTACCGACCTGGAAGTCGAGCTGGTCGGTCGTGTGCAACTCGAAGAGCCTGCGGATCCAGGTTCCATCACTGTGCCTGCGCGCAAGCTGATGGACATCTGCAAGAGCTTGCCGAACGATGCGCTGATCGACATCAAGGTCGACGAGCAGAAGCTCGTGGTGAAGGCCGGCCGTAGCCGCTTCACCCTGTCGACACTGCCGGCCAATGACTTCCCGACTGTGGAAGAAGGCCCAGGCTCGCTGACCTGCAGCCTTGAGCAAAGCAAACTGCGGCGTCTGATCGAACGCACCAGTTTCGCGATGGCCCAGCAGGACGTGCGTTACTACCTCAACGGTATGTTGCTGGAAGTTTCGGCTGGCATCATCCGCGCCGTGGCCACTGACGGTCACCGCCTGGCCATGTGCTCAATGCAGGCCGATATCGGTCAGCCGGATCGTCATCAGGTCATCGTTCCGCGCAAAGGTATTCTCGAGCTGGCGCGCCTGCTGACCGAACCGGACGGCATCGTCAGCATCGTGCTGGGTCAACACCACATCCGCGCCACCACCGGCGAATTCACCTTCACCTCGAAACTGGTCGACGGCAAATTCCCTGACTACGAGCGCGTCCTGCCTAAGGGCGGTGACAAACTGGTACTCGGCGATCGCCAGGCCCTGCGAGAAGCCTTCAGCCGCACCGCGATTTTGTCCAACGAGAAGTACCGCGGCATCCGTCTGCAACTGGCTAACGGCCAGCTGAAAATTCAGGCGAACAACCCGGAGCAGGAAGAAGCGGAAGAAGAAGTGGGCGTTGAATACAACGGCGGCAATCTGGAAATCGGCTTCAACGTGAGTTATCTGCTCGACGTGCTGGGCGTGATGACCACCGAGCAGGTTCGTCTGATCCTGTCCGACTCCAACAGCAGTGCGCTGGTGCAAGAGTCCGACAACGACGACTCGGCTTACGTTGTCATGCCGATGCGTCTGTAATCATGCTCAGCAGAAGCTAGATGTCCTTAAGTCGCGTCTCGGTCACCGCGGTGCGCAATCTGCACCCGGTGACCTTCTCCCCCTCCCCCCGAATCAACATCCTTTACGGCGCCAACGGCAGCGGCAAAACCAGTGTTCTGGAAGCCATTCACCTGCTGGGGCTTGCCCGTTCGTTTCGTAGCAGCCGTCTTCTTCCGGTCATTCAGTACGAGCAATTGGCGTGCACGGTGTTTGGCCAGGTTGAATTGGCCGAGGGCGGGCACAGCGCCTTGGGGATCTCCCGCGACCGCCAAGGGGAGTTTCAGATCCGCATCGACGGGCAGAACGCCCGCAGCGCGGCGCAACTGGCGGAAATCCTGCCGCTGCAATTGATCAACCCTGACAGTTTCCGATTGCTGGAAGGCGCGCCGAAGATTCGTCGGCAGTTTCTCGACTGGGGCGTGTTCCACGTGGAACCACGATTCATGTCCACCTGGCAGCGCTTGCAGAAGGCCCTGCGCCAGAGAAACTCTTGGCTGCGGCATGGTACACTTGACGCCGTTTCGCAAGCAGTTTGGGACAGGGAACTGTGCCAGGCCAGCGCAGAAATCGATGAATACCGCCGCGCTTATATCAAAGCCTTGAAACCAGTCTTTGAACAGACCTTGAGCGAACTGGTTGAGCTCGAGGGCTTAACGCTCAGCTATTACCGAGGTTGGGACAAAGACCGCGAACTGAGTGCAGTGCTCGCCGGGTCCCTTCAGCGCGATCAGCAAATGGGTCATACCCAGGCAGGACCACAGCGTGCTGATTTGCGTCTTAGATTGGGCGCACACAATGCCGCGGACATCTTGTCCCGCGGTCAGCAGAAGCTGGTGGTCTGTGCTTTGCGGATTGCCCAAGGGCACTTGGTCAGCCAGGCCCGACGCGGCCAGTGTATTTATCTGGTGGATGACCTGCCGTCCGAACTGGACGAGCACCACCGTCGCGCGCTTTGCCGCTTGCTGGAAGACTTACGCTGCCAGGTGTTTATCACCTGTGTAGATCACGAATTATTGAGGGAAGGCTGGCAGACGGAAACGCCAGTCGCTCTGTTCCACGTGGAACAGGGCCGTATCACCCAGACCCACGACCATCGGGAGTGAAGGCATTGAGCGAAGAAAATACGTACGACTCAACGAGCATTAAAGTGCTGAAAGGCCTGGATGCCGTACGCAAACGTCCCGGTATGTACATTGGTGACACCGACGATGGCAGCGGTCTGCACCACATGGTGTTCGAAGTGGTCGATAACTCGATCGACGAAGCTCTCGCCGGCCACTGCGACGACATCAGCATCATCATCCACCCGGACGAATCCATCACCGTTCGAGACAACGGTCGTGGCATTCCGGTAGATGTGCACAAAGAGGAAGGGGTTTCGGCAGCCGAGGTCATCATGACCGTGCTGCACGCCGGCGGTAAGTTCGATGACAACTCCTACAAAGTATCCGGCGGTCTGCACGGTGTAGGTGTGTCGGTGGTGAACGCGCTGTCCGAAGAGCTTGTTCTTACGGTGCGCCGCAGCGGCAAGATCTGGGAACAGACCTACATTCACGGTGTTCCACAAGAACCGATGAAAATCGTCGGTGAAAGCGAAACCACCGGCACCCAGATTCACTTCAAACCGTCCGATCTGACCTTCAAGAACATCCACTTTAGCTGGGACATCCTGGCCAAACGGATTCGTGAACTGTCCTTCCTCAACTCCGGTGTCGGTATCGTCCTCAAGGATGAACGCAGCGGCAAGGAAGAGCTGTTCAAGTACGAAGGCGGTCTGCGTGCGTTCGTTGAATACCTGAACACCAACAAGACGCCGGTCAACCAGGTGTTCCACTTCAACGTCCAGCGTGAAGACGGCATCGGCGTGGAAATCGCCCTGCAGTGGAACGACAGCTTCAACGAGAACCTGTTGTGCTTCACCAACAACATTCCGCAGCGCGATGGCGGTACTCACCTGGTGGGTTTCCGTTCCGCACTGACGCGTAACCTGAACACCTACATCGAAGCTGAAGGTCTGGCGAAGAAACACAAAGTCGCGACCACCGGTGACGATGCCCGTGAAGGCCTGACCGCGATCATCTCGGTAAAAGTGCCGGATCCGAAGTTCAGCTCCCAGACTAAAGACAAGCTGGTTTCTTCCGAAGTGAAGACCGCGGTCGAACAGGAAATGGGCAAGTATTTCTCCGACTTCCTGTTGGAAAACCCGAACGAAGCCAAGCTGGTCGTCGGCAAGATGATCGATGCGGCTCGCGCTCGCGAAGCGGCGCGTAAAGCCCGTGAGATGACTCGTCGCAAAGGCGCGCTGGATATCGCTGGTCTGCCGGGCAAACTGGCTGACTGCCAGGAAAAAGACCCTGCCCTTTCCGAACTGTACCTCGTGGAAGGTGACTCTGCTGGCGGCTCCGCCAAGCAGGGACGTAATCGTAAAACCCAGGCCATCCTGCCGCTGAAAGGCAAGATCCTGAACGTCGAGAAGGCGCGGTTCGACAAAATGATCTCTTCGCAAGAAGTGGGTACCTTGATCACCGCGCTGGGCTGCGGCATTGGCCGCGACGAGTACAACATCGCGAAGCTGCGTTACCACAACATCATCATCATGACCGATGCTGACGTCGACGGTTCGCACATCCGCACCCTGCTGCTGACCTTCTTCTTCCGTCAGTTGCCGGAGCTGATCGAGCGCGGCTACATCTACATCGCTCAGCCACCGCTGTACAAGGTCAAGAAGGGCAAGCAAGAGCAATACATCAAAGACGACGACGCCATGGAAGAGTACATGACGCAGTCGGCCCTGGAAGACGCGAGCCTGCACTTGAACGAGGAAGCACCGGGTATTTCCGGACCAGCCCTTGAGCGTTTGGTGAATGACTTCCGTCTGGTGATGAAGACCCTCAAGCGTCTGTCGCGCCTGTACCCACAGGAACTGACCGAGCACTTCATCTACTTGCCGGCAGTGAGTATGGAGCAACTGTCCGATCACGCAGCGATGCAGGATTGGCTGGCCCAGTACGAAGTTCGTCTGCGCACCGTCGAGAAGTCTGGCCTGGTTTACAAAGCCAGCCTGCGTGAAGACCGTGAACGTAACGTCTGGCTGCCTGAGGTCGAACTGATCTCCCACGGCTTGTCGAACTACGTCACTTTCAACCGCGATTTCTTCGGCAGCAACGATTACAAGACTGTGGTTTCTCTGGGCGCTCAACTGAGCACCTTGCTGGACGACGGCGCGTACATCCAGCGTGGCGAGCGCAAGAAGCCGGTCACCGAGTTCAAGGAAGCCCTTGAATGGCTGATGACCGAAAGCACCAAGCGTCACACCATCCAGCGATACAAAGGTCTGGGTGAAATGAACCCGGATCAGCTGTGGGAAACCACCATGGACCCAAGCCAGCGCCGGATGCTCAAAGTGACCATCGAAGACGCCATTGGCGCAGACCAGATCTTCAACACCCTGATGGGTGATGCGGTCGAGCCTCGTCGTGACTTCATCGAAAGCAACGCCCTGGCGGTTTCCAACCTGGACTTCTGATCCAGCGGACCTACCAGACGAAAAAGGCCAACACCTAGTGTTGGCCTTTTTTATCTCTTCAAAAAATGGTCGCAGAAGCGAAAACATCGCAAATCGCGCGCATAAAAAACCGGCTATATCAGCCGGTTTTTTTGCGCCCGAAAAAACTTATGCACCATTTAGCGAGTTTTATGAGCTTAAGAAATATGTATATAAATCATAAAGATATGATTAAAAAACGTTAGTTTTCGGTAAAACGGTACACAGGTTATCCACAGAATCTCAGACAGCCACTTGATCGGTAGCGGCCGGTGCTGGGGCGGGCGGCAGCGAACCCATTTCACGCTGCATTTGCTCGTTCCAGGCCTGGACCCGATCATTCAGCGCCGCAATGGCTCGCGGCCCGCTACCCTCGGCATACATCGGTACGCCGATGATTACGGTGATGACGCCCTGCTTCTTCGCCCAACCAGTTTTCGGCCAGAACTTGCCAGCATTGTGCGCAATCGGCAGCACCGGAAGCGCGGCGTTGACCGCCAAAGCGGTACCACCCCGAGAGAATTTTCCGATCGTCCCGTAAGGAATACGTGTCCCCTCTGGAAAGATCAGGACCCAGACACCGTCTTTCAGCAGTTCATCGCCCTTCTTCGCCACATGCTTGAGCGCCGCTTTCGGGTTGTCCCGGTCGATGGCGATCGGTCGCAGCATGGCCATCGCCCAGCCGAAGAACGGCACGAACAGCAGTGAACGCTTGAGCACTTGGCTCAACGGCTCGAAGTAAGCCGATAGAAAGAACGTCTCCCACGTGCTCTGGTGGTTCGACTGAATCACACAGGGCTGGTCTGGAACGTTCTCGGCGCCCTTCACTTCGTAGCTGATACCGAGAAAGACTTTACTCAGCCACAGGGCGCAGCGGCACCAGTACACATTAATGAAGCGATATCGGGCCTTGAACGGCAGAAAAGGCGCGATAAAAAAGCTCAGGCTGCACCAAAGCAAAGAGCTGGTGCCCAGCAGCAGGTAAAAGAGGAAGGATCTGAAGGCCTGCAATATCGACATGGCGACGTTTACCGTGCGGGCTCTGCCCGTCTATATAAAGCGCACTCCCGATCAATCCTTGGTCAGGAATCTCGAAAACGCTCTAATTGTGGATAAGTTCTGCGGCAATCGCCGCTAGATCGTCAAAAATCAAGGTGCCTACCGGCAGGGTCTTGCCCTGAGTCTTTTTGCCTTTCCCGGTCTTAACCAAAACTGGCTGAGAATCGACGGCTTTGGCGGCCTCCAGGTCACCGAGACTGTCGCCGACGAACCATAGATTATTCAGCGATACGTTGTAATGAGCGGCGATGGTTTTCAACATCCCGGGTTTTGGCTTGCGGCAATCGCAGCCTTCATCCGGCCCGTGCGGGCAATAGACGATCAGCCCGACCTCACCGCCCTGCTCCGCCACCAACGAGCGCAAGCGCTCGTGCATGGCGTCCAGGGTGGCGATGTCGTAATAGCCGCGAGCGATGCCCGACTGGTTGGTAGCCACCGCTACCGTCCAGCCGGCCTTGCTCAACTGCGCGATGGCTTCAATCGCACCGGGGAGCGGAATCCACTCGTCCACCGACTTGATGTAAGCGTCGGAGTCGTAATTGATCACCCCGTCCCGATCGAGAATCAGCAGTTTCAACAGTAGCCCCTCAGCCCAGCAGCGAGATGTCAGCAACGCCGAGGAACAGCCCACGCAGACGTGCCAGCAACGCATAACGGTTGGCGCGGACCTTGGCGTCTTCAGCGTTGACCATCACCGCTTCGAAGAACGCATCCACCGGCTCGCGCAAGGCAGCCAGGCGCGCCAGCGATTCGCTGTATTGACGCGCAGCGGCCATCGGCTGGACAGCCTGGTCAGCCTGCTGGATCGCCGAATACAGGGAGAACTCGTTGGCGTTGTCGAAGTACTTGGCTTCCACGACCGAAGGAACAGAGCCTTCTACCTTGCTCAGCAAGTTGGAAACGCGCTTGTTCACCGCGGCCAGGGCAGCGGCTTCCGGCAACTTGCGGAATGCCTCCACCGCTTGTACGCGCTGATCGAAGTCCAGCGCCGAACCCGGCTTCAAGGCACGCACCGACAGGTACGTCCCGACATCAACGCCTTCGTCTTCGTAACGGGCGCGCAGACGGTCGAAGATGAACTCCAGCACCGAGTCGTTCAGGCCAGCAACCTTGACCTTGGTACCGAACGCATTCACGGCGAACGCCACGGCGTCGTTCAGGTCGAGGTCGAGTTTCTTGTCGATCAGGATTCGCAATACACCCAGCGCTGCACGGCGCAGGGCATACGGGTCTTTGCTACCGGTTGGCAGCATGCCGATGCCGAAAATGCCGACCAGCGTGTCGAGTTTGTCCGCGATAGCCACGGCCGCACCCGTCAGGGTGGTCGGCAGTTCAGCGCCGGCACCGCGCGGCATGTACTGCTCGTTCAGGGCCAGTGCAACATCTTGCGGCTCGCCGTCGTTGAGGGCGTAGTAGTAACCGGCGACACCTTGCATCTCCGGAAACTCACCGACCATCTCGGTCGCCAGGTCGCACTTGGACAGCAGGCCGGCGCGGGAAGCCCACGCGGCGTTGCCGCCAATGCGCTGAGCGATGAACGCGGCGAGTTTGGAAACGCGCTCTGCCTTGTCGTAGACGCTGCCGAGTTTTTCCTGGAACACCACATTCTGCAGGCGCAGGTTGAAGTCTTCGAGTTTCTGCTTCTTGTCTTGCTTGAAGAAGAACTCGGCGTCGGTCAGGCGTGGGCGAACCACTTTCTCGTTACCGGCGATGATTTGCTGCGGGTCTTTGCTTTCGATGTTGGCCACGGTAATGAAACGTGGCAGCAACTTGCCGTCGGCATCCAGCAGGCAGAAGTACTTCTGGTTGTCCTGCATGGTGGTGATCAGCGCTTCTTGCGGCACATCGAGGAAACGTTCCTCGAACGAGCACACCAGCGGCACTGGCCATTCAACCAGCGCGGTCACTTCGTCGAGCAGGGCTGGCGGAACGATCGCAGTACCTTCCTGCATCGTTGCCAACTCCTCGACGCGCTTGCTGATCAGCTCGCGACGCTCGTTGGCATCGGCCAGTACGTAGGCGGCACGCAGGTCGCTCAAGTAATTGGCCGGCGAGGTGATGCGCACGCTTTGCGGGTGATGGAAGCGGTGACCACGGGAATCGCGGCCCGATTTTTGGGCGAGAAGGGTGCAGTCGATGACCTGGTCACCGAGCAGCATCACCAGCCACTGAGTCGGGCGCACGAACTCTTCCTTGCGAGCACCCCAGCGCATGCGCTTGGGGATCGGCAGGTCGTTCAGGGAATCTTCGACGATGGTCGGCAGCAGGCTCGCAGTCGGTTTGCCGGCGATGCTTTGGCTGTAGCGCAGTTTCGCGCCGCTCTGATCGATTTCGCTCAGGTCGACGCCGCACTTCTTGGCGAAGCCCAGTGCCGCTTGAGTCGGATTGCCTTCGGCATCGAACGCGGCCTGACGTGGCGGGCCATCGAGGTTGATGCTGCGATCCGGCTGCTGAGTCGCCAGCGAAGTGATCAGCACAGCCAGACGACGTGGCGCGGCGTAGACGGTTTTGGTCTCGTAGTTCAGGCCAGCGGCTTGCAGGCCCTTGTCGATACCGGCCAGGAACGCGTCAGCCAAGGTGTTCAGGGCTTTGGGTGGCAGTTCTTCAGTGCCCAGTTCAACCAGAAAATCTTGAGCACTCATTGTGCAGCCTCCAGCTTAGCCAACACTTCATCACGCAGGTCCGGGGTCGCCATCGGGAAGCCCAGCTTGGCGCGAGCCAGCAGGTAGGCTTGCGCAACGGAACGCGCCAGGGTGCGCACTCGCAGAATGTATTGCTGACGTGCGGTCACCGAAATCGCCCGACGAGCATCCAGCAGGTTGAAGGTATGGGAGGCCTTCAACACCATTTCGTAGCTCGGCAACGGCAGCGGCTGGTCGAGTTCGATCAGGCGCTTGGCTTCGCTTTCATAGAAATCGAACAGTTCGAACAGCTTCTCGACGTTGGCGTGTTCGAAGTTGTAGGTCGACTGCTCCACTTCGTTCTGGTGGAACACGTCGCCGTAGGTGACCTTGCCCATCGGGCCGTCAGCCCAGACCAGGTCGTAGACCGAGTCCACGCCTTGCAGGTACATGGCCAGACGCTCCAGACCGTAAGTGATCTCGCCGGTCACCGGGTAGCACTCGATGCCGCCCGCTTGCTGGAAGTAGGTGAACTGCGTCACTTCCATGCCGTTAAGCCAGACTTCCCAGCCCAGACCCCAGGCGCCGAGGGTCGGCGATTCCCAGTTGTCTTCGACGAAGCGAATGTCATGGACCAACGGGTCCAGGCCAACGTGCTTGAGGGAGCCCAGGTACAGTTCCTGGAAATTGTCCGGGTTCGGCTTCAGCACTACCTGGAATTGGTAGTAGTGCTGCAGACGGTTCGGGTTTTCGCCGTAGCGGCCGTCAGTCGGGCGACGACTGGGCTGCACATAAGCGGCGTTCCAGGTTTCCGGGCCAATGGCGCGCAGAAACGTGGCCGTGTGGAAAGTCCCGGCGCCTACTTCCATATCGTAGGGCTGAAGTACCACACAACCTTGCTCGGCCCAGTATTGCTGGAGGGCGAGGATCAAGTCTTGGAAGGTACGCACGGCTGGCGTAGGCTGGCTCACGAAATTCACCTGTTTCTTGGGCTGCGATTTAAAGAGCGGGAGTATACCCGATTCGGTCCTGCGCACGCCCCCTGGAGCCTTATGCCACGCTGCTTTTGGTGTTCCGAAGATCCGCTGTACATGGCTTATCACGATCAGGAGTGGGGTACGCCGCTACGCGATGCGCAGGGATTGTTCGAGTTACTTTTGCTCGAAGGGTTCCAGGCCGGCCTTTCCTGGATCACCGTGCTGCGTAAACGTGAGCGTTATCGCGAGGTATTGTTCGGGTTCGACGTACAGCGCGTGGCGCAAATGAGCGACGCTGAAATCGATGAATTGATGCTCGATCCGGGCATCATTCGCAATCGCCTCAAACTCAACGCGGCCCGGCGCAATGCCCAGGCCTGGCTGGCGCTGGAAGATCCGGTGGCATTTCTCTGGTCCTTCGTCGACGGCAAGCCTGTGATCAATCATTTCAAGGATCGCAGCGAAGTGCCGGCCGTGACGCCGACCGCCGTGGAGATGAGCAAACGCCTGAAAAAGGCCGGCTTCACCTTCGTCGGCCCGACTATTTGCTACGCGCTGATGCAGGCCTCGGGGATGGTCATGGACCACACCCAGGATTGCGATCGCTACGCGACGCTGGCGAACGGCGGTTAGAATAGCCGCCTCGCGCACAGCACAAGATCAGGAGTGACCTGTGGATAAGTTTAAAGGCGCCTTGCTGGTAGGCGCTCTGCGGCTGTTTGCCCTGCTCCCGTGGCGGGCAGTGCAGGCGGTGGGCTCGGCCATTGGCTGGGTGATGTGGAAAACCCCCAACCGTTCCCGCGATGTGGTGCGGATCAATCTCGCCAAGTGCTTTCCGCAGATGGACCCTGCTGAACGGGAGCGTCTGGTCGGCCAGAGTCTGAAAGACATCGGCAAATCCCTGACCGAAAGCGCCTGCGCCTGGATCTGGCCGGCCCAGCGCTCCATCGACCTGGTGCGTGAAGTCGAAGGTCTCGACGTATTGAAGGACGCCCTCGCCTCCGGCAAAGGTGTGGTCGGTATCACCAGCCACCTGGGCAACTGGGAGGTGCTGAACCACTTCTATTGCAACCAGTGCAAACCGATCATTTTCTATCGCCCGCCGAAATTGAAGGCTGTGGATGATTTGCTGCGCAAGCAGCGGGTGCAATTGGGCAACCGGGTGGCCGCTTCCACCAGGGAAGGCATCCTCAGTGTCATCAAGGAAGTGCGCAAAGGGGGTGCAGTGGGCATTCCCGCTGACCCGGAACCGGCCGAGTCCGCCGGGATCTTCGTACCGTTCTTCGCCACACAGGCCCTGACCAGCAAGTTCGTACCGAACATGCTCGCTGGCGGCAAAGCGGTCGGCGTGTTCCTGCATGCGCTACGTCTGCCGGACGGTTCGGGTTACAAAGTGATCATCGAAGCCGCGCCAGAAGCCATGTACAGCACCGATACCGAGACGTCCTGCGCGGCCATGAGCCAGGTGGTCGAGCGCTATGTGCGGGCCTATCCGAGCCAGTACATGTGGAGCATGAAGCGCTTCAAGAAGCGTCCACCGGGTGAAGAACGCTGGTATTGATGCTGCTGTGGATAACTTTGAGCTACCGCAGGCTGCGATCTTTTGATCTATTGGCCTGCGTTACCCTGATCAGTGAGCCTGACGCTCAAGCTTCTTCAGAAACACCGTCATTTCCTTTTCTGCCTGCTTGTCGCCATGGACGCGAGCGGCTTCCAGGCCCTTTTCCCACGCCTGACGTGCGGACGCGAAATCCTCCAGCCCCAGATGGGCCTTGCCCAAAAGCTTCCAGGCCGCCGAATACTTCGGATCAAATTCGACGCAATGCTGGAAATGCTCGGCCGCCTTGGCGTGTTCCCCAAGATCCAGGTAACCCTTGCCCAGCCCAAAGCGCAGCAATGCGTTATCCACACCCTTGGCGAGCATTTTTTCCAGGGATTCGATCATGCCGGCACCTTCGATTTATGGAAGAAGTTCGGAGTCGCCTTCGCGGGCAAGTTGGATTAGAAGAAGCTCAACCCCACATGGAACAGCTTTTCCACATCCCGAATATGCTTTTTATCCACAAGGAACAGAATCACATGGTCACCCGCCGCGATTACCGTGTCGTCGTGGGCAATGATCACTTCTTCGGCGCGGATGATTGCGCCAATGGTGGTGCCCGGCGGCAAACCAATGTTCTCAATGGCCTTGCCGATGACCTTACTCGACTTCTCATCACCGTGGGCAATCGCCTCGATGGCTTCCGCCGCGCCCCGGCGCAATGAGTGCACGCTGACGATATCGCCTCGGCGCACGTGGGCCAGCAAGGTGCCGATGGTCGCCAATTGCGGGCTGATGGCGATGTCGATGTCGCCACCCTGGATCAGGTCAACGTAGGCCGGGTTGTTGATGATGGTCATCACCTTCTTCGCACCCAGCCGCTTGGCCAGCAGCGAGGACATGATGTTGGCTTCGTCGTCGTTGGTCAGGGCCAGGAAAAGGTCAGCGTCGGCGATGTTCTCTTCCATCAGCAAGTTCCGATCCGAAGCGCTGCCCTGCAGCACCACGGTGCTGTCGAGGGTGTCCGAGAGATGACGGCAGCGCGCCGGGTTCATCTCGATGATCTTCACTTGGTAACGACTTTCGATGGCCTCGGCCAGACGCTCACCGATCTGTCCGCCACCGGCGATAACGATGCGCTTGTAGCTCTCATCGAGGCGGCGCATTTCGCTCATCACCGCGCGAATATTCGCCTTGGCCGCGATGAAAAAGACTTCGTCGTCCGCCTCGATCACCGTATCGCCCTGAGGCAGGATCGGCCGATCGCGACGGAAAATCGCCGCCACGCGGGTTTCGACATTCGGCATGTGTTCACGCAGCTGGCGCAGTTGCTGACCCACCAGTGGGCCGCCGTAGTAAGCCTTGACCGCCACCAATTGCGCCTTGCCTTCGGCGAAGTCGATCACCTGCAAGGCGCCCGGGTGCTGGATCAGGCGCTTGATGTAGTTGGTGACCACTTGCTCCGGGCTGATCAGCACGTCCACCGGAATCGCTTCGTTGTCGAACAGCTCGGAGCGAGTCAGGTACGCGGCTTCGCGAACCCGGGCGATCTTTGTCGGGGTGTGAAACAGGGTGTGGGCAACCTGGCAGGCAACCATGTTGGTTTCGTCGCTGTTGGTCACCGCTACCAGCATGTCGGCGTCGTCCGCGCCAGCCTGACGTAGCACCGTCGGCAGTGAGCCGCGGCCTTGCACGGTGCGGATGTCCAGCCGATCACCGAGATCGCGCAGGCGTTCGCTGTCGGTGTCGACCACCGTGATGTCGTTGGCCTCGCTGGCCAAATGTTCTGCCAGCGAACCGCCGACTTGCCCCGCACCGAGGATGATGATTTTCATCCGGTCACTCCATTGAGTCCATTTAACCGCGCGCGGCGGCGATCTTGATCAGCTTGGCGTAGTAGAACCCGTCGTGGCCGCCTTCCTGGGCCAGCAACTGGCGACCATGAGGCTGCTTGATCCCAGCCGCAGTGGCGAGGTCCAGTTCACGGGCGCCCGGGGTACGAGCGAGGAACGCTTCGATGACTTCAGTGTTCTCGGTCGGCAGCGTGGAACATGTTGCGTAAAGCAGAATGCCGCCGACTTCCAGCGTTAACCACAGGGCGTCGAGCAGCTCGCCCTGAAGCACCGCCAGCGCGGCGATGTCATCAGGTTGACGAGTCAGCTTGATGTCGGGATGACGACGGATGACGCCGGTGGCCGAACACGGCGCGTCCAGCAAAATGCGTTGAAACGGTTTGCCGTCCCACCAAGTGGCGGTGTCGCGGCCATCGGCGGCGATCAGTTCGGCGCTGAGGCCCAAGCGTGCAAGGTTCTCCCGCACTCGCACCAGACGTTTGGCTTCCAGGTCTACCGCTACGACACCGGCGAGTGCCGGCTCGGCTTCAAGAATGTGACAGGTTTTGCCGCCCGGCGCGCAGCAAGCGTCCAGCACCCGTTGGCCCGGCGCCAGGTCGAGCAGGTCGGCGGCCAGTTGCGCCGCTTCGTCCTGCACGCTGATCCAGCCTTCGGCGAAACCCGGCAGGCTGCGCACGTCGGCGGCGGCGTTGAGGATGATGCCGTCCTGACTGTAAACGCACGGCGTGGCGGCGATGCCGGCTTCGCTCAGCAACGCGAGATAAGCATCGCGGGTGTGATGGCGACGGTTGACCCGCAGAATCATCGGCGGATGCGCGTTGTTCGCCACACAAATGGCTTCCCACTGTTCAGGCCAGAAAGCCTTGAGGGATTTTTGCAGCCAGCGCGGATGGGCGGTGCGCACCACCGGGTCATGTTCCAGCTCGGCCAGCAGCGCTTCGCTTTCCCGCTGGGCGCGACGCAGCACGGCGTTGAGCAAAGCCTTGGCCCACGGCTTTTTCAGCTTGTCGGCGCAACCCACGGTTTCACCGATGGCGGCGTGGGCCGGGACCCGGGTGTAGAGCAGTTGATAGAGACCGACCAGCAACAGCGCTTCGACATCGGCGTCGGCTGCCTTGAACGGCTTCTGCAGCAATTTGGCCGCCAGCGCTGACAAACGCGGCTGCCAGCGAGCGGTGCCAAACGCCAGGTCCTGGGTGAAGCCGCGGTCGCGGTCGTCGACCTTGTCCATCTGTGTCGGCAGGGAACTATTGAGTGAGGCTTTTCCGTTAAGAACAGCAGCCAGTGCCTTGGCGGCGGCCAGACGTGGATTCATTGAGCGTCCACCGCTTGACCGAGAACGGTGCCAACAGCGAATTTCTCACGACGGCTGTTGAACAAGTCGCTGAAGTTCAGCGCCTTGCCGCCGGGCAATTGCAGACGGGTCAGACACAGTGCCTGCTCACCGCAGGCGATGATCAAACCGTCCTTGCTGGCGCTGAGGATTTCACCCGGTGCGCCCTGCCCTTCAGCCAGGTTGGCGGCCAGCACTTTCAATGCTTCGCCGTTCAGCGTGCTGTGGCAGATCGGCCAAGGATTGAAGGCACGAATGAGGCGTTCCAGCTCAACCGCCGGGCGACTCCAGTCGATGCGCGCTTCATCCTTGTTCAATTTGTGCGCGTAGGTGGCGAGGCTGTCGTCCTGCACGTCACCTTCCAGAGTGCCCGCAGCGAGGCCGGCAATCGCCTGGATCACGGCTGGCGGACCCATTTGCGCCAGACGGTCGTGGAGACTGCCCCCCGTGTCTTCACCGGTGATCGGCGTGGTGACTTTCAGCAGCATCGGCCCGGTGTCGAGGCCCAGTTCCATGCGCATCACAGTCACGCCGCTTTCGCCGTCGCCCGCTTCCACGGCGCGCTGGATCGGCGCCGCACCGCGCCAGCGTGGCAGCAAGGATGCGTGGCTGTTGATGCAGCCCAGGCGCGGAATATCCAACACCACTTGCGGCAGGATCAGGCCGTAGGCGACCACCACCAGCAAGTCCGGCTTGAGCGTGGCCAGTTCAGCCTGAGCGTCTTCGTTGCGCAGCGTCGGCGGTTGCAGCACCGGGATGTTGTTTTCCAGCGCCAGCTGCTTGACCGGGCTCGGCATCAGCTTTTGCCCACGTCCCGCCGGACGGTCCGGTTGGGTGTAGACCGCGACGATCTCATAAGGGCTGTCGAGCAGGGCCTTGAGGTGATCGGCGGCGAATTCCGGGGTGCCGGCAAAGACGATGCGCAGTGGCTCAGTCATGGAAGCAATCTCTGAAAAGAAAAAGGCTTGCCGCAGCAAGCCTTTGAAAGGAGGGCATCAAGCGTTCTGGCGATGGAGCTTTTCCAGTTTCTTCTTGATTCGGTCGCGTTTGAGACTGGACAGGTAGTCAACGAACAATTTGCCGTTCAGGTGGTCGCATTCATGCTGGATGCACACCGCGAGCAGGCCTTCGGCGATCAGTTCGTAAGGCTGGCCGTTGCGGTCCAGGGCCTTGATTTTGACCTTCTGCGGGCGATCGACGTTTTCGTAGAAGCCCGGCACCGAGAGGCAGCCTTCCTGATATTGCTCCATCTCGTCGGTCAGGGTTTCGAACTCGGGGTTGATGAACACCCGTGGTTCGCTGCGGTCTTCGGAGAGGTCCATCACGACGATACGTTTGTGCACGTTGACCTGGGTCGCGGCGAGACCGATGCCTGGCGCTTCATACATTGTTTCAAACATGTCATCGACCAACTGACGCACTTCGTCGTCCACTACGGCCACAGGTTTGGCGATAGTACGCAGGCGCGAGTCGGGGAATTCGAGGATGTCTAAAATGGCCATAAGCTTAATTGCTGCACGTGTGAGGTAATGTCGGGTCGATGGCCTGGCGGGTCCGAAGATGCAGGCTACCGTTGTAAAACGTAGCTCCCTTCTTTTCGAGAAGAGTCAGGAGCGAGCCACGGGGGCTCTGGCGTTTCACGCGAACGCACATAATAAAGGGATTCACCGCATGAGGAAATCACTACTCGCCTTGCTCCTTCTGGTCTCGGCCGGTTTGGCGCACGGGCAAGTGCAACTCAAGGAAGGTTTTCCACAGCAATACACCGTGGTATCGGGTGACACACTCTGGGCCATATCGGGGAAATTCCTCCGTGAGCCGTGGAAATGGCCGGAGCTCTGGCAGGCCAATCCACAGATCGAAAACCCCAATCTCATCTACCCCGGCGACTCGCTTTCGCTGGTCTACGTCAACGGGCAGCCACGCCTGACCCTTAACCGCGGCGCTTCCAGGGGCACCATCAAGCTTTCGCCACGCATCCGCAGCAGCCCGGTAGCCGACGCCATCCCGAGCATTCCGCTGCAATCGATCAACAGCTTTCTGCTGAGCAACCGCATCGTCGACACGGTCAAGGACTTCGACAAGGCGCCTTATATCGTCGCCGGCGATGCCGAGCGCGTGCTCAGTGGCTCCGGTGACCGAATCTTTGCTCGCGGCCACTTCGACCCAGACCAGCCGGTTTACGGCATCTTCCGTCAGGGCAAGATCTACACCGATCCTGGCAGTAAAGAGTTTTTGGGGATCAATGCCGACGACATCGGCAGCGGCGAGATTGTGGCCACCGAAGGCGACGTCGCCACCCTGGCGCTGCAACGCACGACTCAAGAGGTCCGCCTCGGCGACCGCTTGTTCAGCGGTGAAGAGCGATCGATCAACTCGACCTTCATGCCCAGTGCGCCAACAACCGAGATCAACGGGTTGATCATCGACGTGCCGCGCGGTGTCACGCAGATTGGCGCACTGGATGTGGTCACGCTGAATAAGGGCCGACGCGATGGTCTCGCCGAAGGCAATGTGCTGGTGGTGATGAAAACCGGCGAGACCGTGCGTGACCGAATCACCGGTCAGCCACTGAAAATCCCGGATGAGCGCGCCGGTTTGCTGATGGTTTTCCGCACTTACGACAAGCTCAGCTACGGGCTGGTGCTCAACGCATCACGCTCCCTGGCAGTCCTGGACAAGGTGCGAAATCCGTAAGCAGGCTCCACAAGTTACCAACAGAGTTATCCACAGCTTATTCCCGTTTGAACGGGAGTTCATAACGATCAAGGATGATCCATGTCACTGCCTGATTTTGCACCGGTTTCCCCTGCGGAACTGGAAGCTCGTTTACGTTTGCATCGACTACCGGAGCTCGGCCCAGCGCGTTTCAAGAAATTGCTTGAGGCTTTCGGCTCGGCCTCCAAGGCTATCAGCGCGCCTGCCAGTGCCTGGTGTTCGCTGGGTTTGCCCCTCGCTTGCGCGGAGGCCAGGCGCTCCACTGAAATCCGTGATGGTGCGGGTCACGCATTGGCCTGGTTAGAGCGCCCGGGCCAGCATTTACTGATGTGGGACCAACCTGACTACCCGGCGCTGCTGGCGGAAATCAGTGATGCGCCGCCACTGTTATTCGTTGCCGGCGATCCGGGCATTCTGGAAGAACCGCAGCTGGCGATGGTCGGTAGTCGTCGCGCCTCGCGGCCGGGCATGGATACTGCCGCCGCTTTTTCCCGTAGTTTGGCTGGCGCCGGTTTTGTCATTACCAGCGGTTTGGCGCTGGGCATCGATGCCGTCGCGCATCAAGCCGCTTTGGACGTGGGCGGGCGAACGGTCGGTGTACTTGGCACGGGACTTGAAAAGTTTTATCCACAGCGCAATCGACGGCTGGCGGACGCCATGATCGACTCGGGCAGCGCGGTGATTTCGGAGTTCCCGCTGGACGCCGGTCCCAGCGCCAGCAACTTCCCCCGGCGCAATCGAATTATCAGCGGTTTATCCCTCGGCGTGCTGGTGGTCGAGGCGAGTGTCGCCAGCGGTTCGTTGATCACCGCGAGGCTGGCGGCGGAACAAGGGCGTGAGGTGTATGCGATTCCGGGGTCGATCCACCACCCTGGTGCCAAGGGGTGTCATCAGCTGATTCGCGACGGCGCGGTGCTGGTGGAAACCATCGAGCATATCCTCGAAGCCTTGCGTGGCTGGCAACGGTTGCCGTTATCCACAGAGATGCCTTCGGCGGCGGCGACTCATCCCTTGCTTGTGCTGCTTCACGCGGCGCCCCATACCAGTGAAGCGCTGTCCGTCACCAGCGGCTGGGCCTTGCCCAAAGTGCTGGCAGCGCTGACGGAGCTGGAAATGGACGGCCGTGCGGTCTGCGAAAACGGACGCTGGTTTGCGCGGGTGAGCTAGGTTTTATAAGGAAGATCGGTAAACTGCGCAGAGCCTTATTCCGGAGAGTTTTTTTCATGGTCAACAGTTGGCGTGTGCAACAAGCCGCACGAGCAATTCGCGCAGGGGCGGTGATTGCCTACCCAACCGAAGCTGTCTGGGGCCTGGGTTGCGACCCGTGGGACGAAGAAGCGGTCTATCGTCTGCTGGCGATCAAGGGTCGGTCGGTGGAAAAAGGGTTGATTCTGGTGGCCGACAACATTCGCCAGTTCGACTTCCTCTTCGAAGACTTCCCTGAACTGTGGATGGATCGCATGGCCAGCACCTGGCCAGGGCCGAACACCTGGCTGGTGCCGCATCAGAATATGTTGCCGCAGTGGATTACCGGCGTGCATGAAACGGTGGCGCTGCGGGTCAGCGATCACCCGTTGGTGCGGGATTTGTGCGCGGTGGTCGGGCCGTTGGTTTCGACGTCGGCCAACCCGCAGGGCCAACCGGCGGCGCGGACGCGGATTCGCGTCGAGCAGTATTTCCGTGGGCAGGTGGATTACGTGTTGGGTGGGAATCTGGGTGGGCGCAAGAACCCGAGCGTGATCCGCGATCTGGCGACCGGCAAGGTTGTGCGCCCGGATTAGGACCGGTCATCGTTCTTCGCGGGCAAGCCTCGTTCCTACAGGTAGTACGCGATCCCCTGAAGGAGCGAGGCTTGCTCGCGAAGAGGCCCTCAAGGCAACAAAACAGTCGAGCCCGTCGTACGCCGCGCCGACAGCTCGGTCTGCGCCTTCGCCGCTTCAGCCAATGGATACTTCTGGCTGATGTCCACCTTCAACTTCCCGCTGATGATCATCTCGAACAGTTCATCCGCCATACGTTGCAGGTTTTCAGCGTTGTTGGCGTAGGTCGCCAGGGTCGGGCGGGTCACGTACAGTGAACCCTTCGCCGAGAGAATCCCCAGGTTCACCCCGTCTACCGCACCGGACGCATTGCCAAAGCTCACCACCAGACCGCGAGGCGCCGTGCTATCAAGCGAAGTCAGCCAAGTGTCCTTGCCGACGCCGTCGTACACCACCGGGACTTTTTTGCCGTCAGTCAATTCCAGTACGCGTTGTGAGACGTTTTCATGGCTGTAGTCGATGGTTGCCCAAGCGCCGTTGGCTTTGGCCAAAGCGGCTTTTTCCGGCGAGCTGACCGTGCCGATCAACTTCACACCCAAGGCCTTCGCCCATTGGCAGGCCAGCGAGCCGACACCACCGGCCGCGGCGTGGAACAGAATGGTTTCGCCACCCTTGAGTTCATACGTCTGACGCAGCAGGTACTGCACGGTAAGGCCCTTGAGCATTACCCCGGCAGCCTGTTCGAAGCTGATCGCGTCCGGCAGGTGCACCAGATTGGCCTCCGGCAAGACGTGAACGTCGCTGTAGGCGCCCAGTGGGCCGCTGCCGTAAGCCACGCGATCACCGACCTTGAACCGGGTGACTTCACTGCCCACCGCCTCGACCACGCCCGCACCTTCCGCGCCCACGCCCGACGGCAAGGCTGGCGGTGCATAGAGGCCACTGCGGTAATAGGTGTCGATGAAATTCAGGCCGATGGCCTTGTTAGTCACGCGAACCTGCTGCGGGCCGGGCTCGGCGGGTTGGTAATCGACATACTCGAGCACTTCAGGGCCGCCATGGGCACGGAACTGGATACGCTTAGCCATCTGCCTACTCCTTGGGTCTTAGCTACTAGAGTTGTAGCGCGAAGCGCCCTATCGAACTCCCATGCTTGATCTTCGTCAACTGCGACGGGGCAAGGTGCAGTGTTATCCTACGCAGCAATTTGCCGCCGGCCGTTAAGCGCCGCGTAGCTTTGCCCGATTCAAGGTGATGACATGACGACCCGCACCGAGGCCGTAAAAGCCTACCTGCTCGACCTGCAAGACCGCATTTGCGCGGCCCTCGAAGCTGAAGACGGCGGCACACGCTTCGTTGAAGACACCTGGAGCCGGCCTGCCGGCGGTGGCGGTCGCACCCGGGTGATCGAAAACGGCGCGGTCATCGAAAAGGGCGGCGTCAACTTTTCCCACGTCTTCGGCAGCGGTCTTCCACCGTCTGCCAGTGCTCATCGGCCGGAACTGGCCGGGCGCGGCTTTGAAGCGTTGGGCGTGTCGCTGGTGATTCACCCGCACAACCCGCATGTGCCGACATCCCACGCCAACGTGCGCTTTTTCATCGCGGAAAAAGAAGGCGAGGAACCGGTCTGGTGGTTCGGCGGTGGCTTTGACCTGACGCCTTATTACGGCAACGAAGAAGATTGTGTGCACTGGCACCGTGTCGCCGAGCAGGCCTGCGCGCCGTTCGGTGCGGATGTTTACCCGCGCTACAAGGCCTGGTGCGACAGCTACTTCCACATCAAGCATCGCCACGAGCCGCGCGGCATCGGCGGGCTGTTTTTCGATGACTTGAACGAGTGGGACTTCGACACCAGCTTCGCCTTCATGCGCGCCATCGGTGATGCGTTCATCGACGCCTACCTGCCGATCGTGCAGCGCCGCAAAAATGATGCGTTTACCGAGAAACAGCGTGAATTCCAGGAATTCCGCCGTGGGCGCTACGTCGAGTTCAATCTGGTCTACGACCGCGGCACGCTGTTCGGCCTGCAATCGGGCGGTCGTACCGAGTCGATCCTGATGTCCCTGCCACCGCAAGTACGCTGGGGCTACGACTGGAAAGTCGAGCCGGGCAGCGAAGAGGCACGCCTGACCGAATACTTCCTGCAAGACCGCGATTGGTTGGCCAAGGCCTGAACGAGGAATTCTGATGGACCGTTACGTCGTATTCGGTAACCCGATTGGCCACAGCAAGTCGCCGCTGATCCACCGTCTGTTCGCCGAGCAGACGGCTCAAAAACTCGACTACAGCACGTTGCTGGCGCCCCTCGACGATTTTTCCACGTGCGCCCGGACGTTTTTCCTCGAAGGGCGCGGGGCGAATGTCACGGTACCGTTCAAGGAAGAGGCCTATCGTCTGGCGAACAGTCTGACGGCGCGGGCGCAACGCGCCGGTGCGGTGAACACCCTGAGCAAACTGGCTGATGGCAGCCTGTTGGGCGACAACACCGATGGCGCCGGACTGGTGCGGGATCTGACGGTTAACGCCGGTTTCAGCCTCAAGGGCAAACGCATCCTGCTGCTCGGTGCTGGTGGCGCGGTGCGCGGTGCGCTGGAGCCTTTGCTGGCCGAGCAACCGGCGTCAGTGGTCATCGCCAACCGCACGGTGGAAAAAGCCGAACTGTTGGCGGAATTGTTCGCGGACCTGGGGCCGGTGTCGGCCAGTAGTTTCGATTGGTTGAAGGAGTCGGTGGACCTGATCATCAACGCGACGTCCGCCAGTCTGTCAGGCGAAGTACCGCCGATTGCCAGCAGTTTGATCGAGCCGGGCAAAACGGTGTGCTACGACATGATGTACGGCAAGGAGCCGACCTCGTTCTGCCGTTGGGCCAGTGAACATGGCGCGGCGGTGTCGATGGATGGCTTGGGGATGCTCGCCGAACAAGCGGCAGAAGCTTTCTTCCTGTGGCGCGGCGTGCGCCCGGACACGGCAACGGTGCTGGCAGAACTCCGCCGGCAGCTAGCCGCGTAACCCTTGTAGGAGCGAGGCTTGCCCGCGAAGGCGTCCTCGAGTATGCCAAAAGCTTCGCGGGCAAGCCTCGCTCCTACAGGAGACGGTATTTCAATCTTCGAAACGGATCGGGCATTTCTCTGCCCCTTCCAGCTTTCTCAATTCTTCTACTACCTGCGGCCTTGCCCGTCGCAGGGTCAGGCTGCGATCCTGGCGCAGTAGTCGCCGCGCTTCCTGGTGCAGCATTTCCACGCCCGAGTAGTCGATGAAGTTGATCTGTTGCGCCTCGATCACCACGCGCGCGCCGTGCATCCGTTGCAGGCGTACTTGCAGGTAATGGCTGGCGCCGAAAAAGATCGAGCCGCCGACCCGCAGAATGTCTTCATCCCCATCGCGCCAATGTTGGACCCGCGGTTGCGAGGTGCGCTTGAGGTAGAAAAACAACGAGGCCAGCACGCCGGCGTAGATCGCCGTCTGCAACTCCAGCAACAGCGTGGCGACACAGGTCAGCACCATGACCAGGAACTCGGCGCGGCTGACCCGCAGCAATGCGCGAATGCCGCGATGATCCACCAGTCCCCAGGCGATCAACAGAATGCTGCCGGCCATGGCCGGGATTGGAATGTGCGCGATCAGCGCCGCGCCGAAGAGGGCGAACAGTGCGACCCATAACGCTGAGAACACGCCGGCCATCGGCGAACAGGCACCTGCTTCATAACTCAAGCCCGAGCGGGTGAAGGAACCGGCTGACAGCGACCCGGAAAAAAACGCACCGACAATGTTCGATAAACCTTGGGCGCGGACTTCCTGATTGGCGTCGAGCAACTGCTGTGAGCGGGCCGACAAGGAACGGGCAATCGACAGACTGGTGACCAGCCCAAGCATGCCCACCGCCACCGCGCTGGGTAGCAAGCGCAGAATCAGGTCCAGATCCAGCGGCAGTGGGCTGAAGGGCGGCAACCGCCCGACAAATGCGCTGACCAACTTCACATGGCCGAACATCGATGGCCAGAACCAGACCAGCAATCCGCTCAGCGCCAGGGTGATCAACAGCGTCGGCCAGCGTGGCAAGAGCAGTTTCAACACCACGCCCACCACGACGGTCGCCAAGCCCAGCATTAGCGAAGGTTTATCCACTTCGCCGAGGTGACTGAACAGCATCATCAAGCTGTTCAGCGCTGTTGCCTGGTTGGGCAAGTCCAGCCCCAACAGATTCGGCAGTTGGCCGATGGCAATCACCACCGCCGCACCGAGGGTGAAACCCAGGACCACCGAGTGCGAGACGAAATTCACCAGGGCGCCGAAGCGCAGCAAGCCGAGCAGCCACTGGAAAATACCGGCGAGAAGCGTCAGCAACAGGATCAGGGTGACGTAGTCCTCTGACGCAGGAACGGCTAGAGGACTGACGCTGGCGTACAAGACGATAGAAATCGCCGCCGTAGGACCGCAGATCAAGTGCCACGAAGAACCCCAGAGACACGCGATCAGCACCGGGATGATGGCGGCGTATAGACCGTATTCCGGTGGGAGGCCGGCGATCAGCGCGTAGGCAATGGATTGCGGCAGCGCGAGAATGGCGCCGCTGAGACCGACGATCAGGTCACGACCGACGCTGGCGCGGGTTTGCCGGGGCATCCAGCTGAGGAAGGGGAAGAGCGAATGGCGGCTTGGGAAGGCCATGGGTCCTCTCGGGTGGGTTTTGCGCAAGGGTATCAGGACGAGTCACCGATCGCTGATCGTTCCCACGCTCCGCGTGGGAATGCATCCCGTGACGCTCCGCGTCACATCTTGAAGCGGACGCGGAGCGTCCATGGCGGCATTCCCACGCGGAGCGTGGGAACGATCGGCGGAGAGAGTTAAAGCTTTGCCTTCACCGCCGGCAACGCATCCTTCCCATCCACCGTCTTTACACCCTCCAGCCATTTGTCCAGCACCGCCGGATTAGCCTTGATCCACGCCTTCGCCGCATCAGCATTGCTGACCTTCTTGTTCACCACGTCGGCCATGATGCTGTTCTCCATCTCCTGCGTGAAACTCAGGTTGGTGAGCAGCTTGCCGACGTTCGGGCAGGCCTGTGCATAACCCTTGCGGGTGAGCGTATGAACGCTGCCGGTGTCGCCGAAATACTTCTCGCCGCCCTTGAGGTAATGCATTTTCAGCTGCACGTTCATCGGGTGCGGGGTCCAGCCGAGGAAGGCCACGAACTTCTGCTTTTTCACCGCACGAGACACTTCCGCCAGCATCGCCTGCTCGCTGGACTCGACCAGTTTCCACTGGCCCATGTCGAAGTCGTTCTTCTTGATGATTTCTTGCAAGGAGATGTTGGCGGGAGCGCCGGAGCCGATGCCGTAGATCTTCTTGTCGAACTTGTCGGCATATTTGTTCAGGTCGGCAAAGTTATGCACACCCGCGTCCCAGACGTAGTCCGGGACGGCGAGCGTGAATTCGGTGCCATCGAGATTTTTCGCCAGTTGCGTGACGTCACCGGTGGCCACGAATTTGTCATAGAAACCCTGTTGCGCCGGCATCCAGTTACCCAGAAACACATCGACCTGGCCGTCCTTGAGCCCGCCAAAGGTAATCGGCACGGCAAGCGTGTCGACTTTGGCCTTGTAGCCCATGCCGTCCAGCAGAAACCCGGTGATGGCGTTGGTCGCGGCAATATCGCTCCAGCCAGGGTCGGCCATTTTTACCGTCTCGCAACTCTGATCGGCATACGCCGATGCACTGCCCAGAGCCAGAAGCCCGACCGTCACTGCTGTGGATAACTTACGCATGGCATTTCCCTTAACATTATTGGTTTTGGCAGGGTTGTGGATAACGTGCTTTACGCTCCAGATCGTCGAGGTCGATGTGGTTGCGCATGTACTGCTGACTGGCGTCCACCAGCGGCTGGTGATCCCAGCTCTTCAGCTTGCCGATGGTTAATGCTTCGGCGACAAAACGTCGGCGCCGTTGGCTGGCGAGCACTTGTTGGTGGATCGCCGGGATATCCCATTTGGCCCGGGCTTCGGCGAGAAATTCATCGAAAAGCGACCGATGTTGCGGCGATTGACTGAGTTCTTGCTGTTCACGCGGGTCGTTGTGTACGTCGAACAGCAGGCAAGGGTCGTCTTCGCTGTAAATGAATTTGTAGTTGCCACGGCGAATCATCATCATCGGGCTGATGGTGCCTTCAGCCATGTACTCGCCGAAGACCTCGTCATGACCGCCCTGCCCTTGCAGGTGCGAGACCAGTGAGCGGCCATCCAGCGGCAGGCCTGGTTCCAGCGAACCGCCCGCCAGTTCCACGAAGGTTGGCAACAAATCGGCGGTGGACACCGCCGCGCTGACCCGGCCAGCCCCGAACTGCCCCGGCGCACTGATCAACAGCGGCACGCGGGCGGCCATTTCGTACCAGTGCATTTTGTACCAGAGCCCACGCTCGCCAAGCATGTCGCCGTGGTCACCGGAGAACACAATGATGGTGTCGTCGATCAAGCCGGTTTCCTCGAGTGTTTGCAGGAGTTTGCCGACGTTGCTGTCGATATAGCTGCACGCACCGAAGTACGCACGGCGTGCATCGCGAATCTTATCCACAGGCAGTGGTTTGTCCCACAGGTCGTAAACTTTCAGCAAACGCTGGGAGTGTGGATCAAGTTCGGTCTGCGCCGGGGTTTCGGGCAACGGAATGTCGGCGTCGTCATACATATCCCAGAAGGCCTTGGGAATGGTGTACGGGTCGTGTGGGTGAGTCATCGAAACGGTCAGGCAGAACGGCTGATCGCCCTCTTCACGAATGTGATCGAACAAATACTGTTGGGCCTTGAACACCACCTCTTCGTCGAAATCCAGCTGATTGGTGCGTACGCACGGCCCGGCTTGCAGCACCGATGACATGTTGTGGAACCAGGTCGGACGCACGTCTGGCTCGTCCCAGTTCACAGACCAGCCGTAATCGGCCGGATAGATGTCGCTGGTCAGGCGTTCTTCATAGCCGTGCAGCTGATCCGGGCCACAGAAATGCATCTTGCCCGACAGCGCGGTGCGGTAGCCGAGTCGACGCAGGTAGTGGGCATAAGTCGGTACATCGGCGGGGAAATCGGCCGCGTTGTCGTAGGCGCCGATCTTGCTCGGCAACTGACCGCTGACCAAGGTAAAACGCGACGGCGCGCACAATGGGCTGTTGCAATAAGCCGCGTCGAACACCACGCCTTCGGCGGCGAGGCGGCTGAGATTGGGCAGTTTGATGGGCGAAGGGCCGTAGAATGGCAACATTGGCGCGGCCATCTGATCGGCCATGATGAAAAGAATATTCTTGCGCTTCATGTGATCGCGGCATTCCATAGTGAATATTTATGCGAGAGTGCTGCGATCGAGCATGGAGCCCATGCATTTTGTGGTAAAGCCCCTGCGCGGCAATGACTAGGATAAGCACAGCTTATGTATGACGCCCTTGGTGATTTGTCTCTGGATTTGCTTCGCGCCTTTGAAGCGGCGGCCCGTCAGCGCAGCTTCACCGCAGCTGCGGTGGAACTTGGCACCACGCAACCGGCCATCAGCCAGCAGATCAAACGGTTGGAAGAACAGTTGGGGACGCGGCTGTTTGATCGCATCTATCGCGGCATTGAACTGACCGAGCCCGGGACGATTCTGTTCGAGCAGGTTCAGCTTGGATTGCAGAATATCGACGCAGGATTGAGCGCGATCAGTGCACAGAACCAACATGAAGTGTTGCAAGTGGCCACCGATTTCGCCTTCGCCGCGTATTGGCTCATGCCGCGCCTGCACCGCTTTCATGCCGCCAATCCTCAAGTGGACGTCAGCCTGGTCACCAGCGAACGCAGCCTCAACATGCTGCGCACCGATATCGATGTGGCGGTGTTGTTTGGTGATGGTCGATTCAAGCAGGGTGAAAGCCATTGGTTGTTCAGCGAAGAAGTATTTCCGGTGTGCAGCCCACTGTTGCTGAAGGACCGCGCCCTGCCCTTGCCGGTCCAGTCACTTCTGGAATTCCCGCTGCTGCACCTTCGAGGTGAGAACAGCAGCAACTGGTTCGACTGGAGCGGCGTGTTTCGGGAGTTGGGGATTGCTTCGGCACCCGCGCCCGGGCAATTGCGCTTCGACAATTACACGCTGCTGATTCAAGCGGCGATTGGCGGCCAAGGCGTGGCGATTGGCTGGCGACACCTTGTGGATAACTTACTGGCGCAGGGATTGTTGTGCCGACCGATTGCGCAAACGGTTATCTCCAGGCTCGGCTATTACGTGGTCCTGCCCCAGCGAAAACGGCGTGGTGCGCTGATTCAACAGTTTGTGGACTGGCTGATGGCTGAGCAGGCCGGCAGTGCGCAATCGTTGAATGGCCTTCCGCTGCCGTCTATCGCTGTATAGCCTCGGTCGCGACAAAGGTCACGTGTTCGCCGACATGCAGGTTCAACTGCATCTCGTCGGCAATTCCCACTGCGACCCGGTTCAACCGCTCAAGTGGTTCAGCGAGGCCCGGTTCCAGGCTGCTGCTGACCTGGCTGAAATGTTCGATGGTCAGCCCGGCCACGCCGCGCGGCGCATTCACCAGCGTCCAGTGCAAGGTGCTGCTTTGCAGGGCTTCGCGAATTTCTTCGGCGGCGTGGCGTTGCAGTCGATCTTCTATTTCCGGATCGTCCAATACCTCGAAATCGCCCACCAGAAACAATCGGACAATCCCCGAGGCCTGCAGGCCATCGATCAGAGCATCCACCGCCAGCACTTGCTCGACCGGGCCGGGCACGATGGACTTTTCCACGTGCTCGCTGTTCATCGGCAACCCTGGTGCATCCAGCAGGCAGATCACCGCCGAACAACCGGCGACACTCTGCTTGACCCGCTCGGCGTCGAACACATCGCCGGTCTTGGTCCGCAATCCCGGGCGCGGCGCGAGCGCCGTCAGATCATCGAGAATCGCGATCACTTCATGTTGGCGCCGCAGCATTTCAGCCATTAGCGCACTGCCCAGGCTACTCATGGCACCATAAAGCACCACTTTCACCACCGGGGTTTCGGCATTTTTCATGGCCGTGCTCCGTTTTTCCTATCTATATGGCGTGTGACCTGTGGGAAACAACGCCAGTTCGACTCGGTTTCAGAGGGTTTTAAATGCAGCGGATCAAGGGCTACCACGCCCATGTCTACTTCGACGCCAGCACCCTTCCTCAGGCGCGAGCCTTGTGTGAGCAGGCGGCGCAATTGTTTCCAGTGAAAATGGGCCGCGTCCATGAACGCCCGGTGGGCCCGCACCCTGACTGGAGCTGCCAGTTGGCTTTCGAGCCGCAATACATCGGCGATGTGCTGCCCTGGCTTGCGCTCAACCGCAAGGGTTTGGTGGTGTTCTGCACCCGGACACCGGCGACGATCTGCTCGATCACACTGAGCATGCCATCTGGATGGGCGCGATTCGGTCGCTGGATCTGTCTATATTTTGATCAGTTTACAACGGTTCCTCAGCTTCGCCGGGCAAATGTTCGTCCAGATGCAGCCAGGGCAGACGGTTGTCCGTCCAGATATGTCTTTCGGCGGGTGCCTGCTCTGGATGATCGAGGGTGGCGATGGTCACGTCGATGCTGTCCGGGCTCAGGTGCGTGACCAGCGCCAGCTGCGCACCACAGTTGCCGCAGAAATACCGTACGCAGGTTGTCGACGAGTCGTACTGCGCGGGTGTTCCTTTCACCCATTCAAAAGCGGATGCCGGCACGGTGATCCAGGTGGTCACGATGCCGCCACTGACCCGTCGGCAAATCGAACAATGACAGTGGGCGATGTCGTGCAAAGGCCCGCTGAATTGATAGCGCAGATGTCCGCAGTGGCAGCCGCCCGTATGAATGTCGGCCATGTTTTTCCTCCTGCCCCGTATTCAGGGACTTTAAACCCGTCCGACGACCGGTTGCACATCTGGTCAATGCTTTCATCCGCGAAAGCTCGGTGAAAGCTTCCCCGATTAGGATCGCCCCCACTACCGGCAACAGACCGGTCGGCCAATGCCAGTGTTTTATCGCTCGCACAGCCCATTTAACAACAACAATGGTGATCCTGATGTCCTTTGCTACCCGCCACTTCGCTGTCACTCCGCCCATACGTCTCGTGCTTCCCGTTCTGCGCTGACCCACCCGGTTCGCCCATTCCCTAGCCGCGCTATGCCTGGAGTATTCCCATGCTGACTTTCCTTGGCTTTGCCATGGTCATCACGTTCATGTTCCTGATCATGACCAAGCGCCTGTCCGCGCTGATCGCTCTGATTATCATCCCGATCCTGTTCGCGCTGTTTGGTGGTTTTGCGCCGAAGATCGGCCCGATGATGCTCGAAGGCATTACCAAGCTCGCGCCGACCGGTGTGATGCTGATGTTCGCCATTCTGTACTTCGCCCTGATGATCGACTCCGGCCTGTTCGACCCGGCCGTGCGCAAGATCCTCAAACTGGTCAAGGGCGACCCGCTGAAAGTTTCGGTCGGCACCGCCGTATTGGCGCTCGTCGTCTCCCTCGATGGTGACGGCGCGACCACTTATATGATCTGCGTGGCCGCCATGCTGCCGCTCTACAGCCGTATCGGCATGAGCCCGCGGATCATGGCCGGTCTGATCATCCTCGCCGGTGGCGTGATGAACATGACCCCTTGGGGCGGCCCGACCGCCCGTGCAGCCAGTGCGCTGCATGTGGACCCGTCCGACATCTTCGTACCGATGATTCCGGCGATGGCTGCCGGGGTGCTGGCAATTCTCGTGATTGCCTACTTCTACGGCAAGCGTGAGCGTGCGCGTCTGGGTGAACTGCACCTGGTGGGAGATGAAATCGACCACAGTGAAATCAGCGTTTCGCAATTCCCGGATGCCCGTCGTCCGAAGTTGATCTGGTTCAACGGCGCCCTGACCCTGGGCCTGATGTGCACCCTGATTGCCGGCCTGTTACCGCTGCCGGTGCTGTTCATGGTGGCGTTCAGCATCGCGATGATCGTCAACTACCCGTGCCTGCAACAACAGAAGGACCGCGTCGCGGCCCACGCCGGTAGCGTGCTGGCGGTGGTCGGGTTGATCTTTGCCGCGGGCATCTTCACCGGTATCCTGACGGGCACTGGTATGGTCGACGCGATGTCGAAAAGCCTGCTGGCGGTCATCCCGGATTTTCTTGGCCCGTATCTGGCCGTGATCACTGCGCTGGTAAGCATGCCGTTCACGTTCTTCATGTCGAACGATGCATTTTATTACGGCGTGTTACCGGTACTTGCGGAAGCCGCCAGTCATTACGGTATAACCGCGGTTGAAATGGCACGTGCCTCGATCGTCGGTCAGCCCGTCCACTTGTTGAGCCCGCTGGTACCATCGACCTACTTGTTGGTGGCCCTGGCCGGTATCGACTTCGGTGACCATCAGCGCTTCACCCTGAAATGGGCAGTGCTGGTGTGCATGTGCATACTGGTTGCCGCGTTGCTGATGGGGATTTTTCCGCTGTTCAGCACTCTATAAGCCCAAGACTCACCATGACGGGTCCAGGCTTTGCTGTTTGAAGCCCGGGCCCTTCGTGGTTTAACACATCCTCAAAGGAATACACATGGAATGGCTGACCAACCCTGAAATCTGGGTTGCCTTCTTTACCCTGACCGCCCTGGAAATCGTCCTGGGTATCGATAACATCATCATGATTTCGATCCTGGTCAGCCGCATGCCCAAGCACATGCAGCAGCGCACCCGGATTTTCGGCCTGGCGCTGGCCATGGTCACGCGGATCCTGTTGTTGCTGTCGATTACTTGGGTCATGCGTCTTACCGCCGACCTGTTCGAAATGTTCGGCCAGGGTATTTCCGGGCGTGACCTGATCCTGTTCTTCGGTGGTTTGTTCCTGTTGTGGAAGAGCTCGCAAGAGATGTACCACGCGCTGGAAGGCGAAGACGAAACCCACGAGGAACCGACCGCCAAGGGCGGCAGCTTCCTGTACACCATCATCCAGATTGCGATTATCGACATCGTGTTCTCCCTGGACTCGGTGATTACCGCCGTGGGTATGGTTTCCCATGTGCCGGTCATGGTCGCTGCGATCATCGTTGCGGTTCTGGTGATGATGCTGGCGGCTGGCACCATCAGCGAATTCATCGACAAGCACCCGTCGCTGAAAATGCTGGCCCTGTCGTTCCTGTTGCTGGTCGGTACCGTGTTGATTGCCGAGTCCTTCGAAGTGCACTTGCCAAAAGGCTACGTCTACTTCGCCATGGCGTTCTCGCTGGCGGTGGAAGCGATCAACATCAAGATGCGCACCGCGATGATGAAAAAGAAGAAGCAGCAGGACCCGGTGAAACTGCGCAAGGACATTCCGGGTCAATAACCCGAATGTTGCGCTATGACAAAGGGGCCTTCGGGCCCCTTTGTCGCGTCTGCATCAAGCTGTTTTCATGACAGTTCTGTTTCAATCGCTTCTTTAGCTGTGCGATGCTGGCGCACAGCCCGTTAGCCAACTACAGCTTAAGTACAGAACGTAGAAGAACGCGCGGCACCGTCAACTTGCCCCTTTGGGGCGCTACCACCACAGGGGGCCTGCATGCTCACCCTGCTCAATTTGTTATCTGCCGTGGCCTTGCTGATTTGGGGCACGCACATCGTCCGAACCGGCATCCTGCGGGTCTACGGCTCCAACCTGCGCCATGTGATTGGCCGGAACATGTCCAAGCGCTGGCTGGCGTTCGTCTCGGGGATCGTCGTGACGGCGATGGTCCAGAGCAGCAACGCCACCGCCATGCTCGTCACTTCCTTTGTCGGTCAGGGCCTGATGGCGCTGACTCCGGCCCTGGCAACCATGCTCGGGGCCGATGTCGGTACCGCGCTGATGGCGCGAGTGCTGACCCTCGACCTGTCATGGCTATCGCCGCTGCTGATCTTTCTTGGGGTGATTTTCTTCCTGTCGCGCAAACAGACCCGGGTCGGACAGATGGGCCGGGTCGGCATCGGCCTGGGGCTGATCATCCTGGCCCTGCAACTGATCGTCGAATCCGCCGCGCCGATTACGCAGGCACAAGGTGTGAAGGTGATTTTCGCCTCGCTGACCGGCGACATCCTGCTGGATGCCTTGGTCGGCGCGCTGTTTGCGATGGTTTCTTACTCCAGCCTGGCCGCCGTCCTGCTGACGGCGACCCTGGCCGGTGCCGCGGTGATCAGCTTGCCCGTTGCCATCGGCCTGGTGATCGGCGCCAACATCGGCAGCGGCATCCTTGCCTTCCTCAGCACCAGCATGCAGAACGCCGCCGGCCGCCAAGTGGCTTTGGGCAGCCTGCTCTATAAACTGATCGGCCTGCTGCTGATCATTCCGGTGCTTGACCCATTGGTGCACTGGATTGACAGTCTGGACTTCAGCCCTCAGGAAATGGTCATTGGCTTTCACCTGCTCTACAACACCGCGCGCTGCCTGATCTTGTTGCCAAGTGTCGGGCTGATGGCCAGGCTTTGCGCGTGGCTGCTGCCGGAGCGGCCGGAAATCAACGGCACCGCCAAACCGCGGCATCTTGATCCAACGGCACTCGTCACGCCCAGCCTGGCGCTGGCCAATGCCGCCCGGGAAACCCTGCGCATCGGCGACCTGATCGACAACATGCTTGAGGCCATGCTCGACGTGCTGCGCGGCAACCAAACCGCCGTGACCCAGGAGATGCGGCGCCTGACCGATGATGTGGAATCGCTCTACGGTGCGATCAAGCTCTATCTGGCGCAAATGCCCCGCGAAGACCTCAGCGAGCAGGACAGCCGACGCTGGGCGGAAATCATCGAGTTGGCGATCAACCTTAAACTCGCCAGCGACCTCATCGAACGCATGCTGCGCAAGGTTCAGCAGCAGAAAACCTCGCAGCGCCGGTCTTTTTCCGAGGTCGGCCTGGAAGAGTTGGCGGGGCTGCACAGTCAGTTGATAGCCAACCTGCGTCTCGGCTTGTCGGTGTTCCTCAGTGCCGACAAGGAAAGTGCCCGCCAGTTACTGCGTGAGAAACGTCGCTTTCGCGCACAGGAACGCCGCCTGGCCCATGCTCACGTCAGCCGATTGCAACGTAAGATCGTGCAGAGCATCGAGACCAGCTCGTTGCACCTGGAGTTGATTGCCGACATGAAGCGTCTGAGTTCGCTGTTCTGCAGCAGCGCCTATGTGGTGCTGGAAACTTCCGACACCGGCGCACTCATTGCCGATGATTTTGCTGACATCACGCATTCACCCTGAACGTCCACAGTTGCCTGCAGTCTGTTGAACTTACGCAAGCCGTATGGAAACTCGTTATGCGTTGTCTGCTATTCGCCTGTCTGTTGCTTGGCTCACTCCCTGCGTTTGCCCTGGATCGCTTTCAGGTCGAGGGCTATACGCTGCCCAACGGTCTGCAATTGCTGCTAAAACCCGGCACGGAGCGCGGGCATGTGGCGATTCGTCTAGTGGTCGGCGTCGGCATTGATGATTTCAGCTGCGCCGACAAAGAGCTGCCGCACCTGCTTGAGCACTTGCTGTTCAGCGGCATTGATGCCACTGGCGAAGGCGGGCTGGAAGAGCGCATGCAGGCGCTGGGCGGCGAGTGGAACGCCTACACCAGCAACGCCGACACGACGTTCGTCCTCGAAGCCCCGGCGAAAAACCAGCGCAAGGTCCTCGACCTGCTGCTGGCACTGCTGACCCAAACCCGAATCGACGACAACGCGATCAACGCCGCCAAACAAGTGGTCGAGCGCGAAGACGGCGGCCATTACTCGCACCTGCAACGCTGGCTGGATCGCCAGGATCTTGGCCACACGGCGAGTAATCAGCTGGCGGTGGAACTGGGCCTCAAATGCCCCGAGCGGGCTGAGGTCGATTACCTGACCCGCGAACAGCTGGAAAAGGTACGCAAGGCCTGGTACGCGCCGAACAACATGACCCTGATCGTGGTCGGCGACCTCGATCGATTGCTGCCGGCCTATCTGGAACGGTCTTATGGTGCGCTTGAAGCGGTCGACCCGACCGATCACCCGCCCCTGCCGGCCATCCAGGCCAGTGCCGCCCACGAGCGCACCCTGAGTCACGGTTTTGTCGGCGGCAATGCCAAGTTGCATTGGCTGGTGCCGGAGCCGGTGCTGGAAGATCAGCACGACGAAACCTTCGACTTGCTCAAGGACTATCTGGACTGGGCGCTTTACCGCCAAATGCGCCTGGCCCATGGCTTGTCCTACGGGCCTTCGGCGGAGCGCGAGGTGTTTGGTGGCGTGGGTTTCATGAGCCTGAACGCCGACGTTGAGCGCGATGACGTGTCCGAGGCCGAACAGGTGCTGGATGATTTGAAGGCCGGGTTGCTCAGGGACGGTCTCAATGCCGACACCTTCAACCGCCTCAAACAGGCCGCCATCGCCCGCCAGGCCTGGGCCGTGCAAGGCAATAGCGCGTTGGCCGATTATTACTGGAGTGCTCTTGGGGATTACGAGGACGGCCGTTTCGCCAACCCGGCCAAGGAACTGCAAGGGGTGACGCTGGCGGAAGCGAACAAGGCCATGCGTGAATTGCTCATGCAGCCGGGCTACCTGCGGATCGAAAAGCCGTTGATGAGTGATGACCAGGTGATGTGGGCGATTGCCGGGGTGTTCGGCGTGATTGTGCTCGGGCTATTGGCATTGCGCTTTCATCGCAGGGCGCCACCGACCGTGTAGCAGCTGCCGAAGGCTGCGTTCGGCTGCGAAGCAGTCGTTAAAACCATTCATCTCGGTGTATCAGTCACATGTGACATAACGGATTTGCGGCTGCTTCGCAGCCGAACGCAGCCTTCGGCAGCTGCTACACAGGTTTTGTGATCGGACCGCAGCCCCTCGCCACACCGCCCTCTCGGCGGTTACCCTGTCGAGGATTTTTCCCACGACTATTGCGAACCGCCGAATGCCGACTCTGACCCTATTCGTACAGCGCATCCTGGAATTGATGAAGCGCTACCCAGGGGTCATTGCGCTCGGTGGTTTCATTTCCGGGGTCGGCAGCTTCATGCTGGTGGATCGTCAGCAAGGTCTGGCGACCTGGATCACCACCATCATGCTGGTCAGCTGGATCTGGCTGATGCTGGAAAACAGCCTCACCAAGTTGTTCGCCAGGATCTTCAAGCGCGAAATACCCCAGCCGTTGCTGCGTTACGCGACGCAGATGATCCACCAGGAAAGCCTGTTTTTTGTCCTGCCGTTCTTCTTCATCACTACCACTTGGAACAGCGGTCAGTTGGTTTTCACCGGGCTGCTGAGTATCGCCGCGCTGATTTCCATCATCGATCCGCTCTACTACAAATGGCTGGCGCCTCGACGCTGGGCGTTCCTGGCGCTGCACACGCTGACGTTGTTCGCTGCACTGCTGACCGCCCTGCCCGTCATCCTGCACCTGACCACCTCCCAGAGTTTCAAGCTGGCCCTGGGCACCGCTGTCGTGCTGTCGTTCCCGAGCCTGGCGTCGATCTTCCCGATTCGTACTGTGCGCAACGCGCTGGCGATTCTGAGCATCACCGTAGGCATCGGCGGGGTTGGCTGGGTGCTGCGTTCGTGGGTTCCGCCGGCGACGCTGTGGATGACTGATGTCGCGATCAGTACGCAAATGCAGGGCCGTATCCCCGGCGACAGCCTCGATGAGGTCACCGCCGACCAGATCCGTGGTACCGGCCTGTACGCTTACACCGCGATCAATGCCCCGCGTGGTCTGGAGGAGCGGATCTATCATGTGTGGCAGTTCAACGGCAAAGAGGTCGACCGCATCCCCCTGGACATCCATGGCGGGCGCAAGGAAGGCTACCGCGCCTGGACCCACAAGCAGAATTTCCCCGGCAACCCTGCGGGTAAGTGGCAGGTTCGGGTGCTGACCGAAGATGGCCAGGTCATCGGTGTGTTGCGCTTCGAGGTAAAGGACAAAAAGCCTGCGACTGCCGCAAAGTAACCCGTTCGTGCTATTACGTAGAGCTGCGTAATAGCCGATAAAGCACGGAGCTTATGACCAGCAGCACAATGCCCGGCAGTGCCCGACTGGACACCTCTCACTCCCCTGCTCAGTTGCGGGTCACGGGTGACTGGACGCTTGCCCATTACGCCGATCTCAAGCACCTGATCGAAAAGCTCCACGGCCAATACGACGACAACACTCACATCGACCTCAACGGCCTCGGCGCGCTCGACACCGCTGGCGCGTCGTTGCTGGTGGAGTTGCTGGGGTCCGAGCGCCTCGGCCGATCGGCTGAACACCCCGAGTGCACCCTCTCCTCCGCCGATCGCGCTTTGCTACAAACCGTCTACTGCTCGCTGACCGACTTCTGCGTGCCGATCAAGGAACCGGAAATCAGCGTCGGCATTCAACTGCTGACCCGCATCGGCCGCGCGGTCGACGCGGTCTGGCAGGACACCCTGCAACTGCTGGGTTTCGTCGGCCTGATTCTGGAAACCATCGCCCGCAGTCTGTTTCGCCCCAAGCGCTGGCGCATCACGCCGATGGTGGCGCACATCGAACAGAGCGGCCTCGACGCCGCGCCCATCGTCGTCCTGCTGACCTTTTTGGTGGGCGCCGTGGTGGCGTTTCTCGGCGCGACGGTGCTGGCGAGTTTCGGCGCGAGTATTTTCACCGTGGACCTGGTGGCGTTCTCCTTCCTGCGCGAATTCGGTGTGTTGCTGACCGCGATCCTGATGGCTGGCCGCACCGCCAGTGCGTTCACCGCGCAGATCGGCTCGATGAAAGCCAACGAAGAAATCGACGCTATTCGCACCTTGGGCCTCGACCCGATGGAGTTGCTGGTGGTGCCGCGAGTGTTGGCCCTGCTGGTCGCGCTGCCGATGCTGACCTTTTTGGCGATGCTCTCGGGGATTGTCGGCGGCGGTGTGGTTTGCGCGGTGTCTCTCGATATTTCGCCCGCGATGTTCCTGTCGCTGCTGCAATCGGACATCGGCGTTCAGCACTTCCTGGTCGGGATCGTCAAAGCGCCCATCTTCGCGTTTTTGATCGCCGCCATCGGCTGTCTTGAAGGCTTCAAAGTCAGCGGCAGCGCCGAGTCCGTCGGCGCACACACCACGTCGAGCGTGGTCCAGTCGATTTTCGTGGTGATCGTGCTCGACGCCGTGGCCGCGCTGTTTTTCATGGAGATGGGCTGGTGAGTCGTCTACCCCGAGCACCTTCCGAGGCGGTGATCGAAGTCCGCGGCTTGTGCAATCGCTTCGGCCGCCAGAGCGTGCATGAGAACCTCGACCTGGATGTGTTCAAGGGCGAAATCCTCGCCGTGGTCGGCGGTTCCGGCAGCGGCAAATCGGTGCTGCTGCGCAGCATCGTCGGGTTACGCCAGCCCAGCGAAGGGGTGGTGAAGGTCTTCGGTAAAAACCTGCCGACGCTGTCCGAACACGAGCGCTCTAAGGTCGAGCGGCGCTTCGGCGTGCTGTTCCAGAAAGGCGCCCTGTTCTCTTCGCTGACGGTTACCGAAAACGTCGCCCTGCCCCTGATCGAGCATGCCGGTTTGAGCCGCGAGGATGCCGAACACTTGGCGGCAGTGAAAATGGCCTTGGCCGGGTTGCCGCTGTCGGCGGCCGACAAGTACCCCGCTTCGCTGTCCGGCGGCATGATCAAGCGTGCGGCACTGGCCCGGGCTCTGGCGCTGGACCCGGACATCCTATTTCTCGACGAACCCACCGCCGGCCTCGATCCGATTGGCGCAGCCGCGTTCGATCAATTAATTCTGACCCTGCGCGATGCGTTGGGCCTGAGTGTGTTTCTGGTCACCCACGACCTCGACACGCTCTACACCATCACCGACCGGGTGGCGGTGCTGGCGCAAAAGAAAGTGCTGGTGGCGGACGCCATCGACAAGGTGTCGGAAACTGACGACGCGTGGATTCACGAATACTTCCATGGCCCTCGCGGCCGCGCGGCGCTGACGGCCGCTCAACAGCTTAAGGAGGTCTGACATGGAAACCCGAGCCCATCATGTATTGATCGGCCTGTTCACCGTGATTGTGGTGGCGGGCGCCCTGCTCTTCGGCTTGTGGCTGGCTAAATCCAGCGTCGACACCGAGTTCAAGGATTACGAAATTGTCTTCAACGAGGCCGTCAGCGGCCTGTCCAAGGGCAGCGCCGTGCAGTACAGCGGGATCAAGGTCGGCGACGTGGTGACCCTGCGTCTGGACCCGAAAGACCCGCGCCGGGTGTTGGCGCGAATTCGCCTGGGCGGCGAGACACCGATCAAGGAAGACACCCACGCGATACTGGCGCTGACCGGCATCACCGGCACCTCAATCATTCAGCTCAGCGGCGGTACTCCGCAGAGTCCGACGCTCAAGGGCAAGGACGGTGATTTACCGACGATCATTGCATCGCCCTCACCCATCGCCCGTCTGTTGAACGACAGCAATGACCTGATGGCTGGCGTGAACATGCTGATGCATAACGCCAACCAGATGTTTTCCGCGGAAAACGTCGCCCGTATCAGCAGCACCCTTGAACACTTGGAGCAAACCACCGGAACCATCGCCGACCAGCGCGGCGATATCCGTCAGGCGATGCAGCAACTGGGGGCTATCGGCAAGCAGGCCACCGCCACGCTGGAACAAACTGCCGCGCTGATGCGCAACGCCAACGGCTTGCTCAGCGATCAGGGCAAGCAGATGTTCGGCAGCGCCGAGCAGGCGATGAAGTCGCTGGAACAGAGCAGCGCGACCATCAACACGTTGCTCACGACCCATCAGGATTCTCTGAACAGCGGCATGCAAGGCCTCAACGGCCTGGCCCCGGCGGTGCGTGAGCTGCGCGATACCCTGACGTCGTTGCGGGCTATTTCCCAGCGCCTGGAAGCCAACCCCAGCGGTTACTTGCTGGGCAATGACAAGAACAAGGAGTTCACGCCATGAAGCTGACTCACCTCGCCCTCCTCGTCAGCTTCACGTTGGTCAGCTCCTGCTCGATCCTGCCCAAGTCCGAGCCGTCCGATGTCTATCGGTTGCCTTCAGCCCAGAGCAGCGCATCGGGCAGTCACGGGACGCCGCAGCGCTGGTCGCTGCGCCTGGCCAAGCCGCAGGCCAGCGAGGCCTTGAACAGCCCGAAGATCGCCGTGATCCCTCAGGGGGATCTGATCAGCAGCTACAAGGCCTCGCGCTGGAGCGACCCGGCACCGGTGTTGCTGCGCAATCGTCTGTTGGACGGTTTCCAGCGTGATGGTCGAGTTTCATTGCTGAGTACCGATGACAGCAACTTCCAGGCAGATCTTGAACTGGGCGGTAGCCTGCAGGCGTTCCAGACCGAGTACCAAGGCACGGCTGCAAGCGTGGTCGTGCGTCTGGATGCACTGCTGGTGCGCGGTTATGACCAGCGAATCCTCGCCAGCCGACGCTTTGAAGTACGCCAGCCATTGAGCGATGTGAAGGTGCCGGCGGTGGTGGCCGGGTTCGGACAGGCCAGTGATCAACTGACGGCGCAGGTGGTGGCTTGGGCGGTTGAGCAAGGACAGAAAGTTGCGCCGCCCCTTAGGCCCTGAGGCCAACGCAAACCCAATGTGGGAGCAAGCTCGCTTCCACAGGGGATCTCGGCTAGCCGAAGAACCAGTAGCAAACCCCGATGGCGCCTAGAACGCCAGCAAGCTCCGCCAGCAACGCACACCCCACCGCATGCCGCGCCCGCTGGATCCCCACTGCGCCGAAGTACACCGCCAATACATAGAAGGTCGTTTCGGTACTGCCCTGAATCGTCGCCGCCACCAGCGCCGGGAAGCTGTCCACGCCAGACGTTTTCATGGTTTCGATCAGCATCGCCCGGGCGGCACTGCCGGAGAACGGCTTGACCATGGCGGTCGGCAGCGCATCGACGAAGCGCGTGTCCCAACCGGCCCATTCCACAAAATGCCGAATCCCGTCCAGGCCAAAGTCCAGCGCTCCGGATGCCCGCAGCACGCCGACGGCACACAGCATCGCCACCAGATACGGCAGCAGGTTCTTGGCCACGTCGAAGCCTTCTTTGGCGCCTTCGATGAACGCTTCGTAGACCTTGACCTTACGTAACGCGCCGATCACCAGAAACAACATGATCAGCCCGAACAGCGTCAGGTTGCCGAGGATCGATGACAGGCCGGCCAGAGCGGTCGCCGAGAGCGTCGCCAGCAGCGCCATGAAGCTACCGAGGGCCAGGGCACCGGGAATCAAGTACGCGAGCACCACCGGGTCCCACAGGCGCAGACGCTGCATGAACGCCACCGACAGCAGGCCGACCAATGTCGAGCAACTGGTGGCGAGCAGGATGGGCAGGAACACCAAGGTCGGATCGGGCGCACCTTGCTGCGCGCGGTACATGAAGATCGTCACCGGCAGAAGGGTCAGGGAGGAGGCGTTGAGCACCAGGAACAGGATCTGCGCATTGCTGGCGATGGTGTCGCTGGGGTTGAGTTCTTGCAGCGCCTTCATGGCTTTAAGGCCGATCGGCGTGGCGGCGTTGTCCAGGCCCAGGCCATTGGCGGCAAAGTTCAGCGTGATCAGGCCGATGGCCGGGTGACCCGCCGGGACTTCGGGCATCAGGCGCAGAAACAATGGGCCGAGCGCCTTGGCCAGCCACTCGACGATCCCGGCCTTCTCGGCAATCCGTAGAAAGCCCAGCCACAGGGTCAGGGTGCCGAACAGCAGGACCATCACCTCGACCGACAATTTGGCCATGGCGAAAATGCTTTCCACCATCGCCGCGAAGATCCCGGCGTTACCGCCGATCAGCCATTGCGCCAGCGCCGAGATGGCGGCCACGATGAAGAAGCTTAGCCACAGGCCATTGAGCATCAGTTAAATCCCCCGAAGAATGCGGCGAATGATAGCGGGGTAGCCAGAAACGACAAACCCCGGATTTCTCCGGGGTTTGTTTTGGCTCTAATGCAGGATGACTCAGTGGCTGGTGACTTCACCGACCGGCAACTTTTCCTTGCTGCGCCAGTGCGGCAAGGAGTTCCAGTAGCGTTCGCCCTTGGCATCGTCGTACATGCCTTCCCAACGGGAGATGACCAATACGGCCAGGGCATTGCCGATCACGTTCAGCGCGGTTCGCGCCATGTCCATGATGCGGTCGACACCCGCGATAAATGCCAGGCCTTCGAGTGGAATGCCGACGCTGCCCAGGGTGGCCAGCAGCACCACGAAGGACACACCCGGTACGCCGGCGATGCCTTTGGAGGTGACCATCAAGGTCAGCACCAGCAGCAATTGCTGGCTGATGGACAGGTCGATGCCGTAGAGCTGGGCAATGAAGATTGCCGCGATGCTCTGGTACAGGGTCGAACCGTCGAGGTTGAACGAGTAGCCGGTCGGCACCACGAAGCTGCAAATGGCTTTCGGCGCGCCGTAGGCTTCCATCTTCTCGATAACGCGCGGCAGCACGGTTTCGGAACTGGCGGTGGAGTAGGCCAGCACCAGCTCATCCTTGAAGATGCGCATCAGCTTGATCACCGAGAAGCCAAACAGGCGAGCGATCAGGCCCAGCACCACGAAGGCAAAGAAGGCGATGGCGACGTAAACCAGGATCACCAGTTTGGCCAGCGGCAGCAGGGAGGCGAAACCGAAGTTGGCCACGGTCACCGCGATCAATGCGAAAACGCCGATCGGGGCGTAGTTCATGATCATGTGAGTGACTTTGAACATGCTTTCCGACACGCCCTGGAACATCTTCACCAGCGGCTCGCGCAGGTCCGATTGCAGGCTCGACAGACCGAGGCCGAACAATACGGAGAAGAAGATGATCGGCAGCATCTCGCCGCGTGCCATGGCCGCGAAGATGTTCGACGGGATCAGGTTGAGGAGGGTTTGGATGAACGCATGTTCATGCTGAACTTCGGCGGCAGTGGCCTGGTACTTGGAAATATCCACGGTGCCCAGGGTGCTCATGTCGATGCCGGTGCCCGGATGGAACACGTTGGCCAACACCAGACCGACCACGATGGCGATGGTGGTGACGATCTCGAAGTAAAGGATGGTCTTGAGGCCGATACGCCCAAGCTTCTTCGCGTCACCGACGCCTGCAATACCGACGATCAACGAAGAGATCACGATCGGGATCACAATCATCTTGATCAGACGGATAAAGATATCGCCTGCTGGTTGCAGGACGTTGCTGATCCACCAGGCTTTTTCGGCACTGAAATGGTTGAGCAGCGCACCGATTGCAATCCCCAATACCAGACCGATGAGGATCTGCCAGGCGAGGCTAAGCTTTGCCTTCTTCATATCTTTACCCTTACTTGCGTTTGACTCAGGCACATGCAAAAACTGGAACGCTTGTGGCGAAAAAGTCTTGTGCATCTACCCCCGTATAAGGTGCCCCGAAGCGATTGTTATCGGCTCTCTGGCAGGCGAAAAAGGCGCAACTATTCAGATGCAAGGACGCAACGTCTAATGCTGTAAACGCCTACCCTATGCCGAATCGGCATGAGATTTTTTTACTGAAACTCGCGTCCCAACCGGTTCGAATGCGACATTTCGGCAGGCATAAGTGCCGTGAACCGGCCATCACAGAGGAGGTTGGTTGTTTTTTAAGCGAGGGATTCGGGCAAAAAATTGGGAAAAAGCCTACGTTTAAACGCGAAACTTCTCTGTTTTTTAGGCGCAGCTTTCTCGATACACGGTCACAAAAAAAACACCGCGAAATTGTTTTGCGAGGGATTGACAGAGGTGCAGCGGGGATGCAAGCAGACGCTCTAGGACAACGGTTTGCACTGAAAAAGCTCTTCGCAAGTTCGTCTAGTCATGAGTGACCAGCGAACTTGCGTCGCAGCTTTTGCCTGACCCGGCCCTTGCGCAGGTACTCCCTGTACCCGTAGGTCACTCCGCCCCTGAAACAGACAGAACGTCCCGACCCCTTGGTCATGCGTCTACCTTCCTCGGGTAGCGCAGTTGGAAAGAAGCCATGCTGCTTCTTTCATGTTACGAATTCAGTACCAGTGTGGATCTTTCTTGAGTTGTTCCATCAACAGGTCCTGCATGCCCTGATCCGGCTTGCCGAGAAAGCGGTAGTCGGCATGTCGCGTGGGCGACTTGTCGGCCGGCAGTCCCGCAGGCACTTCAACTAACATGGCGTAGGCATTCTTCTTGTCGAAGCTGACGGCAACGATCAAGCGCTTGGTGAGGCATGTCGCCTGCGATTCGCAAAGCGGCCCGACAAGATACTTCTCACCCTCTTCTTCAACGGCATTCATTTGCTCGGCGTCGCCGGACAGGTTCATGACCCATTCCGGCAGGCGTTCTTCCTTCTGCACCACGCCTTGCCAGGTTTCGCGGTACTGCGGATCTGCATTGACCAGTTCATTGACCCGTGCCTGGCCGTCATTGGCCGCCATCGCCATGGCACAACCGCCCAGAAGCAGGGCGGCTGCCAGTGTTTTTAACGAAACGCTCATACTCAGCCTCGACCGCGACGGCCAAAGAAGAAGGAAGCAATAAACATCACCAGGAACACGACAAAGAGAATCTTGGCGATACCCGTGGCGGTGCCCGCGATACCACCGAAGCCCAATACCCCAGCGATGATGGCAATGATCAAGAATGTGATTGCCCAGCTCAACATGGTGATTCTCCTTACGCTTTTATTTAGAGATGTGACTTGTGGTGCTTTTCCCGGCGCATCGAACGCGCCAAGTTCGTGTGTTTAGAACACCCAACGTTCCTGACGAGGCATCTCATCCACAGGCTGAGCCTGGTCGACGTCCATCATTCGCATCGGGGCGCTGTCAGCCTGGTTATTGCTGGCCGCACTGAAATGGGTTTGGGTCGGATGCTGAATCGAGAGGCGTGGCGCTTCTTGCTGCTGGCTTTGCTCCCAACGCTGAAACTGCTGGCCGCCGATCAAGGTGATCAGTAGCGCCATAACAGCAAACAGACCTTGCTGGATATGCAGTGGCGAGAAACGCAATTGGGCGGCACGTTGGCGACTCATCCTGAAGCTCCTCCCACACTGGGGTGATCTTGTTGGGCGCCGTTTAAGTGCCCTGGGTTAATCAGACTGTTGCAGCCTGCATGCCAGCTTTTCATGATGATAAAAATTAATAAAATCAATTGGTTATGAATGAAGCGGAATTCGGATCGGACGCATCCTGCACGATGGTCCTTTTGAAGTCGTGCGTAATGCACGATAGTTTCGTAGGAGATTTCAATATTTTTGAATTGCGAGGAGGGCATGGATGTCACAAGGGGACACCGGTAACTGCCTGCGAGCCGGCTATCTGATAAAAAAACAACAAAATCAGGCGATTAGCCGTAGGGTGCTGAGAGAACTACGCTGCTGTAGCTGGAATCGACCAGAATCAACCATGCAACTTGCCCGATTTTTCCGGGACTAACCAAGATCATTCATTAAGGAGCGTAGGAAAATGGAATCAGCCACTGAGCATCAAGGCCGCATTCTGCTGGTGGACGATGAGTCTGCCATCCTGCGTACTTTTCGCTATTGCCTCGAAGATGAAGGCTACAGCGTCGCTACCGCCAACAGCGCCGCCCAGGCCGATGCGCTGCTTCAGCGCCAAGTCTTCGACCTGTGCTTCCTCGACCTGCGTCTGGGTGAAGACAACGGCCTCGATGTGCTGGCCCAAATGCGCATTCAGGCACCCTGGATGAGGGTGGTGATCGTCACCGCTCATTCGGCTGTGGACACCGCCGTGGATGCCATTCAGGCCGGTGCCGCCGACTATCTGGTCAAGCCTTGTAGCCCCGACCAATTGCGTCTGGCCACCGCCAAACAGTTGGAAGTGCGGCAACTGTCGGCACGTCTGGAAGCCCTTGAAGGCGAAGTGCGCAAACCCAGGGATGGCCTGGACTCCCACAGCCCGGCCATGAAGGTAGTGCTTGAGACCGCCCGCCAAGTGGCCAGCACCGATGCCAATATTTTGATTCTCGGCGAGTCCGGCACCGGTAAAGGTGAGCTGTCCCAGGCCATTCACGGCTGGAGCAAGCGTGCGAAGAAATCCTGCGTCACGATCAACTGCCCGTCCCTGACCGCCGAACTCATGGAAAGCGAGCTCTTCGGCCATAGCCGTGGCGCGTTCACCGGTGCCAGCGAAAGCACCTTGGGGCGAGTCAATCAGGCCGATGGCGGGACGCTGTTTCTTGACGAGATCGGCGATTTTCCCCTGACGTTGCAACCAAAGTTGCTGCGTTTTATTCAGGACAAAGAGTACGAGCGCGTAGGCGATCCGGTGACCCGCCGCGCCGATGTGCGAATTCTCGCGGCCACCAACCTCAACCTCGAAGACATGGTGCGCGACGGTCGTTTCCGTGAAGACCTGCTCTACCGCCTGAACGTCATCACCTTGCACCTGCCGCCTCTTCGCGAGCGCCGGGAAGATATTGTGAATCTGGCCGATCGCTTTCTGGCCCGTTTCGTCAAGGAGTACGCGCGTCCGGCTCGTGGCTTCAGCGACGAAGCCCGCGAAGCGCTGCTCGGCTACCGCTGGCCGGGGAACATCCGGGAGTTGCGCAACGTTGTGGAGCGGGCAAGCATTATTTGTCTACAGGAGCGGGTCGAGATCAGCCACCTGGGCATGGCCGAAACCCCGGTCAACAACGCACCACGCATCGGCGCTGCGCTGAGTCTGGATGAGTTGGAAAAAGCCCACATCGGAGCGGTCCTCGCCACCGCAGACACACTGGACCAGGCCGCCAAGACCCTGGGTATCGATGCCTCGACGTTGTACCGCAAACGCAAGCAGTACAACTTGTGAGCTGTCTGCGATGAAACTGGCGATGAAGTTGCGCACCCGGCTGTTTCTGAGTATTTCCGCACTGATCACCGTGGCGCTGCTTGGGCTGTTGCTCGGGCTGGTCAGCGTCATGCAGATGGCGGGTACCCAGGAAGCGCTGATTCGCAATAGTTTCGTCACGCTAGACCTAGGGCTGAAATTGCGTCAGACCCTGGGCGATCAACTGATCATCATGCTCAGCGAAAAGCCAGATCCTGCGGCGTTCGAGGCGTCCAGGCAGCATTATTTTCAGTTGCTTGATGACGGTGTTGCCCATGCCCGGACGGGTGATGAGCTCCAGTACGGCTTCGAGCAGGCCAAGGCTGACTACCAGAGCTTTCTGCAAGCGTACGACTCGTCACGTGACTCGACGCACGTGTTGAGTGGCAACGAAGTACTCACCGAAAAATTCAATGCACTGCGCAATGGTTTGATCGCCGAGCACAAGCGTGCGCTGGATAACATCAATGCCACCGAACGGCAGGCTCGGGAGAGGGCGTTGCTGGTTGCCGGCCTGCTCGGGCTTGTGGGGCTGGCGGTGCTGATCATCGGCTTCGTCACCGCCCACGCTATTGCTCGGCGTTTTGGTGCACCGATCGAGGCCTTGGCTCAGGCGGCGGACCACATCGGCCAAGGTAATTTCGAAGTGACGCTGCCGATTTCCTCGGCAGTGGAAATGAACCAGCTGACCAAACGATTCGGGATCATGGCCGAGGCCTTGCGCGAGCATCAGGCCACCAATGTCCATGAGCTGCTCGCAGGCCAGCAACGTTTGCAGGCCGTGCTTGACAGCATCGATGATGGGTTGCTGATGATCGACCGCGATGGTCGTTTGGAACACCTCAACCCCGTGGCGCAGCGTCAGTTGGGTTGGGACACCGATCGTCTCGGTCAAGGTCTGGGGACGGCGCTTGAGCGTCCCGAACTCGATGAACAGCTGCAACTGGTGCTACGCGGCGGCACCTTGGAGCGAGCGCCGGAAGACCTGAGTATCGAGGTCGACGGTGAGTCGCGGTTGCTGACCTTTAGCCTGACACCGGTCAGCCATACACAGGGCCATATTCTCGGCGCCGTGATGGTGCTGCATGACGTCACCGAACAGCGTGCATTTGAACGGGTGCGCAGCGAGTTCGTACTGCGCGCCTCCCATGAATTGCGAACGCCGGTCACTGGGATGCACATGGCGTTCGGCCTATTCCGCGAGCGCGCGCACTTTGCCGAGGACTCGCGTGAAGCTGATTTGCTGGATACCGTGAACGAAGAGATGCAGCGCTTGATGCAGTTGATTAACGATCTGCTGAACTTCTCCCGCTATCAGAACGGATTACAGAAACTCACGCTGGCGCCGTGCGCCATCGAGGAGTTGCTGGAACAGGCCCGGGAGCGTTTTGCCGGCCCTGCAAAAGAGCAGCGCATCGACCTGTCGGTGGAGGTGCAAGGGCCGTTACCGCGATTGCAGGCTGATCAGCCGCAGCTGGACCGGGTGCTCGATAACCTGATCGACAACGCAATGCGCCACACTGCCCCCGGCGGGCAAATACGTTTGCAGGCTCGACGCCATGGAGAGCGAGTCATTATTAGCGTCGAGGATAACGGTGAAGGCATTGCCTACGGCCAGCAGGGGCGGATTTTCGAACCCTTTGTACAGGTGGGTCGCAAGAAGGGGGGGGCCGGGCTCGGTCTGGCACTGTGCAAGGAAATCGTGCAGTTGCACGGCGGACGGATGGGCGTTTATTCGCGGCCAGGGCAGGGCACCCAGTTCTATATGGCGCTGTCGGTATAAGCCGCAGCAGCTTCAGGCTTCGTCATCGAGGCGTCGAGCGGCCAATCGGCGGCCACCGGTAATCAGCTCGATGAACTGCACCGCACTCAACGCACGGGCGAAGAGCCAACCTTGGCCGAACTTCACGCCTTCACTGCTCAGAAACGCCGCCTGGGATTCATGTTCGATGCCTTCGGCAATGACTTTGAGTTGCAGGGCCTGGGCCATGTGAATGATGTGCGGTGCGACACCGCTACTCGCAGCGTCATGACCCAGCGCATCGATAAACGCCTTATCGATTTTCAGGCAGTCGACTGGCAGGGTTTGCAGATAGGCGAGGCTGCAATAGCCGGTGCCAAAGTCATCAATCAGCACCTGATGCCCCACATCCCGCAAGGCTTGCAGGTTTTCCCGAGCGACGACGACATCGATCAATCCTCGCTCGGTGACCTCAAAGGCAATTTGCTTTGCTGCGACGCGGTGCAAGGTCAGCAGGCGCGCCATCACCTGGCCAATACGCGGCACCATGACGTCGCAGGCCGCCAGATTGACCGAAATGTACAGTTGTGGATTGGCCCGCAACAATTGACCCAGTTGCTCAAGCAGGCGTTGCAGGACGAAGTCGGTCATTTGGCGGATCTGGCCGGTGTTCTCCGCCATCGGAATGAACAGGTCGGGGCTGGTCAGGGTGCCGTCCGGCCTTCGCCAGCGCAACAAGGCTTCTGCTCCGACACAGTTGCGACTGTCGAGGTCGAAGATCGGTTGGTACAACACCTGCAACTCGCCTCGCCGTATGGCGCCACTGAGTTCGGCGTCCAGCGACTGTCGCTGGCGCACTAACAGAAGCACCAGAAAGCCCACACACACCGCCAGCACCAGGCTGGCCGGTAGCAACCACCACCAAGCCGCAGGCACATGCATGCCGGTGCGCGGGCTGATCAGCACCAATTGGTATTCCGGATTGTTGGTGGGCATGCGGTAAATCAAGCGGGACTGCGTGATCTGTAGCGCGTCGCTGCTTTTCGGGGGCCAGGGTTCGGTCGGTGGCCAGACCTGTGAGACACCCAGTACCGGAATCGCGCGCGTGCCGTCGAGTACCACCAGCAGGCTGCTTCCCGGTGGCAAGTCGACCATGTCAGTCAAGTGTCCGCGAGACGTCGCGACACGAAAATTACCGCGCCCGAGCATCAGTGCGGCACGGTTTTCATCGGGTTCGGTGGTGGTGTTCAGCCAGTAACTGTAGGTCGGGCCTTTGATGTCCGGCGGTCTTGTCATCGACAGCCCTTCCTGGCGGGGGCGGTTGGAGCAGATCCGCGAGGCATCCATATAGGCGGCTTCGTAAACGAAACGGTAATTGAAGCTGACCTGCTGCAAGGTTGCGATCATTTCGTCATCGCAGCCCCGTAACGGCTGGGCTTCCAGGTCGTCGAGGCTTTCACGCAACTGCCCGAACAGTTGCTCCAGACGAGCAAGGAAGCGCTCGCCTTGGGCATTCATCTCTTCGCTTTCGCTCTGCTCGACTTGATGCATGGCCACGAACAGGCTGCCGGCCATCAGGAGTGTCGCGCTCAAGGCAGCAGCCAGTATCGCCAAAAACCATGGGCGACAGAACCAACTACGTAATGTCTCTCGAGCAGCAGGCATAGGGAATATCCGAAGAATTACCAATGAGTTATAGCTGCTGATTGGAAAAAAAGCCCTGACCGTCGGGCGGGCGTCATTATTTTGTCTGATTCAAGACTTGTAGAAGCGCCGCGGTTTGCGCATCCGGTGTGCCATCGAAACGAGACGGTCGGAAATGCATCTGAAAGGCCGTAATCACATGACGCGTCGCAACATCCAGTTCGCCGGTTTGCGGCGTGGGATAACCCAGACGGGCCAGCTGTGCCTGAAACCAACTGATGGTTGGCGGCTGTACTTCGAACTGTGCCTGCTGACGCGTTACGGCCTGCTCGTTCGGCCAGATACCAAGGCCTTCGGCAGCCAGACGCTTCCAGGGAAACATCGGGCCCGGATCCAGCTTGCGCAGCGGTGCGATGTCGCTATGGCCGATGATGTTGCGGGGGCTGATGGCGTAACGCTTGCTGATGTCTTTGAGCAGAATGATCAAGGACTGGACCTGGGCTTCGCTATAGGGGTACCAGAGACGCCCTGTTGGGATGATTTTGAAGCCCGGATTGACGATTTCGATGCCAATGGAGCTGGAGTTCAACCAGGTTCGGCCTTCCCATTCGCTTTCCCCTGCATGCCAGGACCGGAGATTTTCATCCACCAGCTTATAGATAGTGGCGTTTTTGTCGTCGCCAATCAGGTAGTGGCTGCTGACCTCGCCATGGGTCAGCAGTTGCAGCGAACGTTCCAGTGACGCGGAGGTGTAATGCACCACCACGAACTGAATGCGGCTGTCGTGATTGGCTGAAGGGTGACGGGTGTCAAACCGTGGGCCGCTGGCACAACCGGCCAACAGAATCAGCGACACGACGAGGGCTAGGTATTTCATGGCAGAAGGCAACACACGCAAGTCAGTAATGCAACAGTGTAACGTACTGCCTTGCACTCAGACGGCCAGCGCGAAGTTTTAAACAAAATGGAACAATTGACCGTCAGCCCAGTTCCACCCGGTTGCGGCCTGCATGTTTTGCCCGATATAGCGCCTGATCGGCTCTTTTCAGCACCAGATCGCTATGTTCGCCGGGCTTGAACGCAGTCAGTCCCATGGAAGTGGTGATGGTCACCGGCTCACCCTTGAAGTGGAACGGGCAGGCTTCGATCGACGCGCGCAGGTTTTCCAGCAGTTTCGCGCCGACAGCCGGTACTGTCGCGGGCATCAACAGGACGAACTCCTCACCACCAAACCGGGCAATGAAATCCGTCCCGCGCAGGCGCTTGCGGAGCACGCTGGCGATGATTTTCAACACTTTGTCGCCCGCCAGGTGACCATAGTTATCGTTGATACGTTTGAAATGGTCGAGGTCGAGCATTGCCAGCAACAGGGAGTTGCCCTGTTGTTGCCATTGGCTGATTTCCTGATCCAGCTGTTCACTCCAGGCAGCCCGGTTAGGCAGGCCGGTCAGTGGATCGATCAAGGCTTTCTGGCGTTGCTCTTCGAGATGCTCGCGGTAGCCCAAGGCTTCCTGCTCCATGTGCGCAACGCGTTCGGCCAGACCATGAAGGCGGGCCGCGACCTCCTGCTCGCGCTCGTCACGCTGCCTCTGGTGTTGGTCCATGGTGCCGAGCAGGCCTTCCAGATGGTTTTCCAGGACGTGCTTGAGATCGTCCAGGTCGGCCGCGTCCTGCATGCTGTTCTGCAAGCCGTCGACCTGCTCGCGGATCTGGGTGTCCATCTTGCGTGCGGCAGAACGGTTGTCGGCATGGCCCTCGCTGGCGGCTTGCAAGTTGCTTTGGAACGACTCGAGGCGTTCGTTGAGCTGCTGCAAATAGGCTTCGAATTCGTGCTGGCCGCTGTCGGTGATGGCTAGCATCAAGGTTGCCAGATCATCGAGGATTGGCAGCAATTCATACCAGTTCAGGCCATTTTTCAGTCGATCACGCATGGCTTCGGCTTGCGGACGATGACGCTCGGGGAGCGTCAGGTCGTCGAGTAAGCCCAGAAGCGTGTCTTCGATGTGCTTGGCCACCGAGCTATAAGACGGTTCGGGTGAGTCCGGCAGGGCGTAGAGAGTATCCGGCTCGGATTGGTCTGGACCTGCGGTGGCCAACATTTGGGCCATGGCCGGGGGCAGCGGCAGGCTGTCGAGGTAGACCACCGGGGTTAATTCGTCGGGATTGAGTGCCGGTTGAGCCTGAGTTGCTGGCTCGATAATCAAAGGAGCCAGTTCTTCTGGAGGTTCAAGGCCCGGTTGCGGTGGCGTCTCTGGTATCGGGTCGGGTGCTTGCTGCGGCTCAAGCACTGGCGGGATAAACGCTACAACGGCAGGAGAAGGCGCTGCTGCGGGCGATTGTGTCTCGATCGTCAGTCGCTCGGGTGCAGCAACGGGAGCGGCGACGTGTACGACCGCCACTTGCGGCTTATCGACGTCTGGCGCGAGATCGACGTTTACCTGTGGTCTCTCGGCATGAGGCACCGCCATCGATTCGGTATACTGCGTGGCGGGCGTCGGAATAGCGGCGGGGGTGACCTGGAATGCCGTTTCATCCGTTTCACGGCTACCAAACAGCCGCTGCAGCAAACCTGGGCGGCCGGGTTCCGCGGGGTTTTCGAGCTGACCCAAGGCTTTGCCTTGCAGGCCACTCAGTTCGCTGAGCAGCAACGGAATTTCGCGCGCCTGCCCGACCCTGGTATCCAGATGCTTGGCGAAGTTTTTCAGCGGCCGGCTTATTTCCCGGGGCAGTGGTAATGTTTGCAGCTGGGAGACCAGCGCGGTCAGTGCGACGCTGGTCTGATTGACCCGTGTTTCCCGGCGCTGTTCGGAGTCGAGCACGGCTTTTTCCAGCCGCGGAAGTAGGGCGGCCAGGCCGGCGTCCATGTCATCGGAGCGCAGGATTTCGCGCATTTCCTTCATGCACTGGTCAACAGCGCGATCGGTGCCCTCTGCGGCCAGGGTACTGCGCACCAGGCCGCGGCGCAGCAGATCGAGCCGGGCGTCCCATCGACGCTCGAGCTTTTCCTGTTGTTCGATGCTTTTGAGGTATTTCTCTTTCCAGCGCTGTGCTTCGTCGCTCATTCATGGGATCCGCGAGGGGCAGGACTCAACGCGGGCAATGCATCAGCCGTGAGCGAACCCGGCAGACGAATCTCTACCGCGACCGGCAGGTGATCGGAAATGGGTTGTGCCAGCACCTCGACCTTTTCAAGGGTCAGGGTCGGGCTCAGCAAAATATGGTCCAGGCAACGCTGCGGACGCCAGCTGGGAAAGGTCGCTTCCAGTTGCGGCGCGAGCAGGCCGAGGTCACGCAATGGAGAGTTTTGCAGCAAGTCACTGGCGTGGGTGTTCATGTCACCCATCAGCACCTGGTGTTTATAGCCGCCGATCAACTCGCGGATGTACGACAGCTGCATCGTGCGCGTGCGCGCGCCCAGCGCCAGGTGCATCATCACCACCACCAGCGCTTCCGGACCTTCGCCGAAGCGCACCAGAATTGCCCCGCGCCCCTTGGGCCCCGGCAGCGGATGATCTTCAATCGCCCACGGGCGCAGGCGGCTGAGCACGCCATTGCTGTGCTGGCCGAGGCGACCGAGGTTGCGATTGAGTTGTTGATACCAGTAGGGGAATGCACCGAGCTGGGCGAGGTGTTCCACCTGGTTGACGTAGCCTGATCGCAGGCTGCCGCCATCGGCCTCCTGCAAGGCGACCAGATCGAAGTCGCCCAACAGATTGCCGATCTTTTGCAGATTGTCGGCACGCCCGGTGTGCGGCAACAGATGCTGCCAGCCCCGGGTCAGGTAGTGCCGATAGCGCTCGGTACTGATGCCGACCTGGATGTTGAAACTGAGCAAGCGCAGACGGCTGTCTGCGGGCAAGCCCGTCGATTCCAGATGATGCTCGTTGACCCGCGGACCATGCAGGCCAACGACGCGTTCAGTACCCCAGCGGCGCATGGCAGGGGCCGGGCTTAGTTGGCAGCAGCCTTGTTAGCCGCTCGCTCTTGGTCGACCAGTTTGTCGGCCAGTTTCAGGGCTTGCTCGGCACCGCCGGCAGAACCTACGTCGAAGCGATATTTACCGTTGACGACCATGGTTGGAACGCCGGATATCTCGTACTTCTTCGCCAGCTCTTTGGCCTGGACGATTTTGCCTTTGATGGCGAAAGAGTCAAAAGTGGCCAGGAACTTGTCCTTGTCTACACCTTGGGTCGCCAGGAAGTCTGCCATCTCATCCTTGTCGACCAGCTTCTTGTGTTCTTTCTGAATGGCGTTGAACACCGCAGCGTGAACCTTGTTCTCGACACCCATGGCTTCGAGGGTCAGGAACATTTGACCGTGAGCGTCCCATGGGCCGCCGAACATGGCCGGAATACGCACGAAGTTCACGTCCGAAGGCAGCTTTTCAACCCAAGGATTGATCACCGGCTCAAAGGCGTAGCAGTGCGGGCAGCCGTACCAGAACAGCTCCACGACCTCGATCTTGCCAGGTACAGCCACCGGGACAGATTTGCTCAACTCGACATAAGGCGCTGCTGGTGCTTCGGCGGCTTGGGCGGCGTTCATGCCGAACAGGCTGGCAGCGACGAGAGCGGCGCTGATGATCAGATTACGCATGCTTTACTCCTGGACAATTTGGGTCGCCTCGCGCGACCTGTTTTCAGACAGATCCTGGCGGGCTTGAGTTCTGTAGTGTAACGGCAGCGGCCACAAAAAAGGGCGGCCAAAGCCACCCTTTTTATGCTTGCATCGACGGATTAATCGAGCGTTAACGTTGCAGGAGATGTGCACCTCTCGCAACGCCCGATTCGCCGGCCTTAGTGCAGGCCTTGAATGTAACTGGACACCGCTGCGATATCCTCGTCGCTCAGCTTTTTAGCGATGGTCTGCATGGTTTTGACGTCGCCATCGTTTGTGCGGCCGCCTTCTTCCTTGCGGAAGTCGGTCAGTTGCTTGGCGATGTATTGAGCGTGTTGGCCGCCCAGGTGCGGGAAACCGGCAGCCGCGTTACCCTTGCCGTCCGGCGAGTGGCAGCCGGTGCAGGCTGGCAGGCCTTTGGCCAGGTCGCCACCACGGAACAGTGCTTCACCGCGAGCCACGACTTTCGGGTCGGCGGCGCCAACACTGCCTTTCTGGCTGGCGAAGTAAGCGGACATATCGGCCAGGTCCTGATCGCTCAGGTTGGTCAGCAGGCCGGTCATTTCCAGCACCGTGCGTTTGCCGGACTTGATGTCGACCAGCTGCTTGTTCAGATAACGTTCGCCCTGGCCTGCCAGTTTCGGAAAGTTAGGCGCCATACTATTGCCATCCGGGCCATGACAGGCGCCACATACTGCGGCTTTCGCCTGACCAGCAGTCGCATCACCTGCAGCATGGGCAATGCCGGAGATCCCCACGGTCAACAGCAGACTCACGATCAATTTGTTCATCAGCTAATCCAACTACGGCTAAGGGTTAAAGAGTTATGGGCCTGGATCACTCGCTCATCCACTGGATGATTGCTCGGTAATCCTCGGCACTGCAGTCCATGCACAAACCACGCGGCGGCATCGCCTTGAAACCCTGGGTTACGTGTTGCACCAGCGTCCCCATACCTTTCGCCAACCTCGGCGTCCAAGCTTCCTGATCGCCCTTTTTAGGCGCCATGGGTAGTTGGCCGGAATGACAAGCAACACAAACACGGTTGTACACAGCTTCCGGATCCTGTGTAGCCTGAGCGCTGTAAAGCGGCATCAAGACACCGGCAGCTAGCAGCCATTTCGTCATAAAACGACCTTTTCAGGGTTGAGAGCGTGCTGCGTTCTAGTGCGCAATCAAGGTCAATCGCTCTCGTGAACTTCATCCTACGCTGGGACAAAGCGCACACAAAATCTGCGGCATTATATACTGGCGTCACTGAAACGGAAACGACACTGCTCGCCGCGTCCATTCCCGGCGCCGCCCACATCGGAAATCCCATGCAACTCAAGAACCCCATCCTCGGTCTGTGCCAACAGTCCACCTTCATGCTCAGCGCCGCCAAAGTCGACCAATGTCCCGACGACGAAGGCTTTGAAGTGGCCTTCGCCGGGCGTTCCAACGCCGGCAAATCCAGTGCTCTGAACACCCTGACGCACGCCAGTCTGGCGCGAACCTCGAAAACTCCGGGGCGCACGCAGCTCTTGAACTTCTTCAAGCTAGACGATGATCGCCGTCTGGTCGACCTGCCGGGTTACGGTTACGCGAAAGTACCCATCCCGTTGAAGCTGCACTGGCAGCGTCACCTGGAAGCGTATCTGGGTGGTCGCGAGAGTTTGAAAGGTCTGATTTTGATGATGGACATCCGTCATCCAATGACCGACTTCGACCTGTTAATGCTTGACTGGGCCGTCGCCAGCGGCATGCCGATGCACATTTTGCTGACCAAAGCCGACAAGCTGACTTACGGCGCGGCGAAAAACGTCCTGCTCAAGGTTCAGGCAGACATCCGCAAGGGCTGGGGTGATGCGATCAGTATCCAACTGTTCTCGGCACCAAAACGCATGGGCCTGGAAGACGCCTACACTGTACTGGCGGGCTGGATGGAACTTGCGGACAAGGGCGCGGAGCTTGCCGAGTAAGCTGTCCACACAAAAGCAGCAGACAAAAAAAACCCCGGACTTCTTATGGGGAGGGGGAAGTTCCGGGGTTCAAGTTCCGAACCGCTAGGGCGGGGTCCAGATATCTGCCAACACTTAACACAACATTAGGAGCATCGAAGGGCTTCACCACCCATTCAGTAACTCTGAGTGGCGATTCCGGAGATTAGTTCAGAATTTTTTAAAAAGCCTTTGGAATAGCCCAGCGAGTTTACCGAACTAAGAGCCCCTTCGCCCTCTCTGCCGCGGCACTATGCCGCAGCGGAAGTCGTCTTTTCAGACGGCTCAGTGAGCCTCATCCCAATTATTTCCTACGCCAACCTCGACCAACAGCGGCACATCAAGCTTCGCTGCATCGCTCATGTGCACGCGAATTTCATCACGGACCTGGTCGACCAAATCTTCCCGCACTTCCAGGACCAATTCATCGTGCACCTGCAGGATGACTTTGGCATCGAGGCCTGACGCTGTCAGCCAGCTGTCCACGGCAATCATGGCTTTCTTGATGATGTCCGCGGCGGTGCCTTGCATCGGGGCGTTGATCGCTGTGCGTTCGGCACCTTTGCGCAGGGCCGGGTTTTTTGCGTTGATCTCCGGCAGGTACAAGCGACGACCAAAGATGGTTTCGACGAAACCTTGTTCGGCGGCTTGGGTGCGGGTGCGCTCCATGTATTCCAGCACGCCCGGGTAACGGGCGAAGTAACGGTCGATGTAGGCCTGGGATTGCTTGCGATCAACGCCAATCTGCTTGGCCAGGCCAAACGCGCTCATGCCATAGATCAAACCGAAGTTGATCGCCTTGGCGCTGCGCCGTTGGTCGGTGGTGACGTCCCCCAGTTCAACCCCGAAGACTTCCGCTGCGGTGGCTTTGTGCACGTCCAGATCGTTGCGGAAGGCGTGCAGCAAACCTTCGTCCTTGGCCAGGTGAGCCATGATCCGCAGTTCGATCTGTGAATAGTCGGCGGCCAGCAGCTTGTAGCCTTTGGGTGCGACGAACGCCTGACGAATCCGACGACCTTCGGCGGTGCGGATCGGAATATTCTGCAAGTTCGGATCGCTGGACGACAAACGCCCGGTCGCCGCTACGGCTTGGTGGTAAGAGGTGTGAATCCGTCCGGTGCGCGGGTTGATCTGCTCTGGCAGGCGATCGGTGTAGGTGCTTTTCAGCTTGCTCATCGAGCGGTACTGCATTAGCACTTTGGGTAGCGGGAAATCCTGTTCGGCCAGTTCCGCCAGCACGGCTTCGGCGGTGGACGCCTGGCCCTTGGCGGTTTTGCTGAGGATCGGCAGGCCGAGTTTTTCATACAGGATCACGCCCAATTGCTTCGGCGAGCCGAGGTTGAATTCTTCCCCGGCGATGGCGAACGCCTCACGCTCGAGGGCGACCATTTTCTCGCCCAGTTCCACGCTCTGAATGCCCAGCAGGTTGGCATCGACCAGCGCACCTTGGCGTTCGATTCGTGCCAGCACCGGCACCAACGGCATTTCGATTTCGCTCAGAACCTTGCTCAGGCTCGCAATTGCGTTGAGCTTTTCCTGCAAGGTTTGATGGAGGCGCAGCGTCACGTCGGCGTCTTCGGCGGCGTAAGGCCCGGCCAGCTCCAGGGAGATCTGGTCAAAGGTCAGTTGCTTGGCGCCCTTGCCAGCGATGTCCTGAAAACTGGTGGTGGTGTGATTCAGGTACTTCAGCGCCAGGCTGTCCATGTCGTGACGGGTCGCGGTGGAGTCCAGTACATAGGATTCAAGCATCGTGTCGAAAGCGACGCCTTGGACGGTGATGCCGCAGCTCTGATCGCCACCGATGGCGCAGTTGGCCAGGATGTTCATGTCGAATTTGGCGTGTTGGCCGACCTTAAGCTTGTTCGGGTCTTCCAGGATCGGTTTCAGTGCCCGCAGCACGGTGTCGCGATCAAGTTGGTCGGGCACGCCCATGTAGGAATGGGTCAGCGGGATGTAGGCCGCTTCGTTGGCTTGTACAGCGAAAGACAGACCGACCAGTTGCGCCTGCTGCGCATCGATGCCAGTGGTTTCGGTGTCAAAGGCAATCAGCTTGGCGTCGTTGAGCTTCTTCAGCCACAGGTCGAAGTCTGCCTGGGTGAGGATCGTTGTGTACTTGAGCTCAGTCTCGACAGCGGCTTCTTCAGCCACCGGAGCAGTCACTTCCTGGCCGGAACGCTTGGCGTCGCGCTGGTTATCTTCGAACCAGCTCTTGAACTCCAGCAGGGTATAGAGCTCGGCAAGTTTGTCGTGATCCGGCTTGCCCATTTGCAGGTCGTCGAGGCCGATATCCAGCGGCACGTCGATCTTGATGGTGGCCAATTGATAGGAGAGAAACGCCATCTCCTTGTGCTCTTCGAGCTTGGCCGGCAGGGTCTTGGCCCCGCGAATCGGTAGGGTTGGGACGATGTCGAGCTGCGCATAGAGCTCAGTCAGACCACCATTTACACCGACCAACAGGCCGGAAGCAGTCTTCGGACCAATGCCCGGAACGCCCGGAATGTTGTCGGAAGAATCGCCCATCAGTGCCAGGTAATCGATGATCTGCTCGGGAGCGACGCCGAATTTCTCCTTCACGCCCTCCACGTCCAGCGCGCTACCGGTCATGGTATTGACCAAGGTAATGTGGCCGTCGACCAATTGCGCCATGTCCTTGTCACCGGTGGAGATCACCACCGGGCGGTCGGCCGCCGCGCTGCTGCGGGCCAGGGTACCGATCACGTCATCGGCCTCGACGCCTTCGACGCACAACAGCGGAAAACCCAGGGCGATCACGCTTTGGTGCAGTGGCTCGATTTGCACGCGCATGTCGTCGGGCATGCTCGGACGGTTGGCCTTGTATTCGGCGTACATGTCATCGCGAAATGTCCCACCCTTGGCGTCGAACACCACGGCGAACGGACTGTCCGGGTACTGCTTGCGCAGGCTCTTGAGCATGTTCAATACGCCCTTGACCGCACCGGTCGGCAGGCCTTTGGACGTGGTCAGCGGAGGGAGGGCGTGAAAGGCGCGGTACAGGTAAGAAGAACCGTCCACCAGGACGAGGGGGGCTTGGCTCATGAGCAGGATCAACCTTTTCGGCGGGTCCGGCGCTAGAATAGCGGGACCGTTGACGACAAAGGGACAAGGTTATCATGCGCACACTAAATCGCTTGCTGCTGGCTGGCTTGTTTGCAATCGCACCATTGGCCGTCATGGCGGCGGACGATGCGCCCTCGTCGGACCCAGATGTCACCATTCGCACGGAAGGCGATAAAACCATCCAGGAATACCGCCAAAACGGTTTCCTGTACGCGATCAAGGTCACACCGAAGGGCGCACCGCCTTACTTTCTGGTGCGCGCGGACGGGACGGATGCAAACTTCATCCGCTCGGATCAGCCGGATATGCTGATTCCGTCATGGAAGATTTTTGAGTGGAAGTAGTTTCTTAATTTCAATCGGCGCTGGCTCAAGCAGCGGCGCCCGTACTGGCAGTTCAAACATGTCTGTGTTCACCCCGCTGGCTCGGCCCGAGCTGGAAACCTTTCTCGCCCCTTACGGGCTCGGCCGCCTGCTTGATTTCCAGGGGATTGCCGCTGGTAGCGAAAACACCAATTTCTTTATCAGCCTGGAGCAGGGCGAATTTGTCCTGACCCTCGTTGAGCGTGGTCCGGTGCAGGAGATGCCGTTCTTCATTGAACTGCTCGACGTGCTGCATGACGCTGACCTGCCAGTGCCTTATGCATTGCGCACCACCGACGGCGTCGCCTTGCGCGAACTGGCCGGCAAACCTGCGCTGTTGCAGCCGCGTCTGGCCGGCAAGCACATCAAGGAAGCCAACGCGCAGCATTGCGCTCAGGTCGGCGAGTTGCTCGGTCATCTGCACCTTGCAACCCGGGCCAACATGATCAAACGCAAGACCGATCGCGGCCTGGACTGGATGCTGGAGGAGGGCACGCAGTTGCTGTCGCACCTGAATGCCGAGCAGAGCGATCTGCTGCAACGGGCTCTGGACGAAATCACACAGCAGAAGACGAAAATTCTGGCGCTGCCGCGAGCCAACATCCACGCCGACCTGTTCCGCGATAACGCGATGTTCGAAGGCACTCACCTGACCGGGCTGATCGACTTCTACAACGCCTGTTCGGGGCCGATGCTCTACGACGTGGCGATTGCGTTGAACGACTGGTGTTCAGACGAGGACGGGTTGATCGTCGGACCACGAGCGCGGGCGTTACTCGGCGCTTATGCGGCGTTGCGGCCGTTTACCGCAGCCGAAGCCGAGTTGTGGCCGACCCTGTTGCGGGTGGCGTGTGTGCGGTTCTGGTTGTCGCGGTTGATCGCGGCGGAGTCTTTCGCCGGGCAGGACGTGTTGATTCACGATCCGATGGAGTTTCAACAGCGTCTGGCGCAGCGTCAGAAGATCAGTACGCCGTTACCTTTCGCCCTTTAAAAGCTTCGCGGGCAAGCCTCGCTCCCACGGGATAGTGCAATTCCCTGTAGGAGCGAGGCTTGCCCGCGAATGGGGCGCCGCAGATCCTGCGCTTACAACGACTCCAGACACCCCGCCAAATCGTTCCCCAACTTCTCCAGCACCTGCTCATACCCCTGAGCGGTCGCCGGCGTGTACCCGCCCAGCGCGTCCAGTTCCGCGAGTTTCACCGGCAGACCCGCCACCAGGGTTTCCGCCAGGCGCGGACGCAACGGCGGCTCGCTGAACACACAGGTTTTGCCGACTTCCTGCAGTCGAGTGCGCATCGCCGCGACATGCTGGGCGCCGGGTTGTACCTCGGCCGCGACGCTGAATACGCCGGCATGCTTGAGGCCGTAGGCGTCTTCAAAGTAGTCGAAGGCCTCGTGGAAAACGAAGTACGGTTTTCCTGCGATGCCGGCCAGACGCGCCTTCAAGCGAAGATCCATCGCATCCAGACGCTCATCGAACGCCTTGAGGTTGCTCTGATAGCGCGCCGCATTGGAAGGATCGGCTGCACTCAGGTCTGCGGCCATTTTGTTGGCGATGACACGAGCGTTGACCGGCGAAAGCCACAAGTGCGAGTCGAGATTGCCGGGGCGGTGGTCGTGATCATGTTCGTCGGCTTCTTCTGCATGAGAGGGGCTATCTTTGGCGAAACGTCGCAGTTTAAGGCCCGGCAGGTCTTGCACAGCGACGCTTGGCAGCGTACGACCTTTCAACACGCGAGGCAGGAAACCTTCCATGTCCGGACCGATCCAGTAAACCAGGTCCACCGATTGCACCTTCCGTACGTCGGAGGGGCGCAAGGCATAGTTATGAGGCGAGGCGCCAGGCGGCAGCAAGACTTCCGGAATCGCCACACCGTCCTGCACCGCAGCGGCGATCAGCTGTAGAGGCTTGATACTGGTGAGAACTTTGACGTCGGCATGAGCTGAACCCATCAGCAGAAAACTTGCGACAAATGCGACAAAGATAGAAAAAAGTCGGGACACGATGACCACTCAAAGAGGCGAGAACGGGTAACATAATAACGTCTCTCACAAAACTCGTCGCCGCTCATGCCTAAAACACCGATTGCCAGCCGTCCCCACGACCACTCTCATTGCGTCCACAGCGCATTGTCTGAGGCCGATAGTCTGTGCGCACGTCAAGGCCTGCGCCTGACCGCCTTGCGCCGGCGGGTGCTGGAACTGGTATGGCAAAGCCACAAGCCGTTGGGTGCCTACGACATTCTCGCGGTGCTCAGCGAGCAGGACGGCCGCCGTGCGGCGCCGCCGACCGTGTACCGTGCACTGGATTTCCTGCTGGAAAACGGCCTCGTACACCGCATCTCCTCGCTGAACGCTTTCGTCGGCTGCAATCACCCGGGACACGCCCACCAGGGCCAGTTCCTGATCTGCCGTGAATGCCACGCCGCGATTGAACTTGAACAAAAATCCATCAGCGACGCGATTATCAATAGCGCAAAGGATGTCGGGTTCGTCGTCGAAGGCCAGACCGTTGAAGTAGTCGGCCTCTGCTCGGGTTGCCAGGGGGTTTGATGAGCAATGCGCTGATCCGCCTCGAGCAGGTTGTCGTGACCTTTGCCGGGAAAAACGTGCTGGACAACATTGAGCTGAGCGTCGAGCCCGGGCAGATCGTCACCCTGATCGGCCCCAATGGTGCCGGCAAGACGACTCTGGTTCGCGCCGTTCTCGGTCTGTTGAAACCGGACAGCGGCAGCGTGTGGCGCAAGCCGAAACTGCGGGTCGGTTACATGCCGCAAAAACTTCACGTCGACCCGACGCTGCCACTGTCGGTGCTGCGCTTCTTGCGTCTGGTGCCGGGCGTAGAACGCGCCACGGCCTTGGCGGCACTCAAGGAAGTCGGCGCCGAACAGGTGATCGACAGCCCGGTGCAAAGTGTTTCCGGTGGCGAAATGCAGCGGGTGCTGTTGGCCCGGGCATTGCTGCGCGAACCGGAATTGCTGGTGCTCGACGAACCTGTGCAAGGCGTCGACGTGGCCGGTCAGGCCGAGCTTTACAGCCTGATCACCCGATTGCGTGACCGTCACGGCTGCGGCGTGTTGATGGTGTCCCACGATCTGCACCTGGTGATGAGCACCACCGACCAGGTGGTCTGCCTCAACCGTCACGTCTGCTGCTCCGGGCACCCCGAGCAGGTTAGTGGCGATCCGGCTTTCGTCGAGCTGTTCGGAAAGAATGCACAAAGCCTGGCGATTTATCACCACCATCACGACCACGCCCATGACTTGCATGGTTCGGTGGTCAGCGCGGCCCCGTTGGCCCCTACCCACGTTCACGGAGATGGCTGCAAGCATGGCTGATTTTCTGCTCTACGCCCTGCTTGCAGGTCTGGCCCTGGCGTTGGTCGCGGGCCCGCTGGGTTCGTTCGTGGTCTGGCGGCGCATGGCCTATTTCGGCGACACCCTTTCCCATGCCGCGCTGCTTGGCGTGGCACTGGGCTTTCTGCTGGATGTCAGCCCGACCGTTGCGGTCACCGTAGGCTGTTTGCTGTTAGCCGTGCTGCTGGTGACCTTGCAACAGCGCCAACCACTGGCGTCCGACACGCTTTTGGGAATTCTCGCACCGAGCACGCTCTCTCTGGGCTTGGTCGTACTAAGCTTCATGCACGAAGTGCGGATCGACCTGATGGCCTATCTATTCGGCGACCTGCTGGCGATCAGTCCGACCGATCTGGCCTGGATACTCGGCGGCAGCGCGGCCGTTCTGGCCTTGCTGGTGACGTTGTGGCGGCCATTGCTGGCGATCACGGTGCACGAAGAATTGGCCAGGGTTGAAGGTCTGCCGGTGGCGGCGTTGCGCTTGACCCTGATGTTGCTGATCGCTGTGGTGATCGCGGTGGCGATGAAAATCGTCGGTGTATTGCTGATTACCTCACTGCTGATCATCCCGGCGGCTGCGGCACAACGTCACGCCCGGTCACCGGAGCAGATGGCATTGGGCGCGAGCCTGCTGGGTATGCTCGCGGTCTGTGGCGGGCTGTCGCTTTCATGGTTCAAAGACACCCCGGCGGGCCCATCGATTGTTGTGACGGCCGCCGCACTGTTTCTGCTGAGTTTTGTCCTGCCCCGTCGAGGGGTGTAGACTTGCTCGTTTTTTGCGCAAATAGAGAGTCGCAGGAATGAAGTCGTTCGCCTCCCGTTATCTGCTCCTTGTCGCATTTTCGCTGCTACTGGGCGCTTGCCAAAGCACGCCACCGGCGGCCACCGAGGCTACCGGTGCACGGGCCACGGCCATCGCACAGCTGGAAAAAAACCTCGCCAGCAGCGAACTGGCGACTGCCGAAGATCAACTGGCTGCCTTGCAGGCCGAGTCGCCCAATGATCAAGCCCTTGAGCAATACCAGCGGCAACTGGCCGAAGCCTATCTGCGCCGCAGTCAAATCGTGCTGCAGAAAGGCGACGTGAATGCGGCTGCCACGGCGCTAAGCCGCGCCCGGGCGTTGATGCCCAAGGCGCCGGCGCTGACGGGTGGGGTCAACAACGCCATCGTTGATGCCCGCAAAGCTGAACTGGATAGAGCCGAAGCGGCGCTCATGGCAGCCGAAGCCAAGCCACAGGCCAACGTCATAGATCCGACGGCTGAAAGCACCACAGTTGCGTTGAGCCTGACGGATATGACGAAGCTTCGTCGCCAATTGGATGCGATCGCCGCTGATGTGGTGAATTACCAATGCGACGTGAGTATTCAGGCGCCACGCACCCAGGACTACCCTTGGTTGGCCACGTTGCTGACCAAGCGCGTGAAGAAGCTCGATGCGGATTTTGATCTGAACCTGAAGAAGCAGATTCTGCGCAACGTTCCTGCGCAGATGGTTTTGAGCCCGCGTAAACCTTAAAAGCATCGCGGGCAAGCCTCGCTCCTACAGGATTTGTGTCGTTCGCTAGTGGTATGAACGACGCAATCCTGTAGGAGCAAGGCTTGCACGCGAAGGCGCCCTCGCTACCAATAAAGGTCCTTAAGCCGGAATCGCCTTGGCTTTTGGCTCCCTGTCCCACACCCGATGCTGCCCGATCGCGGCAAAAAACGGTTTGATCAACTTCGCATCCGTACCCACGATCAACCCCGCATCAGCCTCCAGCTTCAACACATTCAGCAACTGTTGGGCCTCGCCCTGCAGTGCAATCGCCTTCAAGTGCTTGTACGCCTCCAGCAGGTAATGCAGCGCCACGCCGTCGGTGCTTAACGCCTTGATCGACGCCGCGCCACCGGGCACAAACACCGCATCGAACGCCACCGAAGGCATGCCTTCCATCGACGCATCGACCGGCAGTGTCTTGCCATCGGCGGTCGTCACAGGCGCAGACGTCGGGCCGAGCAATTTGGCGTGCGCACCTTCGACCTTCAGCGCTTTCTTCATTGCATCAATCGCTGCACCATCGACGCCGTTAGCTGCCAGGATTGCCACTTTGCGGGTTTTGATATCCGCCGGCAGCAAGTTGGCCTGACTCAGGGCCGGCGAACGATCCAGCGAGGTCTTACGCACCTCGACCGTCCCGGCCTTCGGCGCAGGCAGGCCCAGGTTTTGCGCCACGCGCTTGGCGAGGTCCAGATCAATGTTGGCCAAGATCTCATTGACCTGACGTGAACGAATAAACACTCGCTCAACCTTGCCCAGCTCGAAGCTGTAAGCCGAGATGATGTGTTCCTGCTCGTGCTTGCTCATGCTATGGAAGAACAGCCGCGCCTGGGAGAAGTGGTCGCTGAACGACTCGCTGCGCTGACGGATCTTGTTGGCGTCGATGCGCTCTGGATAACTTTCAAAGCCGCCATCCTGTGCTGCCGGCGGTGTTTCTTTCGGCCAACCGCTATCAATGGAGTTTGGCTCGTAGGACGCGCGGCCCTTGTCGATGGTGCTGCGATGCAACGCATCCCGCTGGCCGTTGTGGAATGGTGCCACCGGGCGGTTGATCGGGATCTCGTGAAAGTTCGGCCCGCCGAGTCGGCTGATTTGCGTATCGGTGTAGGAAAACAGCCGACCTTGCAGCAATGGGTCGTTGGAGAAGTCGATCCCCGGCACGATATGCCCAGGGCAGAAGGCGACCTGTTCGGTTTCGGCGAAGAAGTTGTCGGGGTTGCGGTTGAGGGTCATTTTGCCCAGCGGGGTGATCGGCACCAGTTCTTCCGGGATCAGCTTGGTCGGGTCGAGGATATCGAAGTCGAATTTATGTTCGTTTTCCTCCTCGATGACCTGTACGCCAAGTTCCCATTCCGGATAGTCACCCATCTCGATCGACTCCCAGAGATCGCGACGGTGGTAATCGGTGTCTTTACCGGCGAGTTTCTGCGCTTCATCCCACACCAGCGAACACGTCCCGGCAGTGGGGCGCCAGTGGAATTTGACGAAACGCGATTTACCTTCGGCATTGATCAGGCGGAAGGTGTGCACGCCGAAGCCTTGCATGCTGCGCAGGCTTTTCGGGATCGCCCGGTCGGACATGGTCCAGATCACCATGTGCGCCGACTCCGGTACCAGAGAGACAAAATCCCAAAAGGTATCGTGAGCGGAGCCGCCGGTGGGTATCTCATTGTGCGGCTCGGGTTTCACCGCGTGCACGAAGTCAGGAAACTTGATCGCATCCTGAATGAAAAACACTGGCATGTTGTTACCCACCAGGTCGAAGTTGCCTTCGTCGGTGAAAAACTTCACCGCGAAACCTCGCACGTCCCGCACGGTATCGCCCGACCCACGAGGGCCCTGCACCGTGGAGAAACGGACGAAAACCGGGGTTTTTTGGCTTGGGTCTTGTAGGAACCCAGCCTTGGTCAGCACGGAATGGGTTTCATAGGTCTGGAAGTATCCGTGAGCACCCGTGCCGCGGGCGTGGACGATGCGCTCGGGAATGCGTTCATGGTCAAAGTGCGTGATTTTTTCACGCATGATGAAATCTTCCAGCAACGATGGCCCGCGCGCGCCGACTTTCAACGTGTTCTGGTTATCCGAGACTTTCACGCCCTGGTTGGTACGCAGGGCCTTTTCAGTGGCGTCGGAGCGAAATTGTTCCAGGCTGTCGAGCTTGGCATTGGTGTTGCCGCGGTCCAGGGTATCGGTCCCGGCCAATGCGCTTTTGGTTGCGGCAGGTTTTTTAGTACTCATCAGACAAAACTCCTCGTTGCGATTCCCGCCGTAGCCAGGACTCTTGAGCAATTCCCCCCGGCACGGCACCAGGGGCGTTTTCGAGTTGCCTAATTAGTGACTGATGAGGTTTTGTGCCGTTCCTTTTTTCTAACCTTTGATCGCGTTATTGCCAAATGGAAGGTTGAATGCGGAATAAATGCTAATAACCTCTATACGGACAGGCTAAAATGCGCGCCCGGCTAACCGCTGATCCTTTTCCAACGCGCCCCACAAGGTTCGCTACGTGATCGAGTTTCAAAACGTCCACAAAACCTACCGCGTCGCCGGTAAGGATATTCCCGCCCTGCATCCGACCAGTCTGACGATTGAGAATGGTCAGGTCTTTGGTCTGATCGGCCATTCCGGTGCGGGGAAAAGTACTCTGCTGCGTCTGATCAATCGCCTGGAAGAGTCCAGTGGCGGCAAGATATTCGTCGACGGCGAAGAAGTCACCGCGCTTGACGCCAACAGCCTGCGGTGCTTCCGTCAGCAGGTCGGGATGATTTTCCAGCATTTCAACTTGCTGGCGTCCAAGACCGTGGCCGACAACGTCGCGCTACCCTTGACCCTCGCCGGCGAACTGTCGCGCAGCGACATCGACCGGCGTGTGGCCGAGTTGCTGGCGCGGGTCGGCCTGTCCGACCACGCCAAAAAATACCCGGCGCAATTGTCTGGCGGTCAGAAGCAGCGTGTCGGCATCGCCCGCGCCCTGGCAACCAAGCCGAAAATCCTGTTGTGCGACGAAGCCACCAGCGCGCTAGACCCGCAGACCACGGCGTCGGTCCTGCAATTGCTGGCCGAGATCAATCGCGAACTGAAGCTGACCATCGTGTTGATCACCCACGAGATGGACGTGATCCGCCGGGTCTGCGACCAAGTGGCGGTGATGGACGCTGGCGTGATCGTCGAGCAAGGTTCGGTGGCCGAGGTGTTCCTGCATCCGAAGCACCCGACCACCAAGCGTTTCGTGCAGGAAGACGAGCAGATTGACGAAAGCGAACAGCGCGATGACTTCGCTCACGTGCCGGGTCGCATCGTGCGTCTGACCTTCCAGGGTGAAGCGACCTACGCGCCGTTGCTGGGAACCGTCGCTCGGGAAACGGGTGTGGACTACAGCATCCTGGCCGGTCGTATCGACCGCATCAAAGACGTGCCCTACGGGCAGTTGACCCTGGCCGTTACCGGTGGCGACATGGAGGCGGCGTTTGCCCGCTTCACCGCAGCGGATGTCCACATGGAGGTACTTCGTTAATGGACGGCTTGTTGCATTACTTCGACAAGGTTGACTGGGCTGATATCTGGGTTGCTACCAGTGACACCATGGTCATGCTCAGCACCTCCCTGTTCTTCACCGTGCTCGTGGGCCTGCCGCTGGGTATCCTGCTGTTCCTGTGCAGTCCACGGCAATTGCTTGAGCAAAAAAACGTCTACTCGGTACTGTCTTTCGTGATCAACGCGATACGTTCACTGCCGTTTATCATCCTGCTGATCGTGATGATTCCAACCACCATCTTCATCACGGGCACTTCCCTGGGTGTGGCTGGCGCCATTCCACCATTGGTGGTCGGTGCTTCGACGTTCTTCGCTCGACTGGTGGAAACCGCCTTGCGTGAAGTGGATCGCGGCATTATCGAAGCGACCCAGGCCATGGGCGCAACGACTCGGCAGATCATCATGAAAGCCCTGTTGCCCGAAGCCCGTCCTGGAATCATTGCGGCGATCACAGTGACCGCTATCGCGTTGGTGGGCTATACCGCCATGGCCGGTGTGGTAGGCGCTGGCGGCTTGGGCGACCTGGCTATTCGCTACGGGTATCAGCGGTTTCAGGACGACGTGATGGTTGTCACCGTTGTGCTGCTGATCGTGCTGGTGCAAATTCTGCAAACCATCGGCGATAAGCTGGTTGTCCACTTTTCCCGTAAATGATCAATGAGCCGGCCATTCGCTGGCAGGCGCCGAAACAGGCGCCGCAAGCGGGCACCCACAAGGAGTTAGCTGAATGAAAAAACTACTCGTCGCGTTCGCAGCCATTGCAGCGTTCTCTGCTCAGGCCGATGAAACCCTGACCGTCGCAGCCACCCCGGTCCCGCACGCAGAAATCCTCGAATTCGTGAAACCGGCCCTGGCCAAGGAAGGCGTGGACCTGAAGGTCAAAGTCTTCACCGACTACATTCAGCCGAACGTGCAAGTGGCCGAGAAACGTCTGGACGCCAACTTCTTCCAGCACCAGCCGTACCTCGATGAGTTCAACAAGGCCAAGGGCACCGACCTGGTGGCCGTTGCTGGCGTGCACCTGGAACCACTGGGCGCTTACTCCAGCAAGTACAAAGCGCTGACCGAGCTGCCAGGCGGCGCCAACGTAGTAATCCCGAACGACGCCACCAACGGCGGCCGTGCGCTGTTGCTGCTGGCGAAGGCTGGCCTGATCAAGTTGAAGGATTCGAACAACATCCTCTCGACGGTCAAGGACATCACCGAGAATTCCAAAGACCTGAAATTCCGTGAACTGGAAGCCGCGACCATTCCGCGTGTGCTGACCCAGGTCGACCTGGCGCTGATCAACACCAACTATGCACTGGAAGCCAAGCTTGATCCGGCCAAGGATGCGTTGGTTATTGAAGGCAACGACTCGCCTTACGTGAACATCCTCGTTGCCCGACCAGACGATAAGGACAGCGAAGCGATGAAGAAGCTGATTGCTGCCCTGCACAGCCCTGAAGTGAAAGCCTTCATCCTCGAGAAGTACAAAGGCGCGGTATTGCCGGCGTTCTGATCTAGCCCTCTACGCTGATCGTTCCCACGCGCAGCAAAGGAATGCCTCACCGGACGCTCCGCGTCCGCTTTGGGGACGCAGAGCGTCCCTGGCTGCATTCCCACGCGGAGCGTGGGAACGATCAGGTACAAAAAACCACAGTCATTGGCTGCGGTTTTTTTTGGCCTGTCGACTTATTTGCGTTTGAGCATCACCGGCAATTGCGCCACCAGTTTCACGTTGTTCAACGGCGCCCGAATGAACCCACGTTGCGTTCCGTCCGGCCCGATCACTGCCAGGTTGCCGCTGTGGTCGACGGTGTAGTTCGGCTTGCTGGTGTCCGCCGGAATGAACGGAATGCTGACCGCATTGGCGAGCTTCTGGATGTCCTCGACCGAAGACGCCGTCAGTCCTTTGAACTGCGGATCGAAGTAGCCCAGGTACTGCTTGAGCTGCTTGGGTGTGTCGCGGTTCGGGTCGACGCTGACCAGAATGATCTGCAACTTATCCACCGCTTCCGGCGGCAGCTCGCTTTTGATCTGGCGCAACTGGGCGAGGGTAGTCGGGCAGATGTCCGGGCAGAAGGTGTAACCGAAGAACAGCAGCGACCACTTGTCTTTCAGCGCGTTGACCGCCACCGGCTTACCGTCCTGATCGGTCATCGTCACGTCTGGAAGGTTGCGACTTTGCGGCAACAGGATGATCCCGGCGTCGATCAACGCGGTCGGGTCGCCCTGGCCTTTGCCGGACAGCACTTTGTTGATGGTCAGGCCCATGACCAGCGCGATCAGGGCGACGAGGATGAAGACAGTTTTATGGGTTCGAGTCATAGGTTCAACAGTAAGTAGTGGTCTACGAGCAGCGCGATAAACAGCAGGAACAAGTAATAAATAGAGTACTTGAAGGTGTGGATCGCCGCGTGCGGCCGAGTGCCACGGTACAGCACCACGGCCCATTGCAGAAACCTCGCGCCCAGTCCCAGCGCGCAAATCAGGTAGAGCACGCCGCTCATGTGGATCACGTAAGGCATCAGGCTCACGGCCAGCAGCGCGAAGGTATACAGCAGGATGTGAACCTTGGTGTAGTGCTCGCCATGGGTCACCGGCAGCATTGGAATGTCGGCCTTGGCGTATTCCTCTTTGCGGTGAATGGCCAGGGCCCAGAAGTGGGGCGGGGTCCAGGCGAAGATAATCAGCACCAACAGCAAGGGTTCGGCGCTGACGTGACCGGTGGCGGCGGTCCAGCCGAGCAGTGGCGGGGCGGCACCGGCCAGTCCGCCGATGACGATGTTTTGCGGCGTCGCGCGCTTCAGGAAACCGGTGTAGACCACCGCATAGCCGAGCAGCGAGGCCAGGGTCAGCCATGCCGTGAGTGGATTGGTGAAGGCCAGCAGTATGGCTTGCCCAAGCACTGCCAATACCAAGGCAAAAGTCAGCGCGGCCGCCGGTGACACTCGACCCTCTGCCAAGGGTCGTTTGTGCGTGCGGGCCATGACCGCATCGATCCGTCGGTCCACGACATGGTTGACCGCCGCTGCACCGCCGGCACACAAGGCGATCCCCAGATTGCCGAACACCAGCACCGTCCACGGCACCCCGGCGCGGGTCGCGAGAAACATCCCCACCAGCGAGGTGATGAGCATCAGCACCACCACTTTCGGCTTGGTCAGCTCCAGGTAGTCACGCCAGATTGCCTGACTGTGACGTTCGCCGATCAGAGTCGCCATGGCATCTCTCCTTTTATTGTTATGGGCCCGGCTGAGTGTTTACGCGGGCTGAAGCGCCAGCGCGCAAGGGTTTGCTGCTTGACCCGAACCAGACTGGTTCGCGCGTGATAATTGACCAGCACCAACGTCAGCAACAGTGCCGCGCCCCCCGCGTTGTGAGCGACGGCCACGGGCAGCGGCAGATGAAACAACACGTTGCTGATGCCCAACGTGATCTGCGCCGCGAGGGCGATCAGTACCAGCCCCGCAAGGCGCGTCATGCCGACGACCTTCAGTTGCCAGGTCAGGCCCAGCAACCCCAGAGTCACGAGCAATGCGCCGATACGGTGAGTCAGGTGAATCGCGGTGCGGGCATCGCTGTCCAGCTGCCCGCCGAGGTAATTGGGGCCGATGTGTTGGGTCAAGTGAAAGCCGTTGGCAAAATCAGCCGGGGGCAGCCATTGCCCGTGGCAGGTCGGAAAGTCGATGCAGGCCACGGCGGCATAATTGGAACTGACCCAGCCACCCAGGGCGATTTGTCCAATCACCAGCAGCAAACCGGCAGTCGCCCAGTACTGTAAACGCCGTGGCACGGTCAGCGCCGGCAGCACGCCGGACAGTCTCAACGTCAACAAAAACAGCAGGCTCAACGTCGCAAAACCACCGAGTAAATGCCCGGTGACCACCTGCGGCCAGAGCTTGAGCGTTACCGTCCACATACCAAACGCCGCTTGGGCAATCACCACCGCCAGCAGAAACAACGGTAACTTCACCGGTTGCCCTGGATGACGACGATGGACCCAGGTGCGACCGGCCAATACCGAGATCAACAGCCCCAGCGCGCCGGCGAAATAGCGGTGGACCATCTCGTTCCAGCCCTTGTGGGCTTCCACCGGTGCGTCAGGGAAATGCAGTTCGGCATGGGCCAGTTGGGCTTCGCTTTTCGGCACGCTGATAAAGCCATAGCAACCCGGCCAGTCCGGGCAACCGAGCCCGGCGTGGGTCAGGCGGGTGTAGGCGCCGAGCAACACCACAATCAGTGCCAGCAAGGTGGCAAACAGCGCGAGGCGAAATCCAGGTTTGGCCATGACGATGCCCTTATCCGATGTTCGACAGTTTCAGCAGATGGCGCAGGTCGTTGAGCAGATCCTTACCCTTCACCGTTGGGTCGTAGCGCAGCACCAGATTGCCGTGAGGGTCGATGATCCACAGTTGAGGTACGGCCTTGTCCCCTATGGTTTTACTGAAGGTGGTCAGGTCCATGGGATAGCGCTGAAGTTGCGGGTATTCGCGCGTCAGCTTGGCTTCGTACTCGCTGCTCAGCGGTTGCGCGGCGGCCAGTGCGTGGCTGGCGCGAGACGCATCGCGACCGAGGCCGATCTGAATCTGCCGCGCCAGATACACCAGTTGCTGGCAGTCCACCGAACACTCCTTGGGCGCCGTGACCAGGATCTGCCAGCGGTCTTCCTGCGCCTGCACGCCGAGGTCGGCGCGGGTCTGGCCGGTGCCGATCAGTTCGCCGTGGTAACTGCGGCCCTCCGGCACCCAGAACTGCCATTTGTACATGCCGGTGGCGAGGATCATCGGACCGATCACCCCGAGCAGGATTAACAGTAACTGCAAGCGACCCTTACGCCGGTTCGCCGGCGTTTTCGCCTCAGACATGCTGGGTGGATTCATGGCCGCTCCCATGGTGTTTCTCCTTTGCGTTGTGCCAGCCGAGATAGAGATAGAGGCCGAACAGGGCGATCGACATGGCGAACCACTGCACGGCATAAGCGATGTGTTTTTCCGGCCCCATGGCCACCACCGGCCAGTCGGCCTGGTAGGACGCCGGACCGGTTTCTGCGCGTAATTCGTAGGCAAAACCTTCACGATCGAGCGCTGTCCAGAGCTTGGCCGGCTCGACTGCAGTGATCAGTTGTGGCCAGGTCGTGGTGCTCGGGTCGGCGTGCAATTGGAAGGTGGCGCCGGGGGAGACGTAGACCCAGGCATCGAGACTCAACGCCTCTTTGGGTGTAGTGAACTGCGGCGGGGTGCGCCGATCCGGCCACGGCAGCCAGCCGCGATTGACCAGCAGCCACAGCCCGGTCGCTTGATCCTGAAAGGGTTGCAGTAGCTCGACGCCGACCTTGCCGTCACGCTGGCGGTTATCCAGCAACAGGCTGTGCGCGGCATCGAACTGGCCGTGCAGGCGAACGCGGCGGAATGCCGGATCCTCGGTGTGTTGCAGCTCGGCGCTGGCCATCGGTTCAGCCGCCCGACGCTCGGCGTAGCTTTGCAGCAGCGCACTTTTCTCCGCGCCCCGGCTCAGTTGCCAGAACCCGAGTGACACCAGCATAGGCAGCAACAACGCGACCACCACGGTTGGCACGATGCCCGGCCGGAAGCGCTTCATGGCATCGCCAGAAAGTCGCTGATCGCGATAGCTATACTCAAGTGCATCGCCTTTCCCCCGGAGTCTCACCATGCTCAAAGCAGCCATCGTCCTGATGCTGATTGCCACGGTTGTCAGCCTGTTCAGCGGCCTGTTTTTTCTGGTCAAGGACGACAGCAGCTCGAACCGCCTCGTCATTGCCTTGAGTGTTCGTGTCGCACTGGCCGCCATTACCGTCGGCTTGATCGCCTGGGGTTTTTTCAGCGGCCAGCTGGCCTCTACGGCGCCTTGGTGAAGCCTCAGAGCACGTAGACGAAAACGAACAGCCCGATCCACACCACGTCCACGAAGTGCCAATACCAACTGGCCGCCTCGAAACCGAACTGATGGTCGTTGTCGAAGTGCCCGCGCATGACCCGCATCAGCATCACGAACAGAATGATGGTGCCCATGGTGACGTGGGCACCGTGGAAACCGGTGAGCATGAAGAACGTCGCGCCATAGATGCCCGAACCCAGGGTCAGGCCCAGTTCGTTGTAAGCGTGGATGTACTCTTCAGCCTGGAAGCCGAGAAACGCGCAGCCCAGCAACACGGTGATCGCCAGCCAGATTTTCAGCGCGCCGCGATGGCCCTTTTTCAAAGCGTGGTGGGCAATGGTCACGGTGACGCTGGAACTGACCAGCAGCACGGTATTGAGCAGCGGTAGGCCCCACGGGCTGATAACGTCTTTGGGCGCCGGAAAGAGTTTCGGGTCTGGGTTATTCAGTAATGGCCAGGTGAATTCGAACGTCGGCCACAACATGTGGGCAAGGCCTTTAGCACCTTCACCGCCGAGAGCCGGTCCGGAGACCTGCCGCACATAAAACAGTGCACCGAAGAAGGCAATGAAGAACATCACTTCCGAAAAGATGAACCAGCTCATCCCCCAGCGAAACGAGCGATCCATCTGCGCGCTGTATAAGCCACTGCGACTTTCTTTGATGACCGTGCCGAACCAGCCGAACAGCATGTACGCCAGCAGCAGGCTGCCAACGAAAAAGATCAACGGGCCGTGGGATTCGGGCCGTGCGGCTTTCAGATCGTTGAACCAGGTGGCCAGGCCGAACACGGTGGTGAGCATGCCGACCGTGGCAATGATCGGCCATTTGCTCTGTGCCGGAACGTAATAATGTTCATGAGTTGCCATTTATTGTTCTCCTTATCGGGCACGCTCAGCCGCCAGTATTTACAGCCACCGGAGGATGTCGGGCGGTGATATCGAACAGCGTGTAGGACAGCGTCAGGTGCTTCACATCCTTGGGCATGTCACGGTCAACGATGAAACGTACCGGCATCTCGATCCGTTGACCGGGCTGCAGCACTTGCTGGGTAAAGCAGAAGCATTCGGTCTTGTGAAAGTACGCCGCCGCGTTGCTGGGCGCGATGCTCGGAACCGCCTGGGCGCTCATCGGCCGATCGGTCGGGTTGTGCGCGATGAAGATCATCTCGTTCACCGCCCCCGGATTCGCCACCAGTTCATCGCCCTTGGGATAGAAGTCCCAGGACATGTCGGCGGCATTGGTGGACAGAAACTGCACGCGGACCTGCCGCGAAGTGTCGACCGTTTGTTCGCCCTCGTACTGCCCGGCCGTCTTGCCATTGATGCCGAACGCCTTGCACATCACGTCGTAGATCGGCACCAGGGCAAATCCGAATGCAAACATCGCCACCACCACCATCAGCAGGCGCGTAACCAGCTTCTTCATCGACATCGAATCAGCCATGATGGTGGGCCTCAAGGGCTACAGCGTTCATTTCACTTCCGGCGGCGTGGTGAAGGTGTGATACGGCGCCGGTGACGGAATGCTCCATTCCAGGCCTTCCGCTCCATCCCACGGCTTGGCCGGTGCCGGCTCGCCGCCGCGGATGGTTTTGATCACGATGAACAGGAAGAAGAGCTGCGTGGCGCCGAACATGAACGCGCCGATCGACGACACCATGTTGAAGTCGGCGAATTGCAAATTGTAGTCCGGAATTCGCCGTGGCATGCCCGCCAGCCCCACGAAGTGCATCGGGAAAAACGCCATGTTCATGCCGATGAACGAGAGCCAGAAGTGCAGCTTGCCAAGGGTTTCGTCGTACATGTGGCCGGTCCATTTCGGCAGCCAGTAGTAAGCCGAAGCGAAGATCCCGAAGATGGCCCCCGGCACCAGTACATAGTGGAAGTGCGCGACCACAAAATACGTATCCTGGTATTGGAAGTCCGCTGGGGCGATGGCCAGCATCAATCCGGAGAAACCGCCGATGGAGAACAGGATCACGAACGCCACCGCGAACAGCATCGGCGTCTCGAAGGTCAGCGAGCCTTGCCACATGGTGCTGGCCCAGTTGAACACCTTGACCCCGGTGGGTACGGCGATCAGCAGCGTGGCGTACATGAAGAACAACTCGCCCACCAGCGGAATGCCGACCACGAACATGTGGTGCGCCCAGACGATGAACGACAGGAACGCAATGCTCGCCGTGGCGTAGACCATCGAGGTGTAGCCGAACAGCGGCTTACGCGAGAAGGTCGGAATGATCGAGCTGACGGCACCGAAGGCCGGCAGGATCATGATGTACACCTCGGGGTGACCGAAGAACCAGAACACGTGCTGGAACAACACCGGGTCACCGCCACCGGCGGCACTGAAGAAGCTGGTGCCGAAGTGGATGTCCATCAGCATCATCGTCACGCACCCGGCCAGGACCGGCATCACCGCGATCAGCAGGAACGCAGTGATCAGCCAGGTCCAGACGAACAGCGGCATTTTCATCAATGTCATGCCGGGGGCTCGCAGGTTGAGGATGGTGGCGATCACGTTGATCGCCCCCATGATCGAACTGATCCCCATCAAGTGGATGGCGAAGATGAAGAACGTCACGCTTTCCGGCGCGTAGGTCGTCGACAGCGGGGCGTAGAACGTCCAGCCGAAGTTCGGTCCGCCGCCGGGGGTGAACAGGGTCGACACCAGCAGAATGAACGCCGCCGGCAGCAGCCAGAAGCTGAAGTTGTTCATCCGTGGCAGGGCCATGTCCGGCGCGCCGATCATCAGCGGGATCATCCAGTTGGCGAGGCCGACAAACGCCGGCATCACCGCACCGAAGACCATCACCAGACCGTGCATGGTGGTCATCTGGTTAAAGAATTCCGGCTGGACGATTTGCAAACCCGGCTGGAACAGCTCGGCGCGAATCACCATCGCGAACGAGCCGCCGAGCAAGAACATGGAGAACGCGAACCACAGGTACAGCGTGCCGATATCCTTGTGGTTGGTGGTCAGCACCCAGCGCATCAGGCCTTTGGCGGGGCCGTGGGCGTGGGCGGTGCCGGTATGAACATGGTCATCGACTACAGCAGTCATGTCCTGTCTCCTGCAAACAGATGGGCTGGGCAGGCCGGGGCGCGATGCCCCGACTGGTTCCTTACGTGCGCAATAGACCGGGTCATTTGCTTTCCGCCTGTTTCAGCTCCAGCACTTCTTTAGGGGTGACCATGTCGCCCTTGTTGTTGCCCCAGGCGTTACGTTCGTAGGTCACGACCGCCGCGATATCGACTTCCGAGAGCTGCTTGCCGAACGCCGCCATGGACGTGCCAGGCTTGCCGTGGAAGACGATGTTCAGGTGATCCTTGATCGGTCCGGTGGCGATTTTCGAGCCCTTGAGCGCCGGGAACATCGGCGGCAGACCCTGCCCTTCGGCCTGGTGACAGGCCACGCAGGTGGTGTGATAGACCTTGTCGCCGCGCTCTTTGAGCTCGTCGAGCGTCCATTCCTTGCTGGTCAGCTCTTTGAGCTGCATCGCTTCAGCCTTGCGCTCGCCCAGCCATTTTTCGTAATCGGCCTTTTCCTTGACCTCGACCACGATCGGCATGAAGCCGTGGTCCTTGCCGCACAATTCAGCGCATTGACCGCGGTAGATGCCGGGCTTGTCGACGCGGGTCCAGGCTTCGTTGACGAACCCCGGAATCGCATCGCGCTTGACCGCAAAGGCCGGCACCCACCAGGAATGGATGACGTCGGCGGAAGTCACCAGGAAGCGCACCTTGGCGCCGATCGGCAGCACCAAAGGCTTATCGACCTCAAGCAAGTAGTGCTCGCCCTTGGCTTCCTTGTTATGGATCTGATCGGCGGGCGTGGTCAGGTTGCTGAAGAACTCAACGTCCTGGCCCAAATATTTGTAGTGCCACTTCCATTGATAGCCGGTGACCTGGATATCAATATCCGGCTCACTGGCGTCGTACATCTTGATCAGGGTTGCGGTTGCGGGAACCGCCATGGCCACCAGGATCAGGAAGGGCACGATGGTCCAGAGAATTTCGACGGTGGTGCTTTCATGAAATTTTGCGGCCACCTGCCCGGTCGAGCGGCGGTGGAGAATCATCGACCAGAACATGGCGCCGAAGACGATGATGCCGATCACTACACAGATCCAGAAAATGGTCATGTGCAGGTCAAATACTGCGTGACTGATTTCAGTCGCTCCCGGCGCCATATTCACAGTCCAGGCGGCTTGCGCCTGACCGAAAATCGACCACAACAGGAGGCCCATCCAGACGTGTGGATGTCGCATCATTGCGGGTTCCCCTTATCGTTCTTGTTATCCCGCCGGCTTTCACCTGCGGCAAGGGAGCGGCTTTTTCAGACTACGAACTTGAATCGCCGGGCCTTGCTACGTGTGCAGTCGGGCGTCATCAGCTAACTCCATTCCCACCCGAGTATAGACAGCGACCGCCACCTCGCAACGTGATGGCGTAAATGATCTGAAACAGCTGGGACTTGCGTTCTAGGTCACGAATGGAGAAGGATGCAGACGAGTGGTGGCAAATCGATATAACTTCGATGACTCAAGGATGAAATAATTATGACAAATGCGTCTTAGCATTTTTCGTATGCCAGCTAAGTTATGCCTTCCCTATTTCATTGCCTTTGTTTCCTGGAGTTTTCATGAACACCGCCGCATTGCGCGAGCAGATCCAAAAAGCCCAACAACACGAGGCCGAGACCGGCCTGTTAACTCGTCAACTGGAAACCCAACTGCCGCACCTGCATGCCGCCATCCAATTACCGGATGTTGACGCCAAGGGCGTGATGACCCGTTTTGTGGCCGCTTATATAGAGCAAGTGCCGGACCTGTTGGACGCAGCCAATGATGTCGCACGGGAAGCGGGCATCGAATCGCAGATCAAACCGGTGCTGAAAATCGCCGAGCAGTTCTTCCTCCAGCCGCCGGCGATCATGACCGGGCATATCGGCCTGGACAGCCTGCTGGACGAAGCTTATCTGGCGCATCGGTTGGTCGAAGAGGTCAATGACCTCTACATCAAGCATTTTGGCCAGCCGCTGATCCCCTTGGACACGACTGTTGCCAACCTGATTGCCCACCATTTGATCGGTGAGGAGTTCGCCAATCAACTGGATGAGGCGGTGCATCACGCCGTGGACGAGATGCTCAACGAAGACAGCTTCGCGCTGGAATCGGTGGAAGCCTACCGCGAGAAACTCAACAGCCCGGACACCGGCGCTGCGTGGAAGCGCTGGCCGTGCCTGTCGCGCCAGCTGGGCGTAGGCCTGGAGCTGGATCAGCCGGCGGCTTAAACGACACATACCCTGTAGGAGCGAGCGGTGCGGCGATCCGACTTGCCCGCGAAGGCGTTCTCAAGTACGCCAAAAGCTTCGCGAGCAAGCTTCGCTCCTACAGGTTATCTATCCGGCGGAACCGACGCCCGTCGTGGTTCGTAAGCGCCCTTCCAACCTGCGCTTCAACCCCCGCGCTTCAATCAACAGCTTCGAACCCTTCGCCGCATTGGCCCGACCCCATTCCTCCAGCAACTCCAAACACGAGTGATCGATGTAGCTCAGGTTATTGAGCGGCACATGCACCGTCGCGCCCGGTGGAATAGTCCCCAGCACTTGAGTCAGCGCCGGGACTTTGAGGAAAGTAGCTGCACCCATCAATCGCAGTTCCATCTCGCCGTCCTTGGGCAGGTCGATCAGGCTGATTTTCAGCCGCGAAGCCTTCCAGGCCAGTTTGGCCAGGGTCAGACCGAAGCCGATCAGCACGCCGGTCAGCAGGTCGGTGAAGATGATTGCCAGAGCGGTCGCCGCGTAAGTAAACATCGGCATCCGGCCATAACGGCCGAGGCCGCGAAAGGCCTTGAGGTCGACCAGTTTGAAACCGGTGTAAACCAGCACACCCGCCAGGCTCGCCACCGGAATGCTTTGCAGCACGCTGGACAGCAGCAACACGAAAGCCAGTAGCCACAGGCCATGGAAGATCGTCGACAGTCGCGTGGTGGCGCCGGCCTGGACGTTGGCCGAACTGCGCACGATCACGCCGGTCATCGGCAGCGCGCCGAGTAAACCGCAGAGCATGTTGCCGACACCTTGAGCTGACAGTTCGCGATCGAAGTCCGAACGCTGGCCGCTGTGCATGCGGTCTACCGCAGCGGCCGAGAGCAGGGTTTCGGCGCTGGCGATAAACGCCACGGCAAACGCCGCAATCAGCAAGGTCGGGTCAGCCAGATTGAGCAAGTCGGCGGGTTTCAGCCAGTCGATGGCTTCCGCTAGGTTGGCCGGGACCTCCACTCGTTTAACCTGCAAGGCGAGTACCAGGCTGGTGACAGTCGCCAGACCTACGCCGAGGAGTGCACCGGGAATGAAACGCAGGGAGTGAGGGCGGAATTTTTCCCACAGCCACATCACTGCAATCGTCGAGAGCCCGAGCAACCCGGCTTGCCAGCCAAAGGAGGGCAAGGCCTGGACGACCGCCGCCGGGAAGGCTGCCAGATTATCCAGCCCCGAGGGCTTGGGCACGGCGTCGAGCATCACATGCACCTGTGACAACACGATCAACACGCCAATCCCGGCGAGCATTCCGTACACCACCGCAGGCGCCGTGACCCGAAACCAGCAGCCCAGTTTCAAGCGTCCGGCCACCAACTGCAGAAAACCGGCCAGCAGCAGGATTGGCCCGAGCATGGCGATACCATGCTGGCGCACCAGTTCGAACACCAGAACAGCCAAACCGGCCGCAGGGCCGCTGACTTGCAGTGGCGAACCGGCAATCCAGCCCACCACCAAGCCACCGATGATCCCTGTGATCAAACCTTTGGACGGCGGCAGTCCCGAGGCGATGGCGATGCCCATGCACAAGGGCAGGGCGACGAGAAACACAACCACGGACGCCAGCAGCTCCCGTGGCAGTACAGCTTTAAGTTGAGCAGCACGCATGGTGACTCTCCCGAAGTTTTCTTCAGGCGTGGCGAAGCCAGGCTGCTTGATCAGCAGCCTCGGCTAACCCACACAGGGATTTTTAGAAGCGCGCTTTGGGCGTCGCCACCGGAATCGGATGGCTGCCATCGAGCGGCAGGAAACACCCCTTGTCCGCGTCGTAAGCTTTGATTTCGCTGGTTTCGATGTTGTAGATCCAACCATGGATAAACAGCTGACCATTGGCCATGCGCGAGGCGACCGACGGGTGCGTGCGCAAATGCTGCAGCTGGGCGATCACATTTTCCTCGGTGAGGACGTGCATGCTTTCGTTTTCGTCAGCGCAATGGCAGTTTTCCTGGACCATGGTTTTTGCCACTTCGGCATGACGCAACCAGGCTTTGACCGTCGGCATCTTTTCCAGGCTTTGCGGGTTGAGCACTGCGCGCATCGCGCCACAGTCGGAGTGCCCGCAGATGATGATGTGCTGCACGCCGAGGGCCAATACTGCGTATTCGATTGCCGTGGAAACACCACCGTTCATTTGCCCATAAGGCGGCACAACGTTGCCGACGTTACGGGTCACGAACAGGTCGCCGGGGGCGCTTTGGGTGATCAGTTCAGGAACGATGCGCGAATCGGCGCAGGCGATGAACATCGCTCTGGGGCTCTGGGCCGTGGCGAGTTTTTTGAAGAGTTCTTCCTGCTGTGGAAAAACCTCGTGATGAAAATGCAAAAAGCCGTCAACGATATGCTTCAGCGCTGCATCGGCGGTTTCCGCCTCGGGTTGGGCTGAAGCCGACGCAGCCAACGGCTGTTTATCCTTGTCACTCATGATTCATCCTCTTTGGCGGGGGGTGAGGGGATTTTCCCGTGGTCACCCGTTTTAGGCCAGCAGTTGATTACAGAATACTCAGTTTTTCACTGCGTGACCGCTGGGTCACTCGAGATGCAAGGTAACGTCCGAAACTTAACTGAAACTGAATCGGAGGCTCTAGGACAATGGTTTCACTGGTGAGTTGAGCTTTTTGGATGCAGCGCCACGTGGCTACATTTATCTGCGTATTCCTGGCGTTTTATTTAATAAAACTTTAGATGTTAATTAGCGTGGTGCGGCAGAACATGTTGTTGCTTGAAAGGAATTATTATTTATTTGAAACAACTAACTAGTTGTATGAACGTTAAAGTTTGTTAGTGTTGAGGTGAGCCAGGTTGAGCTCTTTAATTAATTTCAAGGAAAGAAGATATGACGATTGAAACTTCATTTGTTACGACCATGAACGCACTGCGCACCTACCATAAAAACCAGTGTGACCACACTCCGGGTGCCCGTCGCCAAGCGTTGGTTAAACCATCCTATGCAACTTTGTCGACTATCCAGACTGCGCTGACGCCTGAAGAGGCTGCCGCTGTCGAGGGTGTTAAAGTTACCTCGCAAGAGGTTGCAACGGTTAGCACCACTGGTATTCAGGAGCAGATTGCGTCTGATACCGAGCAATACAAGGAGAGTGGCGGCGGCGAAGTAGCGTCCGATGAGTTCAGGAAGCGTATGGAGCAGAAGCGCAAAGCGCAGAAGGATTCTTCGAATAAAATGATTGATGATATGTACGATAAAGCAATCGAGGTCGGTGAGAAGTATCCAGCGACTCAGGATGTTATTCTGTCTCTATCGGATAAGATCATGGAGTTTTTCACCAAGCTGTACAACGAAGTTTATTTTTGGATCAGCAACATCGTTGAGAAATTTGTAGAGTGGGTAAAAAATGCTATTGAAAATATCAAAACCGTTTTCAATCGTCTTGCCAACTGGATTGGTGGCTGGTTCAAGTAACACGGGTTGAACGTTGGCGCTGTGGCTCGAAAGCCAACCAACGTGAGTAACAAACATCCCCTTTAAACCGTCTGATGAAGATCACTTCAGCAGACGGTTTTTTCGGCTAAGTCAATGCGCATTTTACAGTAACGACATCTGTGCTCCGGGTGGACAAAAAGCAGCGCAGTCCAGACTAAAACCTTCGCGGTGATTGAGCCCCAGGCGTTTGATGGTTTTGCCGAAGCGTTGCGCCAACAGATCGGCAAACGGCCCTTCACCGCGCATCCGCGCGCCAAACCGACTGTCGTAGAGTTCCCCGCCACGGCTTTGTCGGATCAAGCTCAGTACATGCGCGGCACGTTGAGGATAATGGGCGCCCAGCCATTCTTCGAACAAAGGCGCCACTTCGAGTGGCAGACGCAACATCATGTAGGCCGCACTTTGTGCGCCAGCGGCGTGGGCCTCGGCGAGCAGGCCCTCCAGTTCGCTGTCGTTGATCATCGGAATCATCGGCGAACACAGCACACCCACCGGGATTCCGGCTTCACGCATCACGCGGATCGCTCGCAACCGGGCTTTCGGCGCCGCCGCACGCGGTTCGAGAATGCGTTTGAGTTCATCGTCCAAAGTAGTGAGGCTGATCATCACCGCCACCAGCCTCTGCTCGGCGAGTTCGGCCAGCAGGTCCAGATCCCGAAGAATCAGCGAGCCCTTGGTAATGATGGTCACGGGATGGCGAAAGCGCAGCAGCACTTCAAGCGTCTTGCGGGTGATTTTGTGTTCGCGTTCGATCGGCTGATAAGGGTCCGTGTTGGAGCCCAGATTGATCGGCGCGCATTGATAGCCGCGCTTGGACAGTTGTTCTTCCAGCACATCGGCGGCGTTGGTCTTGGCGATCAGTTTGGTTTCGAAATCCAACCCTGGCGACATGTCCCAATAAGCGTGGCTGGGCCGCGCGTAGCAATAGATGCAACCGTGCTCGCAGCCGCGATAAGGATTGATCGAGCGATCGAAGGGCAAGTCCGGGGAGTTGTTACGAGTAATGATGGTTTTCGCCGTTTCGATGCGCACCTCGGTGCCTTGGGTGATCGGCGCTTCCTGATACCAGCCGTCATCCTCGGCCACCGAGCGATTCGGCGCGAAGCGGTTGTGCGGGTTGGTGGCGGTGCCGCGACCGCGAGGTGGCAGAGGCGTGTTCATCGATGGGCTTCCGTTAGCTGTATGTTCATACAGTATCTGAGTGACTGATGATAGGCCAGTGCCGTTCGGCAGCTTGATGTTTGCTTTTTAGTTAACTCATTTAAGAACGAAGTTGTTATCTGGATCTTCGTTTAGTCATCATGAGAAACATATAGCGAGTAGCGTTTTTATATAAACTGTCAGTACTATTCATGCCGCACGAAGTTGTCGTTATTATCAATAAATAAATGGATTTAATTAATGTCGTTTTTCAATCTGCGCGGTATTTTTTTGCAACTATTGGCTCCGAGCATTACCAACCCACGGGAAGCGCAGGTTTCGATGCAGCTTGCTCGTAAAGAGTCGACTTGGGACGCGGTTAATCAGATGGAAACCGATGCACTGGTCGACTCGGTCTATGTAACGGCAGTCTCCAGCGATGGAGGCCGCTCCTTCAGCATCGGCACGATTAGCAGTGATGTAGATGGTGATCGTGATATCGACGGTGATGACAAGGCCAAATTACTGGCCCTGGCCACGGCTTACTCCAGCATCGTAAACCCGTAAGCGTTGCTAATTAAACCTGCATGAAACTTCAGGCAGGTTTAATTTCAGTTGTTCTCTTATTGGTGCTTGGTTAGTTGTACACGGTCGTCGCTTGAAGTTATTCTCATGTCACTTTTACGTAACTTGGCAACCTCTCCAGATTCTACGGAGACGCATTCAGTTAAAAACTTCGGCTTAGCGACGAAAGCGATCGGCTGATTCACGATTCTTTGACAGACGGCTCACAGGCCTTTGACCGCTCAGGGTTGAAGCTGGGTGTCATCTTCCCGCCTCTTCCTGAACGGTCGCCTCGAGCATGTCTCTACCGCGTTGTATCCCAGCGATCTGCTTATCGCTGGCCGCACTTTTGAACCTCACTCGGGCCGTCGCCGACGACAGTGCCTTGTCCCGACCTGCGGAGTGGGCTCAATCGGTCGAGGTGCAATACAACCTCTTCCGAATGTCCCCGACGCTCTATCGCAGTGCATTGCCCGACCGAGGCGTGGTGCCGTTACTGGAAAAACTCAAGGTCGGGACGGTGATCACTTTCCTGCCCGAGTCGGATTCAAGCTGGTTGTCGACGCCAGGTATCGCACAGGTACATCTGCCCTACCGCACCAACCATGTGGATGATGCGGAGGTACTCAAGGTTCTTCGTGCGATCCAGACTGCCGAAGCCATGGGACCGGTGCTGATGCACTGCAAGCATGGTTCGGACCGCACTGGCCTGATGGCGGCCATGTACCGGGTCGTGGTGCAAGGCTGGAGCAAGGAAGACGCCATGAACGAAATGACCCAGGGTGGCTTTGGTGACAGCACCCATTTCAAGGACGGCGTCCGTTACATGATGCAGGCCGATGTCGACAAGCTTCGCACCGCGCTGGCCGACGGCGATTGCAGCACAAGTCCGTTCGCCAGCTGTTCGATGAAGAGTTGGTTCAAATCGGCCCATGTCGAGTAAACCGCTGCGTCAGCGGGCAACGGCCTCTGACGAAAGCTCGAAAAGATCTTCGGCGATCGGTGGTTCAAGAAACGCTTCCAGGGCGGTGAGCAAGGAGCGCGAATCGCCCGGAGAAAAAAACGCCTCGCGAAAGGCTCGCCCTGTTTTCGCATTGAAGACCCAGTCTTGGCGAAAGCGCTTGAAAGCTTCGTTAGCCAATACGCCTGACCACGTGTAGGCGTAAACGGAGGCTGCGTAACCGGTCACCATGTAGTCAAAGCTGTTTGCGAACCGGCAGTAGGACGGCCATTGCAAGTGGGGAACCTCCCGCTGTACGTCTTCAAAAATTTGCTGAACGCTGCGTCCATCGCCCTGGCAGCGGTGCAATTCGAAGTCGAACAAGGCGCCCGTCAGCCACTGCGCGGTTTGCCAGCTGTTCTGGGTTTGAATGGCGGTCAGCGCCACCTCGACTCGCTCCTCGGTCAAGCGCTCACCGGTCTGATGATGGGCGGCCAGCCACAGCAGAAACTCCTGTGACAGGCACCAACGTTCGAACAACTGCCCGGTGAACTCTGCTGTATCGCGTCCCAGTTCAGAAATGCCGGAAAGGGTGTAGTGAGGCGAACGCGTCAGAATATGCTGCAAGCAATGACCAAACTCATGGAACAGTACACGCAGGTCCAAGTGCGCGAGGAGGCAAGGATGATCGGCGTTTCCAGGTGTGAAGTTGCCGTGAAGAACGGCGATGGGCAGCGTCAATTGACCTTCGGCGCTTACTCGCCGATTGCGGCGCGCGGCGGTCCAGGCGTAGTCCGCTGCCTCCTCTCGGTGGAAAGGATCAAGGTAAACATGTCCGATCACCTGCCCATGCTCGCTGATTTCAAACAGACGCACGCTGTCATGCCAGCGGCTGAATGTTTTCTGCTCGACGATCTGTATGCCGAAGATGCGCTCGCTGAACAGGCACAGTCGGTGCAACGTTCCGTCCAGTGGAAAAAAGGCCCGCAGGTTTTTCAGGGCGCCACCGAGGCGGTGCTGACGTAATTGCTCGATAAGAAACTCGCGGTCCCACGGTTGAATCTCAGCAATGCCCCGTTCGAGGGCAAACGCCTTGAGTTCCTGTGCGTCCTTCTCGACATCCGGCGTTGCCAGCGTTACTTGTCGCCGCAGGAATCCGCTGACTTGCGCGGTTGATTCCGCCATTTTCGTCACCAGGCTGAGTTGTGCGAAATTTTCATACCCGAGCAATCCGGCTTTTTTGTGACGCTGGGACAACAGCAACTCCAGTACGGGGCCATTATCGAATTGCCCGGCGTGCGGGCCTTGATCGGACGCTCGCGTGGTGTACGCAACAAAGTATTCTTCGCGCAGCGCTCGATTTTCGGCATAGCTCATCACCCGATTGTAGGTGTCCTGCTCCAGGAGAATCAGCCAGCCCTCATGTCCTGCCTGCTGCGCGTTGAGCGCCAGACGTTCCTTTGTTGCCTGGGATAAACCGTTGAGTTGCGTAACGTCATCAATGCGTTTGGTCCAGGCCGCAGTGGCGTCTTCCAAATGGCTTAGAAACAGGCTTTCGAGCAGGCTGATGTGCAGATTCAGGCGAGCAAGCTTCTGCTGTTGCTCGGAGGGCAAGTGGATTCCCGACAAGTGGAACCTGCGCAGAATCTTGGTCAGCACCGCTTTGCGGGACTCATCGAAACTTCGGGCAATCGGGCTTTGCGCCAGACATTGGTACGCTCGGAACAGCGTTTGATTGCTCATCTTTTCAGTCTTGTACCGCGCCACGGCATCGACACACATGGCGCTCGCCAAGTCCCAGGCGTTGCCGTTGTGTTCCACCATGCCCAGGGTTTCGATGACGCCCATGGCCTCAGCCAGACGCGCGTCGGTTTCATCGACCGCAATCACTAGGTCATCCCAGGTCGGGAATGCGGATTGGGAGGCGATGATTTCAACTATGGCCTGACGGTTGTCAGCAATGATGGTGTCGATGGCCGGCACAAGATGCTCGGCGCGAAGCGCCGAATAAGGTGGCAGATCCCAGGCCTGCAAAAGCGGATTGGTGTTGGGCATGGCGTCTTCCTTGAGTAGAGGCTGGTTTCGGTCAGCCTATAAAGGGAGCGCAGGGCAAAGGTGGTAGATAGATACCACCTTCCAATCTGTTCAGGAGTGGAAGGTGGTGTTGACTCAGTGTTGCTCGTCAGGCTTTTTCTTCAGCTTCGGGTTCGGAAAAAACTGCACGGCCTGAACCTTGGCGTCCGGCACCTTCAGCGCCGAGGTGTTGACCCGCGTACCCAATTCCTTGGGCACTGAAAGGCCTTGTTCATTCAGCGTGTCCGAATAACCGCAGGCCACGCACTCGCGGTGCGGGACTTCGTCTTCGTTCCACATCATCAACTTGTCCGGCTCGCTGCAGGCCGGGCAGACCGCCCCGGCGATAAAGCGTCTTTTGGTAATCACAGGCCGCTCACTCATGCTGCTGCAACCTCACTCAGGCCGCTATGGCGCAAGAGTGCGTCAATCGACGGCGGGCGTCCCCGGAAGTCGATGAACAGCACCATCGGCTCCTGGGAACCGCCGCGCGCCAGGATCGCTTCACGGAATGCGCGACCCGTGTCGGCGTTGAGGACGCCGTCTTCTTCGAACTTCGAGAAAGCATCGGCCGACAGCACTTCAGCCCATTTGTAGCTGTAGTAACCCGCCGCGTAACCGCCGGCGAAGATGTGGGCGAAGCTGTTAGGGAAACGGTTGTAGGCCGGTGAACGCATGACCGAGACCTCGTCACGCACACCTTCGAGTACTTGCAGCACGCTGCGACCGTCGCCGTGAGTTGCATGCAATTCGAAGTCGAACAACGAGAATTCCAATTGGCGAACCATCATCAGGCCGGACTGGAAGTTCTTCGCCGCGAGCATCTTCTCCAGCAAGTCCTGAGGCAGTGGTTCGCCGGTTTCGTAGTGACCGGAGATCAGCGCCAGACCTTCCGGCTCCCAGCACCAGTTTTCCATGAACTGGCTTGGCAACTCGACCGCGTCCCAGGCCACGCCGTTGATGCCGGACACGCCGGCGTGTTCGACGCGGGTCAGCAGGTGGTGCAGGCCGTGGCCAAATTCGTGGAACAGGGTGGTGACTTCGTCGTGGGTCAGCAGGGCTGGCTTGCCGCTGTCGGCCGGGGTGAAGTTGCACACCAGGTTCGCCACCGGGCTCTGCAGTACGCCTTCAGCCGTGCGGCGATGGTCGCGGGCGCCGTCCATCCAGGCACCGCCGCGCTTGTTGGCGCGGGCGTAGAGGTCGAAGAAGAAGCGACCGACGTGCTGGCCGTTTTCCTTGATTTCGAACAGGCGAACATCCGGGTGCCAAGTGTCGAAGCCTTTCTGCTCGGCGATTTCGATGCCGTACAGACGCTGGACGATAGCGAACAGACCGCCCAGCACTTTGTCGATCGGGAAGTAAGCGCGAAGGGCTTCCTGGGCGACGCTGTAGCGCTGCTCGCGAAGTTTTTCGCCGTAGAAACCGCTGTCCCAACTTTGCAGGTCCGGGCAGCCTTGTTCGGCGGCGTAGGCTTTGAGCTGTTCCAGGTCCTGGGCGGCGAACGGCTTGCTGCGCTTGGCCAGATCGCGCAGGAAACTGAGTACCTGATCGCTCGATTCGGCCATTTTGGTCGCCAGGCTCAGCTCCGAGAAGCTGGTGAAACCGAGCAGCCTGGCCAGTTCCTGACGCAGGTCGAGGATTTCTTCCATGACCGGGCTGTTATCGTTCTGACCGGCATTCGGGCCTTGGTCCGACGCACGGGTGCAGTAGGCGGCGTAGACTTCTTCGCGCAGGTCACGGGCGTGGGCGTAGGTCATCACCGCGTAGTAGCTCGGGAATTCCAGGGTGATCAGGAAGCCTTCCAGACCTTTGGCCTGGGCCGCGGCGGCCATTTGCGCCTTGGCCGAATCGGTCAGGCCGGCGAGGGCAGCTTCGTCGGTAACGTGCTTGGTCCAGGCTTGAGTCGCGTCGAGCAATTGGTTGGAGAAGCGGCTGCCCAGCTCCGAGAGTTTGCTCTGCACTTCGGCGTAACGCTTTTGCTCTGGCGCAGGTAGGTCGATACCCGACAGACGGAAGTCGCGCAGTGAGTGTTCGAGGATAGTTTTCTGCGCCACGTCGAAACCGGCAGCTTCGGGACTGTTGGCCAGTGCTTCGAACGCTTCAAACAGTTCGCGGTTCTGCCCCAGTTCTGTGGAGTAGGCGCTCAAGGCTGGCAGGCAGGATTCGTAGGCTTCGCGCAGTTCGGCGTTGTTGCACACGGCATTCAGGTGGCTGACCGGGCTCCAGGCCGCGCCCAGTCGATCATTCAGCTCGTCCATCGCCAGCACCAGGCCGGCCCAGGTCGGTTGTTTGCCCTGGGTTTTGAGGATCTCGATAATGGCGGCGCGGTTGTCAGCCAGGATCTGTTCGATGGCCGGTTGCACGTGTTCGGCACGGATCGCCGAGAACGGCGGCAGGTCGTAGGACTGCAAAAGAGGGTTGTTCACGCTCACGGTTGGCACCTTGGCTGGAAGAAACATTGCGCCATCTTAATTACAATCGACGCTCACCGCAGCTATCAGCAAAAGAGAGAGAGCCTATCGTGACCCTTCGCAAGTATCAGAACCATACGCCGCTGCTCGGCAAAGGCGCCTTTGTCGACGGTTCGGCGGTGGTGATCGGCGACGTCGAAATCGGCGAAGACAGCTCGGTCTGGCCGCTGACGGTGATTCGTGGCGACATGCATCGCATCCGTGTTGGCGCGCGCACGAGCGTGCAGGACGGTTGTGTGCTGCACATCACCCATGCCGGGCCGTTCAATCCCGATGGCTTTCCCTTGCTGATTGGCGACGATGTGACCATTGCTCATAAGGTCATGCTCCACGGCTGCACCGTGGGCAATCGGATTCTGATCGGCATGGGCAGCATCGTCATGGACGGTGCGGTGGTCGACGACGATGTCATCATTGGCGCTGGCAGCCTGGTGCCGCCGGGCAAACGCCTGGAAAGCGGCTTCCTTTATGTGGGCAGCCCGGTGAAGCAGATCCGGCCGCTGACTGACAAGGAAAAAGCCTTTTTCACCTACAGCGCGGCGAATTACGTGAAGCTCAAGAATTTGCATCTGGCCGAAGGCTACGACCCGCTCTGAGCCTGCGCCCTTATTCAGGATTCAACATGCATTACCCAACCGTATTGTTTGACCTCGATGGCACCCTGACCGACCCGCGCGAGGGCATCACCCGTTCGATCCAGTTCGCCTTGAGCAAACTGGGCATCGATGAACCTGACCTGACCAAGCTCGAACACTTCATCGGCCCGCCGTTGTTGCAGGCGTTCATGCAGTTCTACGACTTCGACGAACCCAAGGCCTGGGAGGCGGTGAACTTCTATCGCGAACGCTTCAAAGTCACCGGCCTGTACGAGAATCGTGTATTTGATGGCGTCACGCCGCTGCTGGAAACACTCAGCGGGCAAGGGCGACAGCTGTATATCGCCACGTCCAAGCCATGGATTTTTGCCCGGGAAATTGCCCGGCACTTTGACTTCTCCAAGCATTTCAAGATGATTTACGGCAGCGAACTGGACGGTACCCGGACCAACAAAGTCGAATTGATTGCTCACCTGATGGCTGAAGAAGGCCTGGACCCGACCAACACCCTGATGATCGGCGACCGTAAGCACGATTTGATCGGTGCGCGCAGCAACGGGCTGGATGCGGCGGCGGTGGGTTACGGTTTTGGCAGTCGGGAAGAGTTGAACGCTGAAGCACCGGCCTATCACTTCGAGACGTTGGAAGAGATGCATCAGGCGTTTTTGCAGCGCTGATCAAATCCATTCGCGGGCAAGTCGGATCGCCGCACCGCTCGCTCCTACAGAGACCGCGTAAATTCTGTAGGAGCGAGCGGTGCGGCGATCCGACTTGCCCGCGAAGGCGTCCGCCCAGACACATCCTGAGCAAAAGTCATCACTCCAATCCCATCTAATCGACCTAGCCTCAAAGACTGAGGCCACGATCAAGGAGGATCATCAATGTCGGAGTTAAAACATGCTCATCGATTACGTACTGGGCGATATTCGGAGACAGGGCAGATTTACCTATTGACTGCCGTGGTATTGAATCGGCAACCGTTATTCCGCGACTTCAAGAGTGGACGATTGGTAGTAGACGCCCTTAGAACCGCTGAGCGAGAAGGGTTTGCAACGTCGTTAGCCTGGGTCGTTATGCCCGATCATTTTCATTGGCTAATCGAACTGCAGAACATCAAGTTATCGACCTTGATGGCCCGGACGAAATCACGAACAACTGTCGCATTAAACCGTGAGATGAAGCGTGTAGGCCCAATCTGGCAGCCGGGATTCCACGATCGCGCCATTCGCAAGGAAGAAGATCTGCCGGCAGTCGCTCGATACATCGTCGCCAATCCATTGCGAGCGGGATTGGTCGAGAAGGTAGGGGATTATCCGCTGTGGGATGCTATTTGGTTGTGAACCAACTCAATTGAACACTTAAGGACGTCATCGCGGGCAAGCCTTGCTCCTACAGGATTTGCGGTGTGCAAATAATTGTACCTCCACACAAATCCTGTAGGAGCAAGGCTTGCCCGCGATGGCGTCGGTTCAGTCGTTGGAGGTCTTAACTCTTGTCAATACCTTCAGCGCCGCCTTGCGCTCATCTACCGGTAAGGCTCCGAGCTTCTCGACTGCCGCATAAAACTTCACCCAATCCCCACCCCCCTGACTGAACAACGCCGCAAACGCTGGCACCCATTGGTCGTACAGCCCAAATGGCAACAGCCGGGCATTGTTCATCGGCGCATTGATCCACGCGTCATAGCGTTTGTCCCCGGCCCACTGGCTATCGCGTAACTGCCGGTATTCACCCCGCAATCGCTCGAACTCGGCGGCTTTGCGCTGGCGCATCGGGTCGGCGGCCAAGGGCAGGGTGTACAGCCGTTCAAGTCGCGTGCGGGTATCCAGAACCAATTGAATGAACTGGTCCCGTTGCTGCACCTGCGCGCCGCTGTCTGGCGCCAGGTCGCGGAATGCACGCCATTGGCGGGTGCCTTCCTGTTCGACGAAGGTGGCAAAAGACTCATTGAATTCGGTGTCGTCTTTCACATAAAAGCGTTGATGCGCCAGTTCATGGAAGATCAGCGTGGCCAATCGTTCGTCGCCCCAGCCCATCATCGAACTGATGATCGGATCGTTGAACCAGCCGAGCGTCGAATAAGCCTCGACGCCACCGATCGACACGTCCATACCTTGCAGTCGTTGCAATGCTGCCTCACCGCGAGCCGCGCTCTGACTGTAATAGCCGCGATAGGCGACGCAACCGGCGATCGGGAAGCAATGGTTGTGCGGCGTCAGAGAAAACTCCGGCGTGGCGAAGACATTCCAGACGACGAACGGCCGGCCAATGTCGGCGTACAAACGGTAACTCTGGTTATCCGGCAGATGCAGCTGTTGGCTGGCGAACGTGCGGGCTTTTTGCGATTGAGTCAGGTGCGCACGCAATAGCTGATCGCGACCGGGATCGGCAATCACTCTGGAAACCGGCTCCCGTGCCCGCAGCAATTGCAGCTGACCACTGGCCAATTGGCCGTAATAGCTGACGCTGGCGCAACCGTTGAGCAACAAAAACAACACACCCGGAAACAAAATGCGTAAAACGCGATCAAGTAACCCAAGGCTTGGAAGCGGCCTGATCAAAATGAATCATCCCTGGAGAGTCTGCCCGCAAGACTATCCCGCCTGACTGGAGCTCCGCTATGCGCACGTTGATGCTGACAGGAAGCCTGCTGATGCTGGCAGGTTGTGCTGGATTCGGATTACCCCCCCATGATCCGGCTCAAGCGTGGATCGACCTGGATTCGAAGCAGGAAGACACCGCGCTGCAAGCGCTGGAAGTCGATGACAAGGCTTCCACCGACAAGCGCTATTTCGAGGTTCATCCGGGTAGCCATGAGCTGACGGTTCGTTATCAATTCCCGGTCGCGCCAACCAACATCGGACCCGACGCCGAGCCGCTATGGCGTGACTGCCAGTTGAACGTGAAATTCAAGGACTTCAACGCTGGCGAGCGGTATCAACTGCAGGCGGGGAATATCGGTTTTCGGCCGTGGGCAAAGCTCTATGATCAGCAGCGAAAAGTGATCGGCCAGGGTGTACCGGCAGGCTGCCAACGCACTTGATCGGCGCTATGCTGAATGACCAATCCTCGGGACATTCATCATGCGCAGGTTAATGCTATTGCTTGCTGCAAGCATTGTTGCTGGCTGTCAGAGCCCGTTACCAGCGGTGAATCCGCAGATGGCCTGGATCGAGTTCTCGACGCCATTCCCCAATGATAAGTTGCTGATGGCGGAGCGACTGGACAATCAGCGAATGCGCGACGGGCGTTTTTTCCAGGTCACGCCTGGCAGCCATGAGCTGATCGTCAGATTCGACTTTGAAGTGCCCGGTGGTGGGGGCATGGGCATGATGAGCGCTCCCACGGAACGCTTGTGCTACCTGACCATCAACTACGATCATTTCGAAGCCGGCCAGCGTTATGTGCTGGAAGGCCGTTCGATAGCGTTCACTCCCGGCGCCCGGTTGTACAACGCCAAGCGTGAAGTGGTCGCTGAAGACCGAGAGTCCTATTGCCTCATGTGAGGTGAATCAGCGGTCATTCTTCTGGTAGATGATTTTCTTGGTGCCGCTTTCGCACGAACCAACGACCATGTTCTGATCGTGCACTTCATCATTGGTGACGATCTCCAGGGTGTAGGACGAGACGTTATTGGCCTGGATCTTGGCTTCGATCTCGGACTTGAGTTCTTCACAGGATTTCGGTGCCGCCAGGGCCGATGTGGCCAGCGCGCAACAGATAATCGCCAAGGCAAAACGTTTCATGGTTGAAGCTCCTTTGAGGCAGCGCGCACGGTAATGCGCTTTAGCTGCTGTCATTTATTCGACCACAATCTCGCCAGCCAGGTTTTGTTTCAGGGCAAAAAAAGAACGCAGCCCGCCGAGGCTGCGATCTTTTATCGGGGCGCGCGACAACCCGCTATCAGCTGACCAGCGTTGCATCCAGACTGATTTTCGCATTCAGCACTTTGGAAACCGGGCAGCCCTCTTTGGCTTTATTGCTCAGCTCCTCGAACTGCGCCTGAGTCGCCCCAGGGATTTTCGCCTTGAGGACCAATTTCACCGCCGTGATCGCAAAGCCGCCGTCCACCTGGTCCAGAGTGACTTCGGCATTGGTGTCGATGCTGTCAGCCTTGAGGCCGGCATCGCCGAGAATCATCGAAAACGCCATGGAGAAGCAGCCCGCGTGCGCCGCGCCGATCAGCTCTTCCGGATTGGTGCCCTTGCCGCCTTCGAAACGTGCCTTGAAGCCGTAGGGTGCTTCTCTGAGTACACCGGTTTCCGTGGAAATCGAGCCGATGCCGGTTTTCAGGTCACCTTCCCAATGAGCCGATGCTTTCTTCGTAATAGCCATGTCTGCCTCCTCAAGATCCGGCGCGAAGCGTCACGCCTTCGTGGTTTTCGGTTGCTAGGGTTCTGAGGATAGACGGTGGTGCAAAGTTCACTTGATCTGATCGATCCTCTTATTTCGTAGGAATTTTGGCCCTGCTATTGAAACTCGGGTATATGCCCTCATTGCATGAAGCACGCTTATAGATTCGGCAGGTTTTCGTTTGTAACGAAAAAACCTGCGCCCTCAATTGGAGAAGCAGGCTTATGAAACAACTGTCCGATATCAAGTTCTCGACCCTTGATCTGGTGCCTGTGCGGGAAAACGGCAGCGCGGCCCAGTCGCTGCGCAATTCCCTGGACCTGGCGCAGCACGTCGAGAAGCTCGGCTACAACCGTTTCTGGGTTGCCGAACACCACAACATGGACGGCATTGCCAGTTCGGCGACCTCGGTATTGCTTGGCTACCTGGCCGGCGGCACTTCGACTATTCGTGTCGGTTCCGGTGGCGTGATGTTGCCCAACCACGCGCCACTGGTGATCGCCGAGCAGTTCGGTACGCTCGAAAGTCTGTACCCGGGCCGGATCGACCTGGGCCTGGGTCGTGCCCCCGGTTCCGATCAGATGACCGCCCGCGCCTTGCGTCGTGAACGCTCCGGCAGCGCCGACGAATTCCCGGAAGACGTAGCGGAACTGATGCGCTACCTCGGTCCGCGCACCCCGGACCAGCGGATCATCGCAATGCCGGGCACCGGCACCCATGTCCCGATCTGGCTGCTGGGCTCCAGCCTGTTCAGTGCACAACTGGCTGGCGAGCGCGGTTTGCCTTACGCCTTTGCCTCACATTTCGCACCGCGCTTAATGCATGAGGCCATTCGCGTCTACCGCAATCACTTCAAGCCTTCAGCAGTATTGGATAAACCCTACGTGATGCTCGGTGTACCGTTGGTGGCTGCTGACACCGACGAGCAGGCAGATTATCTGGCGACCTCGGTCTACCAGCGCATCCTGGCGTTGATGCGTGGCCAGAGCCTGGTGCAACGTCCGCCGGTAAAAACCATGGACGGCCTGTGGCTGCCTCATGAGAAAGAGGCGGTCGGCGATTTCCTTGGCCTGGCGATGGTTGGCAGCCCGCAGAAAATCCGCGCCAAACTGGAAGTGCTGATCGAACAGACCCAGGCGGATGAGCTGATTTTCACCTGCGACCTGTACGAACATGCCGATCGTGTGCACTCCTATGAGCTGCTGGCGCAGGTCATGAAGGGCTGACACTCAAATAGCGAGCACAAAAAAGCCGACGTCATTGCGTCGGCTTTCCCATTTTCGAGGGCGGTCAGCCCTGCTTGTAGACGATTTGCTTGGTGCCTTTTTCACAGGTGCCGACGACTTTCCCGTCAGCAGCAGTGCCTTTATCAACGATTTCCAGTGAATAATTGGAAATACCTTTGGCATCCAGCTTCGCGGCGATATCGGCTTTCAGCTCTTCGCATGGCTTGCCCTGAGCCAGGGCTGTTCCTGTAAGACTCAACAAACCTACCGCCAAAATAAAATACTTCATCGATCGCATTCCCTGGTCGGATCAATAGGGGCACCCAGCGATCAGCCGGATGTACATATGTAGCGCTTTGCCATTCCCTATGGCGCTCGGCCAGCGCGCAATTTCCGAAGATTAGCTCAAACTCAGCTAGTGGCAATCCGGAACCCGACTTTGAGCGTCACCTGGAAGTGTGCAGCCTTGCCGTCCTTGATGTGCCCGCGGGTTTCGGTTACTTCAAACCATTCCAGGTGCTTGATGCTTTTATTGGCTTCGGCCAGCGCGTTGTTGATGGCGTCTTCAATGCTGCTGGTGGACGAGCCAACCAATTCGACTTTCTTGTAGGTGTGATGGTCAGTCATGGCGTTCTCCTCTGGGTGTGAAATACAGCCTAGCAGTGATTTTTCGTATTACTTCTGTCGGCGAATCCGAAGTTGAAGTTCAGATTTACTGCACTTTCTCAAACCCCTGAAGTCCCAACCAACACACGCAACTCAATCAATGCAGGAGAGCCACCATGGCCAACACCTCTTTACGTAAAGCCTCATTGCAAAGCATGGAAGCCGAGATCGAGAGTCTGCTGAAATCTTTGGAAAGCCTGAAGGACGACGCCTCGGACGAGTCGCGTAAAACCCTTAAAGCGTTGAAAAGTAACGCCGAAAACGCGCTAAAGCATTCGCGCCACCTGCTCAGCGATGCGTATGAAGAAGTCAAAGTTAAAACCCGTGAAACCGGGATTGCCACGCGGGACTACGCCCAGGAACACCCTTGGACTACAGCGGGTGTCGCCGTCGGTGCATTGGGTCTGCTCGCGGCTTATCTATTGTGCAAACGCGGTGATTAATCCGTCTGGCGCAGTTCGTTTTTGAGCCACTGCGCCAGTTGCCGAGCGCGCCCGTCCGCGGCGCGCTGGGGTAGCCACAACGCCAGTTGCGCCGGGGTTTCACTGAAGCCCCAAGGCGCAACCAGGCGACCGGCCTTCAAGTCCTCGGCCACCAGCGGTTCAGGGGCAATCGCCACACCCAGCCCGGCCACTGCGGCCTCCAGCAAGTAATACAAATGCTCAAAACCCTGACCGTACTTCAACGCCTTGGCGTCGAGGCCTATTTGTTGCGCCCAGCTAGGCCAGGCCTGTGGGCGTGAGGTGGTGTGCAGTAATGGCTCGTTCAGCAGCGCTGTGGGCGGTGCGTCTTGCAGGCGTTCGTAGCCCGCGAATCTCGGGCTCATGACCGGGCCGATGCGTTCGCTCGCCAACTCATACACCTGCATGTCCGCTGGCCAAGGTGGCTCGGCAAACACCAGTAAGGCATCCAGTCCCGGACGCCGTGGATCGAGATCACCCTCACCAGCCGACAGGTGCAGGCGCAGGTCCGGCAGGTCGGTATTCAAGCGTCCCAGCCTGGGAATAAACCAGCGTGCCAGCAAGCTGCCCGAACAACCCAGTACGAACGGCGCATCGGCGGTACTTTGGGTCAGCTCTGCACACACAGTCCGCAAGCGCTCGAACGCCTCACCGCTGGCATCGCGCAAACGAACGCCGGCATCTGTGAGTTTCAGGCCACGTCCATCCTTGATGAACAGACTCACGCCGAGGTGTTCTTCCAATACCTTGAGCTGTCGGCTGACCGCGCCATGGGTGACGTGCAGCTGTTCGGCGGCCTTGCTGACGCTGTTCAGGCGGGCAGTCGCTTCGAAGGCCCGAAGGGCGTTCAGCGGAGGAAGATCATGGCTCATTGGATTTGTGAGTTTTCCTGACAGGTTGCGGCGATCTTATCGGTTTTCAGCCTGCGGCGTCAGGGGTAGAGTTAAGCCCACTCTCTCTTCAAAAGCATCATCCCACGCATTCAACCGGAGCGACCCATGACCCAGACTAATCTGCGCAACGGCCCCGACGCCAACGGCCTGTTTGGCGCGTTCGGCGGCCGTTACGTCGCCGAAACCCTGATGCCGTTGATCCTCGACCTGGCCCGGGAATACGAATTGGCCAAGGAAGATCCTGCATTCAAAGAGGAATTGGCCTACTTCCAGCGCGACTATGTGGGTCGGCCAAGCCCGTTGTACTTTGCCGAACGTCTGACAGAGTTCTGCGGCGGCGCGAAGATTTACCTCAAGCGCGAAGAGCTGAATCACACCGGTGCGCACAAGATCAACAACTGCATCGGCCAGATCCTGCTGGCGCGGCGCATGGGCAAGAAACGCATCATCGCCGAGACCGGCGCTGGTATGCACGGCGTGGCGACTGCCACTGTAGCTGCACGTTTTGGCCTTGATTGCGTGATCTACATGGGCACCACTGACATCGAACGTCAGCAAGCCAACGTATTCCGCATGAAGCTGCTGGGCGCCGAAGTGATCCCGGTCGTGGCCGGTACCGGTACCCTGAAAGATGCGATGAACGAAGCCCTGCGTGACTGGGTGACCAACGTCGACAGCACCTTCTACCTGATCGGCACTGTGGCCGGTCCGCACCCTTATCCAGCCATGGTTCGCGACTTCCAGGCCGTTATTGGTAAAGAAACCCGTACCCAACTGCAAGCCCAGGAAGGTCGTCTGCCGGACAGCCTGGTGGCGTGCATCGGTGGTGGTTCCAACGCCATGGGCCTGTTCCACCCGTTCCTCGACGACAAAAGCGTCGAGATCATTGGCGTTGAAGCCGCCGGGTACGGCATCGAAACCGGCAAGCACGCAGCCAGCCTGAACGGTGGCGTACCGGGCGTGCTGCACGGTAACCGGACCTTCTTGCTGCAGGACGACGATGGCCAGATCATCGATGCTCACTCGATCTCTGCCGGCCTCGACTATCCAGGCATCGGCCCGGAACACGCCTGGTTGCATGACATCGGCCGCGTTCAGTACACCTCGGTAACCGACGACGAAGCCCTCGACGCGTTCCACAAATGCTGCCGCCTGGAAGGGATTATTCCTGCACTGGAAAGCGCCCATGCCCTGGCCGAAGTGTTCAAACGCGCACCGACCCTGCCAAAAGATCACCTGATGGTGGTCAACCTGTCCGGTCGCGGGGACAAAGACATGCAGACCGTGATGCACCACATGGAACACTCTCAGCAAGAGCAATCCAAGCAGGAGAAACACTGATGAGCCGCCTGCAAACTCGATTTTCCGAACTCAAGGAACAGAATCGTGCCGCCCTGGTGACCTTCGTTACCGCTGGCGACCCGAGCTATGACACTTCTCTGGCGATCCTCAAAGGCTTGCCCGGCGCGGGTGCCGACGTGATCGAGTTGGGCATGCCCTTCACCGATCCAATGGCCGACGGCCCGGCAATCCAGTTGGCCAACATCCGTGCTCTCGGTGCCAAGCAGAACCTGGCGAAAACCCTGCAAATGGTTCGCGAGTTCCGTGAAGGCAATACCGAGACGCCGCTGGTGCTGATGGGTTACTTCAACCCGATTCACATGTACGGCGTGCCGCGTTTCATTGCGGATGCCAAAGAGGCGGGTGTTGACGGCCTGATCGTGGTCGACCTGCCGCCCGAGCATAACGGCGAACTGTGCGATCCGGCTCAGGCAGCAGGCCTGGATTTCATCCGCCTGACCACCCCGACGACCGATGATGTGCGCCTGCCGACCGTTTTGAATGGCAGTTCCGGCTTCGTCTACTACGTGTCCGTGGCAGGTGTGACCGGTGCCGGCGCAGCCACGCTGGAACACGTTGAAGAAGCGGTTGCCCGTCTGCGTCGCCACACCGATCTGCCGATCAGCATCGGTTTCGGCATTCGCACACCGGAGCAAGCGGCATCCATCGCTCGCCTAGCGGACGGTGTGGTGGTGGGTTCGGCGTTGATCGATCACATCGCCAATGCGTCGACTCCGGATCAGGCTATCGATGGCGTGTTGAGTCTTTGCGCGGCGCTGGCCGATGGCGTGCGTAAGGCCCGCGTCAGCTGAAGGTAAATTTCCTGATACAGAGGAATTAGAGCCTCGCGGCACAGACTAAAACAGCAAGACCGAGGGCTTCAGGACTACGTTCTGAAGCCCTTTTTGCTGTTGAATAGCCTGTAGGCGCTGAAGGCTTCGCGGATCAGCCGCGAAGCCTGTTGTTTACGGCAACTCCAACCCGCCCGACGCCTTGTGCAACTTCCTCAGATGCTCGCCGACCTGTTTCAGGTTGGCTTCATTGGCGGCCATCTCGGCCGCACGGCTCGGTTCGAGCAGCGCTCTCACCTCTTTGTCCAGATCACCTGTCAGCGCCTGAAGCTGCTTCTGCCGCAGGCTGCTTTCCGACTCGAGACGCTGCCATTCACTCGGCTGCGGCAATCCATAACCCCCGGTGCCAAGCAGCTCCGCCGGACGGCTGAGGAATCCGCTGTTGGCAAGTATTTGCTGCAAGGTCGCGTTGGCTTTGTCCATGCCGCCGTTTTTCAATTCCCGAGCGCCCAGATAGCGCTGCTTAACTTCGTCCTGGGCCAACACCAATTGTTGGCGGAAGGCGGCCTGCTCCAGTAGCAGTAATGCCGCGCTGGTGCGCAAATCGGCTTGGTCGATCCATTGCCGACGCTCCTCAGCTTTTAAGGCGAGCCAGTCTTCGACCTTTTCCTGCTTGATCGGCAAGTGCTTCTTCAGCACTTCGAACATCGCTTGATAACGATCGCGGAAGGAGTCGAAACGATAGCCCAGACGCAGCGCTTCGCGGGGATCATCCAGCACGCTGGTGTCCGCCAGCCCGCGGCCCTTGAGCACTTCCAGCAAACCGTTGGGCATGATGCTGTCCAACCCGACCAGTTTTGTGTTGTTGGTGCTGCTACGCAGTAACTTCAGGCCCTCTACCGCGCAGTTATTGGACAGGAAGAAGTAGTTGCCGTCGTAACTCCAGTGCATTTCGGCGGCGTGTTCCACCACGTCTTCGATCTCGCTGCGCGACAGGTTCAGCGGCACCGAAGCCAGGCTACGCAGTTCTGTCTTGGTGTATTCGTCGATCACTTGGGCCAGCGGCAGGACAAACAGGCGCGACGGGTATTTGCCCACCAGTCCGTCCCAACTCGATAGCTGTACATCACCGACGAAGGCGCGGTAGGACAACACCAGATGCTGATCCAGATCGAGCCGGCAATCCGGCCCACGTGGCCGGCCGGGTGCACAGATCACCAACCGCAACATGCTGTGGCCCCAGCGGCTGACCCAGTTCTGGTTGGCTTCAGCCAGCAGATAGTCGACGGCGTAAACCCGCTCCGGATCGACCTTGCCCAGTGGCGTTTTGCCGAAATCGTTGCCGGCATTGAGGAAGGAGAAGGTTTTGCCACACGCGTCTTTAGCGGCGGGCGCCCAGCCGAAATGGTCTTTGTAGTAGCGGTACAGCGCAGGGCGACGGCAGGCGTAGCTCGGGTCCAGGAGGAAATACTCCATGTTGACCGCGACAAATTCCTTGGGGCTGCTCGTTTCGTAAATGTCCGGGCTACGGGCAATTTGCCGGTTATGTTGTTCGCGCTCGCCGCGGCGGCCAACGTACTGCGGCCAGCCGGCGAGGTCGAGCAGGCGCGGGTCATCACTGAGGGTAAAACGCCGTGCTGATTGGCCGCGGCATTGATCCGGGATACCCACCAGTCCCGAGCTGCTGTTGCGCCGGGTGCAACGCTGAATCAGCGTGCGCTCCGCGTCCGGCCACAGGCGCGAGCGGTCATAGATGTGGGTGAGTTCGTGCAACACAGTGGCCAGCATTTCGCGGCGCACGGTGCCATGGGGACGATAGGTCTTCTTGGTCGCGGCGCTGCCGTCAGTGAGGCTGGCAAGCAAGTTGCGGTTCAGATCGAGCTCGGACACCAGCGACGCCTGGCCGAAAGCGTTGCTCGGCATGTCATCGGTCCAGCCGACGTCGATGCGTCGGTCGAGCTGCTCGATGAACCGTGGCGGCAGGGCCTGCATAGCTTCATCGAGCAACGCCTGACTGGCCTGCTGTTGAGCGGGGCTGAGCCCGTCGGTCTTGAGCCTTAATTGCAAGTCAGCTTGGGCCGTGTTGACGAGCAGCAACATGACCCCGGCCAACAGCCAGGCGCCTGGCGACCTCACAGTGCGAGGATGGCTTCGGCGAGAACCTGGTCACTGGCGTCTCGCGCTTCCGGCACGCGGGTGCGCAGCGTGTTGAAGGCCGCCTCCAGGTGCGCGCCACGAATGTCGCCATCGCTGGCGACGAAACTGGCTGCATCGTCGTGGGCTTCACGAACGATCTTCGAGTCACGGATGGACGTCGTGGTATCGGAAGTGAAATCAAGCGTGCGTTGGGTGGCGTTGATGATGATGTTACTGGTGGCGACCAGGGTGTGTGCCTGGGCCACACCGGTCGATAACAGCAGGCCAAGGGCGGCAGCAATCAGAGGGTTACGCATGGAGCGACTCCGTAAGAACAAGGATAACTATTGGACGAGAATTGCCTGCGCCAGTTCAAGGTCGCTGGCATGAAGTTTTGACTGGGTCCGGCGCAGATAAATCAGGGCGGACTCCAGTTGTGCTCCTCGCAGTTGGCCGTTGCTGGCGATAAACGCCGCAGCGTCATCGTGTGCCGAGAGGAGCAGCTTACGGTCGAAGGGGGCGGAGGTCACCATGCTTGTGGCGTAGCCGGTAGCCACAATGCCTTGTGTTGACAGGTCAAAGGCATGGACCGAGCCCATCCAAAAGGCTGCCACGAAAACCGGAGTGATCGATAGATGTGAAAGAAAACGCATGAGACTCGATAGCTGAAGGCGAGTCACAAGGCTAGCGCAACGCCCGGTCTAGAGCCAGCGTCGAAACATTGGGACACGGCGGGCGTGTCCCACGTCAGTGATGCCGCTTAGATAGTCAGTATGGCTTGCGCCAGTTGTGCATCAGTCGCGTTCAGCTGAGGTGCCTGGTGGCGAATATGGTCAAGTGCGCTTTCCAGTTTCACGCCACGAATGGCGCCTTCGCTGGCAACGAAGCTGGCGGCGTCGTCACGGGCGGCGCGCACGATTTTGTCATCGCGAAAGGAAGAAGTGACATCGGAGGTCGCATCGGACGTTGCCTTGAGCGCGCCGACGACGGCATCGGTGGTCACGATAAAGCTGGTGGCGTGGGAATTGGCAGCCACGGCAAGCAGGGCTGCAGCGCTGAGCAGACGAAGTCGGGACATGGTGAAACTCCTTTGGAAAACCGATTGAGAGGTGGCGCAGTGTCTGTTGATTCAGACGCCAGTCATGCAGCGTTCGCCACGTTCTATTTGGATATTAGTCCTGTGAGTATCGGTTCGAACAGTCCCGTCTGTTCAAGTGGGAAACTAGCGCCAGAACGGTTTATCCAATTCGTTGAGACGATCCGCGTGGCTGATGCACAGGTCTGAGAGCTGCCGGTCATTGAGTTGGCCCAGTAAACGCCGGGTTCGGGCCCTTTCCAAGCTGTTCGCGAAGCTCCTCAGTAATCTACGAAACCAATGGGGGCGAGGCGTTGATTGAGGCGTGGAAATGGAAACATCCAGTAAGTGATTCATGGCGCGGTCCTTTTGCTGGTAGTTCGGGATTTCAGGGTGATCCCTTCCTGCCTACCGCAACAGACACACTATGCTGAAATTGTAATGGTTCAGTTTGTGGAATACTAAAACTGTACCTGTTAAGAGATCCCTCCACTGTATGACCTGAATTGATCCTCCAGAACGACAAAGCCCGTCGTGGTTTCCCACGACGGGCTTTGTTTTTTCAATTTGGATGCTGGCGGTGGACCCGGTGGGTCAGAGCCAGCGACGCTAACTTAGCGCCAGAAAGGCTTGCTCAGCTCTTCGTAGCGTTGTGCTTCGCTAATCCCGGCATCAGCCAGCAGACGCGAATCCAGACGAGCCAGTTGATGGCGGCTGGAGATGCGGCGCTGCCACAACATCAGGTTGGCGAGAACGCGAAGAGGCGTGGAAGCCTGGGTTTTTACAGCGTTGTCTTCGAAAAACAGCTCGGAACTGAGTGTACGTTCCATGGTTGACATCCTTCCGCTTGTGGCGGGATTAGGTAGTGGTTTAACTGATGCCAATGATCCTCTCGTTTGGCCAGTCTCTGTAGATACAGTTCACCTGTATTGTGAGGGACCAGTTAACTGTTAATGGGTGGTGTACTGGTCTAAATTGAGGTAACTGTACTTGTCAGCACTAATATGGTGCGTTTCTGATGATTTTACTGAAAAAGGTGGGTTATTTCGGTAGGAAATGACCGGTACAGCAGTACAGTTTTAAACGCATTTCTGCTTGGCAACAGCAAGCTGACGAAACTGTGTTTACGTCAGCGGCCATCTGTATCAATTACACCGCCAGCATTCGCCCGGTTTCTTCAAGGTTAATGTGCCAGCTCAGGGCATCACGCAGAATATGCGGCGTGTGCCCGCCGAGTGCACAAGCAGCTGTGAAGTAGTCATCGAGGGCTTGGCGATAGTCCGGGTGCACGCAGTTATCGATGATGACTCGAGCGCGCTCTCGCGGCGCCAGGCCACGCAAGTCCGCCAGACCGATCTCCGTGACAAGGATGTCAACGTCATGCTCAGTGTGATCGACGTGGCTGACCATCGGTACCACGCTGGAAATTGCGCCACCCTTGGCAATCGACTTGGTCACGAAAATCGCCAAATGCGCGTTGCGCGCAAAGTCGCCCGAGCCGCCGATGCCGTTCATCATCCGCGTGCCGCAGATGTGGGTGGAGTTGACGTTGCCATACAGGTCGAATTCAAGCGCCGTGTTGATGCCGATGATTCCGAGCCGACGTACCACTTCCGGGTGGTTGGAAATTTCTTGCGGGCGCAGCACCAGTTTGTCCTTGTAGCGCTCAAGGTTGCCGAAAACATCGGTATTGCGACGGCTTGACAAGGTGATCGAACTGCCGGAAGCGAAACTCAGCTTGCCGGCGTCAATCAGATCGAACGTCGAATCCTGCAACACTTCCGAATACATAGTGAGGTCTTCGAACGGCGAGTCGATCAGGCCACACATCACCGAGTTGGCGATGTTGCCAATCCCGGCTTGCAGCGGGCCGAGCTTGTTGGTCATGCGCCCGGCGGCCACTTCCTGCTTGAGGAAGTCGATCAGGTGGTCGGCAATGGCCTGAGTGTCGACGTCTGGCGGCAACACGGTGGACGGCGAGTCGGATTGATTGGTGATCACGATCGCGACGATCTTTTCCGGCGGGATCGGGATGGCCGTGCTGCCAATGCGATCATCAACCTTGACCAGCGGAATCGGGGTGCGAGTCGGCCGATAGGTCGGGATATAGATGTCGTGCAGGCCTTCGAGATTTGGGTTGTGCGCCAGGTTGATCTCGACGATCACCTGTTTGGCGAAAATCGCGAAGCTGGCCGAATTACCCACCGAAGTGGTCGGCACGATATGGCCCTGCTCGGTGATGGCCACGGCCTCAATCACCGCGATGTCTGGCAGTTTGAGCTGCTGGTTGCGCAATTGCTCAACGGTTTCCGAAAGGTGCTGATCAATGAACATCACTTCGCCGGCGTTAATGGCCTTGCGCAGGGTGCTGTCGACCTGGAATGGCATGCGTCGCGACAATACGCCGGCTTCGGTGAGCTGTTTATCGAGGTCGTTGCCCAGGCTGGCGCCGGTCATCAGCGTGATTTTCAGCGGGGTGATTTTGGCGCGTTCGGCCAGTGCGTGGGGCACGGCTTTGGCTTCGCCGGCGCGAGTGAAACCACTCATGCCGACGGTCATGCCGTCCTGAATCAGAGCGGCAGCGTCAGCGGCGCTCATCACCTTATCCAACAACGAAGGCAAGCGAATACGATCACGGTACATGGATTGTTATCTCGGGCAACGAAAGCAAGGTGTGCAGTCTAGTGATTAAAAAAAAATTCCTCCCGCTACCATGGTCGAATGCAGAGCCCTGATTTAGAGCCTTTAGTCGGTTTTTAGCGGGTAATAAAAAACCCCAGCCTACTAGAGGCCGGGGTTTTGGGTATTGCGCTGGAGCAGTCTTTAGTCGACGGCTTTGACCATGTCTTCGATGACTTTCTTGGCGTCGCCAAACACCATCATGGTTTTGTCCAGATAGAACAGTTCGTTGTCCAGACCGGCATAGCCGCTGGCCATCGAGCGTTTGTTGACGATCACGGTCTTGGCTTTATAGGCTTCGAGGATCGGCATGCCGGCAATCGGCGATTTCGGATCGTTCTTCGCCGCCGGGTTGACCACGTCGTTGGCGCCAAGCACCAGCACCACGTCGGTCTGGCCAAACTCGGAGTTGATGTCTTCCATCTCGAACACTTGCTCGTAAGGTACTTCGGCCTCGGCCAGCAGGACGTTCATGTGCCCTGGCATCCGCCCGGCGACCGGGTGGATCGCAAACTTCACAGTGACACCACGGTGAGTCAACTTCTCAGCCAGTTCCATCAGCGAGTGCTGGGCACGTGCCACCGCCAGGCCGTAGCCCGGCACGATGATCACGGTGTCGGCGTTGGTCAGCAGGAACGCGGCGTCGTCGGACGAGCCAGACTTCACCGGACGAGCTTCCTTGGCGCCAGCTGGGCCTGCGGTATCCGTTGCACCGCCGAAACCGCCGAGCAGTACGTTGAAGAACGAGCGGTTCATCGCTTTGCACATGATGTACGAGAGGATGGCACCGGAAGAGCCCACCAGCGAACCTGCGATGATCAGCATCGAGTTGTTCAGCGAGAAGCCGATACCCGCTGCTGCCCAACCGGAATAGCTATTGAGCATCGACACCACTACCGGCATGTCGGCACCGCCGATCGGGATGATGATCAGCACGCCCATCACGAAGGCCAGGGCCAGCATCAGGGCGAAAGCACCGAGGTTGCCGGTCAGCATGAAGGTGATGCCCAGGCCGAGCGTCGCCAGGCCCAACACAAGGTTCAACTTGTGTTGGCCGCTGAACTGTACCGGTGCGCCCTGGAACAGGCGGAACTTGTACTTGCCCGAGAGCTTACCGAAGGCAATTACCGAGCCGGAGAAGGTGATGGCACCAATCGCTGCGCCAAGGAACAGCTCCATGCGGTTACCGGCCGGAATCGAATCACCCAACTGCTTAACGATGCCCAGGGATTGCGGCTCGACCACCGCCGCAATGGCGATGAACACTGCGGCCAGACCGATCATGCTGTGCATGAAGGCGACCAGTTCCGGCATCTTGGTCATTTCAACGCGTTTGGCCATGATCGAACCGGCGGTGCCGCCGACCAACAGACCGACGATGACGTAGCCAATGCCCGCTGTAGCGAGTTCTGCGCCGAGTTTGTAGACCAGACCGACAGTCGTGATGATTGCCAGCGCCATGCCGAGCATGCCGAACAGGTTGCCGCGCCGCGACGTCGTCGGGTGCGACAGGCCTTTGAGGGCCTGGATGAAGCAGATCGACGCGATCAAGTAGAGCGTCGTGACGAGATTCATGCTCATTACTTGGACGCCTCTTCTTTTACTGCTTTCGGGGCTTTTTTCTTGAACATCTCAAGCATCCTGCGGGTCACCAGGAAGCCACCAAACACGTTCACTGCCGCCAAAGCCACGGCCAAGGTGCCCATGGTCTTGCCCAGTGGCGTCACGGTCAAAGCTGCGGCCAGCATGGCGCCGACGATTACAATCGCCGAGATTGCGTTGGTTACCGCCATCAAAGGCGTGTGCAGTGCAGGTGTAACGTTCCAGACCACGTGATAACCGACATAAATCGCCAGCACGAAGATGATCAGGTTGTAGATACCGGGGGAGATAAGCTCTTCCATCGTCTGAATCCCTGCTTAGGCGTTTTTTCGGATGACTTGGCCGTCGCGGCACATCAGGCACGCGGCGACGATGTCGTCTTCTAGGTTTACTTCGAACTGGCCTTCTTTGTTGAAGACCAGCTTCAGGAAGTCCAGCAGGTTGCGCGCGTACAGGGCCGAAGCGTCTGCCGCGACTGCGCCGGCCAGGTTGGTCGGGCCGCAAATGGTCACGCCATTCTCGACGACGATCTGGTCAGCCACGGTCAGCGGGCAGTTACCACCCTGAGCTGCCGCGAGGTCGATGACCACCGAGCCTGGCTTCATCTGCGCCACGGTCTCCGCGCTCAACAACGTTGGCGCCTTACGGCCCGGGATCAGTGCGGTGGTGATGACAATGTCAGCCTGCTTGGCGCGTTCGTGCACGGCCAGGGCCTGACGTTGCATCCAGCTGGCGGGCATTGGTCGCGCGTAACCGCCGACACCAACGGCGCATTCGCGCTCTTCATCGGTCTCATAAGGCACGTCGACGAACTTGGCGCCGAGGGACTCGATCTGCTCCTTTACTGCAGGGCGTACGTCAGACGCTTCGATCACTGCACCCAGACGTTTCGCCGTAGCGATCGCCTGCAAACCGGCCACACCCGCGCCGAGAATCAGCACGCGCGCCGCTTTCACGGTCCCCGCAGCGGTCATCAACATCGGCATGAAGCGAGGATAGTGGTGAGCAGCCAACAACACGGCTTTATAACCGGCGATGTTGGCCTGGGAGGACAGCACATCCAGGCTTTGAGCCCGAGAGGTGCGCGGCGCGGCCTCCAGTGCGAAAGCGGTAATGCCGCACTCAGCCAGCTTGGCAATGGTTTCATTGCTGAACGGATTGAGCATGCCCACCACAACGGTGCCGCTTTTTATCAGCGTCAGTTCGCTGTCGCTGGGGGCGACCACCTTGAGAATCAGCTCGGCACCCAACGCATCGTTGGCGCTGCCAATCATTGCGCCTGCCGCTTCATAAGCACTGTCGACAACGCTGGCGTTAATGCCGGCGCCGCTTTGCACAGTGACCTTATGACCCTGGCCGATCAGCTTCTTGATGGTTTCCGGGGTTGCAGCAACCCGTGTTTCACCCGTCTGGGTTTCGAGAGGAACACCAATGTGCACGTCAAATCTCCTGCGTGATCTTAGTGAGTAAACCCAGGCACTTCGGATGGTGCGGCTGGGGCGGCCGATCAGCACGATCCCGCCAAATCAGGGCGGGGCGCGGCATTTTGCAGGCGAACTTAGTGCCCTTCAAGGGATTATGACGGGTGACGGAAAATTAACTACAAGTCACCCCGTGACCGAATGTCGCAACTAACCGGTTGAATTCCTTGCAGGCCGTGCCTTGTAAGGGTTCCTTTAAAATTGAAGAATTTACGTATTGGTCAGGTGAATGAGTCGTTATTGCTTCCCAATAGAGGCTCAAGGCCACGGAATCAGGCACTTCTAGGACGTTTGTACTGCTTGTCGGTACAGTATTCGAATATGCGACAAATACTTATATCTGTAGTGCTTCAATTTTGCTGACTACGGGGTCAGCTAATAAGGCTGAGCCTTTATCCTTCTAGGCTGTAACTCTGTGCCTGGTTGACCAACCAATCGCGAAATGCCCGTAAAGAGGCCGATTCTACCTTTCGCTCAGGAATCATCAGGTAATACGCCTTGATGCTTGATAGCGCCTGGGCGTTGGCAATGACCAAGCGCTTCTCGGCCAGTTCGCGTTGAATCAGGAACGGTGGAATCAGCGCTATTCCCATATCGTGCATGGCTGCTTGGGCAAGCATGGAGAATAGCTCGTAGCGCGGCCCTGTCATGTCTCGTGGGATATTAAGGTTCTGGGAGTCGAACCACTGGCGCCAGGCATAAGGGCGGGTGGTCTGCTGCAACAGGGGCAATTCGGCGATTTCGCCGGGAGACAGATTTGCCCTTTTCCCCAAGAGATTTGGGCTACACACCGGCATCGGATTTTCGCCCATCAGCCTGTGGGATTCGGTACCCGACCAGTCCGCGTCGCCAAAATAGATTGCGGCATCGAAGTCGGTGTCGGCAAACAGGAAGGGGCGTGTTCGGTTGGTGAGGTTGACCGTCACTTCCGGGTGCTTTTGCTGAAAGTCCTTGAGTCGTGGCAGCAGCCATTGAGTGCCAAAGGTTGGAACCACCGCCAGTTCGATCACGTTGGCGCCTTGCTGACCCATCACTGACAACGTGTCCCGCTCAACCGCATCCAGTTGAGTCGCTACCCGTCGGCTGTAGGAAAGGCCGGCCTCCGTCAGCTTGACCCCGCGTCGCGAGCGTCGGAACAGTTCTACGCTGAGGAACTCCTCAAGACTGGCGATCTGTCGGCAAATTGCGCCCTGAGTGAGCGAGAGCTCCTGGGCTGCCTTGGTAAAGCTTTCGTGGCGAGCTGCCGCTTCAAAGCTGATCAGGGCAGTTGTACTGGGGATTTTCCTGCGCATGTACGTCAACCTCACTAATACATCGCATAAAAGCTATTCTGCGATGTTACGGAGTGAGAAATTAGCACAACAGTATGCAAAATCCTCGTTTGCCGTGACGCCGAACCCGGCCTAGGATCAGTCCACGTTATTTGACCCGATTCGAGAGGACACACTCATGGGTGGTAAAGCTAGCTTCAACTGGATCGATCCCCTGCTGTTGGATCAACAGCTCACCGAAGAAGAACGCATGATCCGCGACACCGCTGAGCAATTCGCTCAACAGAAGCTTGCGCCGCGTGTTCTCGAAGCTTTCCGCCATGAAAAGACCGACCCAGCGATCTTCCGCGAGATGGGTGAGGTTGGCCTGCTGGGCGCGACCATCCCCGAGCAGTATGGTGGCAGCGGCCTGAACTACGTCAGCTACGGCTTGATCGCCCGTGAAGTCGAGCGTGTCGACTCCGGCTATCGCTCGATGATGAGTGTGCAGTCTTCGCTGGTGATGGTGCCGATCAATGAATTCGGTACCGAAGCCCAGAAACAGAAGTATCTGCCGAAGCTGGCATCAGGCGAATGGATTGGCTGCTTCGGTCTGACCGAGCCTGACCACGGTTCCGACCCGGGCGCGATGATCACTCGTGCACGCAAAGTGGAAGGCGGCTACAGCCTGACCGGCAACAAAATGTGGATCACCAACAGTCCGATCGCTGATGTGTTCGTGGTCTGGGGTAAGGACGACGCTGGCGATATCCGTGGCTTCGTTTTAGAGAAGGGTTGGAAAGGCCTGAGTGCTCCTGTGATTCACGGCAAGGTTGGTCTGCGTGCATCCATCACCGGCGAGATCGTCATGGACAACGTGTTTGTCCCTGAAGAGAACATCTTCCCGGATGTCCGTGGTTTGAAAGGTCCTTTTACGTGCCTCAACTCGGCACGTTATGGCATTTCCTGGGGCGCGCTGGGTGCTGCCGAGTTCTGCTGGCACACCGCTCGCCAGTACACCCTGGATCGTCAGCAGTTCGGACGCCCACTGGCCGCCACTCAGCTGATCCAGAAGAAGCTGGCCGACATGCAAACCGAGATCACGATGGCGTTGCAAGGCTGCCTGCGTCTGGGTCGTATGAAAGATGAGGGTACTGCGGCGGTCGAGATCACTTCGATGATGAAGCGCAACTCCTGCGGCAAGTCCCTGGACATTGCTCGCATGGCGCGCGACATGCTGGGTGGTAACGGTATTTCCGATGAGTTCGGTGTGGCTCGCCATTTGGTCAACCTGGAAGTGGTGAATACCTATGAAGGTACGCATGACGTCCACGCACTGATCCTCGGTCGTGCACAGACTGGCATCCAGGCGTTCTATTAATAGGAGAACGGTCATGGGCGCGCTTTCGCATCTACGGGTACTGGATTTATCGCGGGTGCTGGCCGGGCCCTGGGCTGGACAGATTCTTGCTGACCTCGGTGCCGAGGTGATCAAGGTCGAGCGACCGGGCAATGGCGATGACACGCGTGCCTGGGGGCCTCCCTTCCTTAAAGACGCTTATGGCGAGAACACCAGCGAAGCTGCTTATTACTTGTCGGCCAATCGTAACAAGCAATCGGTCACCATCGACTTCACGCGCCCAGAGGGGCAAAAGCTGGTGCGTGAGTTGGCGGCCAAGTCGGACATCCTCATCGAGAACTTTAAGGTGGGTGGTCTGGCGGCTTATGGGCTGGACTATGAGTCGCTAAAGGCGATCAATCCGAATCTGATCTATTGCTCGATTACCGGTTTTGGCCAGACCGGCCCATACGCCAAACGCGCGGGTTATGACTTCATGATCCAGGGGCTTGGCGGTCTGATGAGCCTGACTGGGCGTCCCGAAGGCGACGAAGGTGCTGGCCCGGTAAAAGTCGGCGTGGCGCTGACGGACATCTTGACCGGTCTCTACTCGACGGTGGCTATCCTGGCGGCACTGGCTCATAGGGATCACGACGGCGGCGGTCAGCATATTGATATGGCGCTGCTGGATGTTCAGGTGGCCTGTCTGGCTAACCAAGCAATGAATTACCTGACTACAGGTAATGCTCCGACGCGCCTGGGTAATGCTCATCCGAATATCGTGCCTTATCAGGACTTTCCTACGGCGGATGGAGACTTCATCCTCACCGTCGGTAATGACGGGCAGTTTCGCAAGTTTGCTGAAGTAGCAGGTCAGCCGCAGTGGGCGGATGATCCACGTTTTGCGACCAACAAGTTGCGGGTGGCGAATCGTGCGGTGTTGATTCCGCTCATACGCCAGGCGACGGTGTTCAAGACGACTGCTGAGTGGGTGCTGCAGCTTGAGCAAGCAGGCGTGCCATGCGGCCCGATCAATGATCTGGCTCAGGTGTTTTCCGATCCTCAGGTTAAGGCGCGTGGGTTGGCGATTGAGTTGCCTCATGTGCTGGCAGGGATGGTGCCGCAGGTGGCGAGTCCGATTCGTCTGTCCGAAACGCCTGTGGAGTACCGCAATGCGCCCCCTTTATTGGGTGAGCACACATTGGAGGTTCTGCAGCGAGTGTTGGGTCTGGATGCTGGGGTCGTGGCGGCTTTCAAAGAGGCTGGGGTGCTCTGAGAATCCCTTCTATATAGAAGGATTGGTTTTGCTCTCCGATATAGAGGGAAACGGGCTGTTTCCGGCTTTCTACAAGTGATTGATAGAAAAGCGTAATTAGGTGTTGACGGCAGATTCTGGACGTCTATAATTCGCCCCACTTCCGGCGCAATCGAAACGGAAAACTCCTTGGTAAACAATGAGTTACGCAGTTTTCGACAGCGAGTTGCTTCAGGTCATCGAAGCCCAGAAGGAGTTGAAAGAGCGGGGTTGTTTGGCTCTTCTAACGGTTCGGTCTTCTCGGTCGAAAGCGGTGTAAAAGAGGTGTTGACAGCAGCGAGTAACGCTGTAGAATTCGCCTCCCGCTAACGAGAGATCGAAAGCGCAAGTGGTTGAAGTTACAAAGGAAACTTTGAAAACTTCTGAAAATAACCGCTTGACAGCAACAGAGGCTGCTGTAGAATGCGCGCCTCGGTTGAGACGAAAGATCTTAACCAACCGCTCTTTAACAACTGAATCAAGCAATTCGTGTGGGTGCTTGTGGAGTCAGACTGATAGTCAACAAGATTATCAGCATCACAAGTTACTCCGCGAGAAATCAAAGATGTAACCAACGATTGCTGAGCCAAGTTTAGGGTTTCTTAAAAACCCAAAGATGTTTGAACTGAAGAGTTTGATCATGGCTCAGATTGAACGCTGGCGGCAGGCCTAACACATGCAAGTCGAGCGGCAGCACGGGTACTTGTACCTGGTGGCGAGCGGCGGACGGGTGAGTAATGCCTAGGAATCTGCCTGGTAGTGGGGGATAACGCTCGGAAACGGACGCTAATACCGCATACGTCCTACGGGAGAAAGCAGGGGACCTTCGGGCCTTGCGCTATCAGATGAGCCTAGGTCGGATTAGCTAGTTGGTGAGGTAATGGCTCACCAAGGCGACGATCCGTAACTGGTCTGAGAGGATGATCAGTCACACTGGAACTGAGACACGGTCCAGACTCCTACGGGAGGCAGCAGTGGGGAATATTGGACAATGGGCGAAAGCCTGATCCAGCCATGCCGCGTGTGTGAAGAAGGTCTTCGGATTGTAAAGCACTTTAAGTTGGGAGGAAGGGCATTTACCTAATACGTAAGTGTTTTGACGTTACCGACAGAATAAGCACCGGCTAACTCTGTGCCAGCAGCCGCGGTAATACAGAGGGTGCAAGCGTTAATCGGAATTACTGGGCGTAAAGCGCGCGTAGGTGGTTCGTTAAGTTGGATGTGAAATCCCCGGGCTCAACCTGGGAACTGCATTCAAAACTGTCGAGCTAGAGTATGGTAGAGGGTGGTGGAATTTCCTGTGTAGCGGTGAAATGCGTAGATATAGGAAGGAACACCAGTGGCGAAGGCGACCACCTGGACTGATA